>JACSRI010000068.1 GCA_014879845.1 Opitutaceae bacterium
ATGCGGCACAGCCCGCCGGGCATCACCTCGACGTCCCGCCCGTCGCAGAGGGCGAAGCAGCTCAGGCGCGTCTCGCGCGCGCCGGGTCCGAGATTGGGCGCGCTGCCCGCCGCGACCTGCGGCCACACGCGGGCGACGTATCCATGGGGATGTTGCGCCAGTTCCCGCAGCGCGAGCCGGCGCTGCTCGGCCGCGCAGCCGGGCAGGGCCGACGGAAACGCGTGGTGCGACGGCTGGGTGGGAAGGAGCGCGAGCGCGCCGTCCGTGTCGTCGTGCACGACGGCGAGCTGGTCGACGTCGCCGCAGTAGTAGGACGGCACGCCGGGCAGCAGGGTGCGTTCGCCGAAATAGTAGCGCGTCAGGCGCGGCAGGTAGGCCTCGAGCGCGCGGTTGTCGGCCACGCCGGCGCCGATGGCGTTGGCCACGGCCACCCGGCGCGCGCGGATGCTGCTCACCAGGCCGGGCACGCCGATGAGGCGGTCGGTGTTGAACACCACCGGATCGACATGCCGGTCGTTCATGCGGCGGTAGATCACGTCGACGGGCACGAGGCCGGCGATGGTCTTGAAGAAGACCCGCTCCTCGAGGACGAGCAAGTCGGCGCCCTGCGCCAGCGGCAGGCCCATCTTGCGGGCGAGGAAGCTGTGCTCGAAGTAGTTCGGGTCCTCGGGGCCGGTCGTGAGCAGGACGATGGTGGGGTTGTCGGTGTCGCGCAGGGAGAGTCGCTTGAGATGCTCGAGCAGGCGTAGCGGGAAGTCGGTGACGACGCGAAACTCCGGCAGCGCGGCGAAAAGGTCGCCGCGCTCCTGCGTGAGGAACCGGCGGTTCTGCACGGCGAACGACGCGCCGACGGTCGTGTTGGCGAACGACTCGACGAACATCCAGCCGCCCGCCGCCGTCTTCACCAGGTCGAAGCGCAGCAGCGTCGCCGGGCTGGCGCGGGTCGGCTCGAGACCCACGCAGGCGCGCCGGAAGAACGGGTCGCCCAGCACCATCTCAGGCGGGACGATGCGCTGGCGCAGCACGTTCTGGTGCGTGTAGAGGTCGGCGAGAAAGGCGTTGATCGTGCGGGCGCGCTGCTGCACGGCGGCCTCGATCGTTGACCACGTCGGGGCGTCCAGCACGACCGGCTCGGGATCGAGCGCCCAGGCGAGCGCGCCCGACCAGTCGCCCGAGGGCTGCGCGGGCGTGTGCACCGAGTTGACCTCGGCGATGGCGCGGCGCAGGCGCGCGGCCGAGACGCGGGCGTCACGCGCGGCCAGGCGCGGCGCCGGGTCGGTGGCAGGGACGGAGTCGGGCGTGGTGGGAAGCGTTTCCAAGGTCGGGGGGCGCGGCGGGCGGTCAGGCGCGGAAGAGCACCGACTCGCGTTCGAACATCGACACCGCGAGCTTCAGCGTAAGCAGGGCGTAGACCACGCTCGTGGTCAGGGAGAGGGCGAGGAACGGGACGTTGAAGATACCCGCCAGCACCTGCTTCATCGCCAGCGCGGTGTTGAGCACGGGCACGGCCGCGAGGGCGAGCGTGTTCTCCTGGCCGAGGATGGTGGAGAGCATGGCTGCGACGATCACCGACATCGACACGGGGAAGACGTAGGTCTGCGCCTCCTTGAGGTTGCGCGCGATGGCGGAGATCACGAGCAGCACCGAGGACATCATCAGGCCGAGCGGGATCACCGTGACCAGGGCCGCCGCGATCGAGCCGTAGGATACCTCGATCGTCTCGCCGCCGATGTGCGCGACGGCGCGGAACGTGCCGGAGAGCGAGACGATGAGTCCGACGAGGGAAAACAGCGCCGAGGCCAGGCTCAGGCACCAGACCGCGCCGACCTTGCCGGCGATGATCTGGCGTCGCGAGGCCGAGGATACGAGCAGCGTCTCCATCGTGCCGCGTTCCTTCTCGCCGGCGCAGAGGTCGAACGCGGCATTCATCCCGCCGACCACCGTCCAGAGGATGACGAAGTAGGGCAGGATCGCGCCGAGCACGAAACCGCCCGTGCGGCGCGGTGTGGCGAGGTTGGTCGTCTTGAGGTCGAAGGGCTCGAGCAGGCTGCGGTTGAGCCCGCGCGCCTCGAGGCGGCGCAGCTGCTCGGCCTTTTCCGCCTCCTGCAGCACCTTCTCGAGTCGGTCGCGGGCGAGGCGCGACTTGTCACTCGCGCCGTCGTAGACGATCTCCGCCGCCGCGGCCCGCCCCTCGAGGAACGCGCCCGCCGCCTCGATCGGCACGATCAGGATGGCGCGCACGGCCTGGTCGCGCATCGCCGTCTCGGCGTCCTCCCGCACGGCGAAGCTGCGCGGCGCGAGGTTGGCCTGCGCGCCGATCGCCTCGGGCAGGCCGGGGATGGCGACGGTGTTGATCAGGCCGACGGGCAGCACCTCCTCGCGGTCGGTGCGTTCGCGGCTTTTGGCCGTGAGCGCGACGATGACGAAGATTACGGGCATCACCAGCAGCGGCACGACGAACGCGACGAAGAGCGAGCGCCGGTCGCGCAGCATTTCGCGCATTTCCTTGAGAAAGACCGTGCGCGCGGCCCTCACGACGCCACCTCCTCGGGCTCGCCCACGAGGGCGAGAAAGACCGATTCGAGCTGCGTCCGGCCCGTCTTGGCCCGGAGTTCGTCCATCGTGCCGTGGGCGACGATCCGGCCGTCGTGGACGACGGCGATCTCGTCGCACAGGCGCTCGACCTCGCTCATGATATGCGAGGAGAAGATGACGGTGCGGCCCTCCGCGCGGCAGCGGTGGATGAAGCCCGTGATTGTGCGCGAGGTCATCACGTCGAGGCCGTTGGTCGGTTCGTCGAAGATCACGACCTCGGGCTGGTGCACGATCGCGCGCGCGATCGAGACGCGTTGCTTTTGTCCGGTCGAGAGCCGGTCGCAGCGGCCGCGGGCGAACTCGCTGATGCCGAGTTCCCCGATCAGCGTGTCGACCCGCGCGCGCAGCGCCGCGCCGTCCATGCCGTGCAGGCGCCCGAAATACTCGATCATCTCCCGCGCGGTGAGCCGGCCGTAGAGCGCGGTGCTGTTGCTCATGAACCCGATCTTCGCGCGCACCTTCTCCGGCTCGGAGGCGACGTCATGCCCGGCGACGAGCGCCCGGCCGCCGGTGGGCGTGAGGAGCGTGGCGAGCATGCGCAGGGTCGTGGTCTTGCCCGCGCCGTTGGCGCCGAGCAGGCCGAAGATCCGTCCGGGCCGGCAGGTGAAGCTGACGCCGTCGACGGCACGGACGAGGCCGCGCTTGCGGTCGCGAAATTCCTTCGAGAGTTCGTGGGCTTCAATCATGGGCGTCCGGCGGTGGTCGGCGTGGAAGCCTGCCACGCTGGCGGGCAGCGGCGCCGGAGGTCGAGCGTGTATTCGTGAGCGGCCTGCCCGGGGTCGGCGACCGGGATGGCGCGGCGCGCACCGCGCGTCGCGTCGTCGCGCACCCAGCGCGCCACCATGCGCGCGGCCGCCTCGGCCTCGTCGGCGGGCAGCCCGGGATAGGCCTCGCCGTCCGGATGCCAGCTGTGCCACCGCGCCGCGGCCAGGACCACGCCCGTGACGGCGTCGGCCCACTCGATGCTCAGGGGCGCGTGGGCGGGTATGTGGGGATGGAACGACGTGGGCAGCGTGAAGGCCCGGAAGCGCACACCCGCGGCGCAGACCTCACCCTCGCGACGGAGCGTGAGCGGGCGTCCGTTGACGAGCAGGCGCCCGCGTCCCGCGGCGGCGGGGTCGGCCAGCCGGAACTCCACGCGGTCGAGGCTCGAGTCCACCACGCGCGAGGTGATGGCGCCGTTGTCCTGCTCGCTGAGCACCGGCCAGACCTCGAGGGCCTGTCGCATCTCGATCGTGCCGTGCGGTGTATCGAGTGTGCCGAGACACGGGAAACGAAACGCCCACGCCTCGGCCAGCCATGCCGCATCGAACGGCAGGCCGCAGGCGCGCACATCGTCGATGATCGCACCGAGGTCCAGCCAGAGGAACGAAGGCAGCAGAAAACGATCGCGCAGGCTCGCGCCCCAGTCGATGAATGGCTCCGCACAGGGCCGCGCCAGCAGGCGCGCGAGGATGGCGCGCAGGAGCAGCCCGACGTGTCCGAGGGCGCGCGCGGTGGGCTGCGTCTCAAACGCCCGCCATTCCAGCAGCCCGAGGCAGCCGTTCGGCATGAGCGGGTTCCAGAGCTTGTCGACGCTGATCTCGGTGCGGTGGGTGTTGCCGCCGCCGTCGGCGAGCAGGTGGCGGAAGAGGCGGTCGAACTGGAGGAGCGCGTCAGGCCGGCAGACCTCGGGTGCGCCTTCACAGGCCAGGGCGAGCTCGCCGAGGCGATCGGGCAGGGTCTCATCGGGTCGCGGCGCCTGCGAAGTCGGGCCGATGTACTGACCGGTGAAGGCGTAGGAGAGAACGGGGTGCCGCTGCCAGTAGTGCAGGATCGAGGGGATCAGGTCCGGGCGCGCGAAAAACGGGCTCTCGAGCGGCGTGGGCCCGCCAAAACACACATGGGCGCCGCCCCCGGTGCCGGTGGTGCGACCGTTGAAGTGGAGTTTGCGCGCGCACAGGCCGACCCGGTCCGCGGCGCGGTAGAGGGCGTCGAGCCAGGATTGATACGCCTCCCAGGTCGCGCACGGCGGGAGGTTGGCCTCGATCACACCCGGGTCGGGCGTGAGGCCAAGCGCGAGAAAACCCGGTGCGGCCGGCGGGGCGTAGCCTGCGAGGATGAGGGGCCCGGGGTCGATCGCGGCGACGGCGTCCTCGATGGCGGCGAGCAGGCGCGCGTAGGCCTCGAAGAGCAGCGGCGGCACGAATACCGCGAGCTGGCCATCCCGAGCCTCGACGGTGAGGGCGCGACGCAGGGCCCCGGCGGGCAGTGCGCCCAGCGGCAGGCGCAGGCCGAGCCAGCGGCCCGGCTCGTCGACGGTGACTCGACCCGCTGGATACACCCAGTGATCGGAGATCCACGTCCCGTCGCGATCGTCGAGCGGGAGCACGCAGCCGCGCGGGACCGGTACTTCGGTCGGGCCGGCGCGTTCGTCGACCGGCAGGACGTGCGAGGGATCGAGTCCGAGCCGGCCCGCCAGCGCGCGCGCGAGCGCAAGCGCGCACCCCACCGTCGCGGATCCACCGGGCGTATCGTCGCCGCGCAGTAACGCCCGGTTTCGCCAGAGCGGCGCGCCGTCGGTGCGGGCGTGGACCTGCAGGGCCCAGCGCGGGAGGTCTTCGCCGGGGTAGAGCTTGCCGGGTGTCTCGATGACCACGCCGCCGGGCAGGGTGGTGGCGAGGAGGGCGTCGGCGAAGCGCCGCGCGTAGCTGAGTTTGGTGGGGCCGAGCGCGGCACCACTCCATTCCGCCCCGGCCGGCTGCAGCGGCACGAAGGTCGGTTCTCCGCCCATCGTCAGGCGCACCCGGGCGGCGGTGAATGCGGCCTCGACTGCGTGGGCGCAGCGGCGGACGTTCTCTGCGATGGGAGCCGCGGCTTGCATCGATCTGGCAGGATCGGACGCCGGTGTCGCGCGTGTGGTCACACGCGCGATACGGACACCACGGCCTCCATGGTCGAGGTCGCGCCGGGACCGCCCCAGAACGAGCCGCTGACCGGCGCGAGATTGTCCGGCGCGGGCGCGCAGGCCACCGCCACGTAGTGGTCGTCGCTCAGCAACGACGTGCTTGCGTCGAATCCCTTCCAGCCTGCGCCCGGCAGGTAGACCTCCGTCCACGCGTGCAGGCCGGAGCCCGCGGTCTCGTCCAGGTGGTAGCCGCTGACGTAGCGCGCGGCGAAGCCGAGGGCGCGGCAGGCGTGCATCATCAGGTTGGCGAAGTCCCGGCAGGTGCCGGCGCGGGCCTTGATCGTTTCCTCGGGAGTCTGCACCTGCGGCGTGAGTTTCTCGCGCAGGTGGACCTGGTCGCGCAGTGTGCGGTTCAACTGCGTCAACAACGCCAGGGTGTCGTCGGGAAACTGCGGCATGATCGCGCGCAACCAGGAGAGCAGCGGGTGGCTGCGGCCGCGCGGCGGCTCGAGATAGGGGGCGAGCGCGGTCGTCTCGGCCGGCGTGTAATGGAAGGGGTGGCGCGCGGCCTCGGAGATGAGGAGGAAGTCGAACGGGTTCGCATCGAGGGTCTCCACCTCACTGCTCGCGCGCAGCGTGAACTCGGAGCAACGCTCATGCACGTGCACGCTGGCGAGGCTGTTTTCGCAGGCGTCGCGCGCCCAGAAGATCTTGGCGCGCGGGCTCGCCTCGAGGCGGAACCCGAGCACCGAGGCGTGGTGGTGTTCGCGCGGGCGCATGAGCACGCGCTGGGGTGCCAGGGCCACGGGTTCGCTGTAGCGGTAGGTGATGGTGTGGACGATGCGAAGTTTCATGACGCAGGCGCCGGCGCGGGGCGCGGCGTCGGAATGAAGGCAGAAGCGATGCCAAGCGCCAGCCGAAGCGATGCAGGGTGCGCGGCGCGTCCGGCGGGATGGACCCGGCGGGCGGAGAATGGCCGTGACCGCGCCGGCTCCGTGGTCATCGTGACGCCGACATGCCCCGCGGCGACGGCCACGAACGCACACGCAAGGTCCTCGTCATGGTCGCGCTGCTCTGGCTCGTGGCCGTCGGCGCCCTTGCGGTCGGCATGCGCACGCGCGTGAAACCGGTGTTGCTCGTCGGCCTGGCCGGTGGTGTCGCGGCCCTGGTCGTCACTCAGCTGTGGCTGCGTGGCGGGCGCGGGCGGAGCGAGTGAGCCCGGCGGGCGGCCGACTTAGCTGGCCGGATCGACTTTCGAGAGCAGGGCGTCGAGTTCGGCGCGGTTGAGCGAGGTGGAGTCGATGAACTGGCGAAACTCCGACGGCCGCTCGCGCGACCAGGCCCGGCCGAGGTTGCCCAGCATCTCGCTGCGGGCCTCGTCGCGACGCAACCGGCGTATCCAGGAAAACGCCTTCGGCATGTCCTTCGAGCCGATGTAGTGGGCGGCCATGGCGAAGGTGGCGCCGTCGAGCTCGGGAGCGTCGGGCTGCTCGTTGATCCAGAGCTCGGCGTCGGTCGCGTTGATCTCGGCCCACGAGGATACCGCCGAGGCGATCATGCCGGAGCGGCGGCGTGCGTCGGGGAACTCTGCGCCCCAGGTGGCCGCGAGGGCGGGATCCTTTTGCACGAGCGACTCGAAGATGCGGCCCATCGCGGCGGTGCGCGATTCGCCCTCGGTCAGTGTTTCATTGAGCCAGAGCAGGGCGTCGTCGGGGTAGTGGCCGCCCCATTCCCCACACAGCGCGGCGACGAGGCGGTCGCGTGTCACGCCCGCGGGCTGAGCGGCCGCGAGGGCCTGGATCGCCTCACGTTGTCCCGTCCCGCAGGCGGCCGCGACGATCTGATCCAGCGCGCGAGGCCCGAGGGCAGCGTTGTGAAAATCCTCCGGCGCACTTTGCCACAACTCGAAGGCGAGGCGCGGGTCACGCGTCGCCGCGCCGCTCAACAGCGACGCGAGGGCGCGGTCGCGCGACGCCCCCGGACCGGCGAGCTTGGCGCGCGCGAGCGCGGCGCGGGGCTCACGCGCACCCCAGGCCTCCCATGCGCCGGCTTCGGCATTCTGGCGTGTGCCCAGGGCGGGAAAGCGTGCGGCTTCGTCGAGCGCGGCCGGACCGTCGAGTTCCGCCCAGCGCCGGATCACCATCGCGAAGAAGAGGTCCTGCTCGTTGCCCTGCGGCATGCCGCGGATCTGAGCGGAGACCCCGGGGAGATCGGCGAGCCCGAGTCCCTCGAAGAATGCATACGTCCGTGCATCCGGCACGGGCATCGTCCGGGCGGCGGCGTGCAGGTCGGTCAACTCCCGCGCCAGGACCTCGGTCCGGGACGGCGGCGGTGCCGAAGGCGTGACCGGCCGTTCGGGCGCAGTCGCGGCGGGCATCGTCGCGGATGCCTGCTCGGCCGCGGCCGTGCCGTGCCTGACCGAGGTCTGCCCCTTCCATCGTCCGAGCACGAACGAAGTCACGACCAGGAGGAGCCAGGGAAGCGTGCGGACGAGGGGGCGGTTCATGCGAGGTCCCGCACTGAATCCGTCGTGGGCGGAGGGCGCAAGTGCGGCACGCGCATGCGTCGCGCCCGCCTTGCCCGGGCCCAAAAGCAATACGGACCCAGACAAGGTCCGGGCCCGTATTGACTTGCGAGGAGTGGACTGGCGCTGCTTTCGGGAACGCACGCCGTCCTGATCCGGACGGACTTGAAGGCGGCACCTGCGGGAGCAGAAGAAGCGCGCGATCTCACCCGGACCTGGCTAGCGTGCGGGGGCAGAGTATAAAAATCCTGTTACATTCACAATCGAGCATCCACCTGAGTGTGATACAGGGTGATCGGGTGTTTAGGTGATCCGCGGTTTTCGTCGCAGGCCCGGCGCCGAGCGGACCGGTGCGGGTGGGGCGTGCCAGGGATGGGCGAGATGTCCGGACAGAAGAAGGCCCGGGCGCCTACCCCTAAGCGCCCGGGCCATTATTTTCTGTGTTACCCCAAGTCCCGCTAAGCGGGACGGCCGGGAACATGGCCAGGCCGGGGTGAAAAGCAACCGGAAGTTTTTTAGCGGCTCAGTCTAACCGTAGATTTACGCGGCGCCGATTGCGTAACTACCTTGTGGAAAACGGCCTAACGCGATTCATGGGCCGACCGGCCCGGGTGTCGGGAAAATCGTCGGCGACCGCGTCACCCGGCCGGTCGAGGCGGCCGCCGAGGCCGGGGACCGCGGCCGATCACTTCAGGAAGGCCGCCGCCTCGGTCGGGCTGTGGTGACCGACATGGCCGTCGGCGAAGAGGTAGTTGGCGGCGCCGGAGTGCCGGTCGCAGCCGTGCGCCTCGAAGGTGGACATGTAGTCCCCGCCAAACTCCGCCAGGCTCTGCCCCGCATCCGGAAAGTATGGGAATGTCGTTCCAGTCAACTCGAGCACGACGACCGTCTGGGTCGGCCGCTGGAGCGTGGGCATCGAGACGGGCCGGCCCGGATCGACCGCGGGCCCGACCCCCGCCGACATCGCATACCCGATGTCGCCCGCGACCGGCGTGTTGTCTGCGTCGAGCTGCCATGTCGGGCAGAGGAAGACCGGCGCAAGCTGGGCGAAATCGTTGCGCCAGGGCGTGCCCGTGTAGGGATGGATCGCGACGTACCACGGCGTGCCGTCCGTCTGCACGGGCGCGGGCAGGCAGCTCTTGTTGTCCTGGGCGTAGAGGGTGAAGGCGCGTCCGATCTGCTGCAGGTTGGAGGTGCAGTGCGTCGACTGTGCGGAGGCCCGGACCTTGGCGACCACGGGGATCAACAGGAGCGCGAGGACGGCGAGCACCGTGATGACCACGATGAGCTCGGTCAGCGTGAATCCACGCCGACGGGTGCGACCGGAGCTGGCTGACATGTATGGGAGTGGGGCGGCCGGGCAGCATCGACCGCGGGAGGAGTGCGGGCACAGAAACGGCGCGCCCGCCCCGAGTCAATCCCCGGGACGGGCGTATCCACGAACCTAATGCAGAGGCCGTGTGCGCCGCCGGGGAATCCCCCGTGGCCGGCCTCCGGTGGTCACTCTACGTTGCGCAGCTGGATGCTGTTGATGAGCCGGTCGCTCGCGAGGATGTCGCTCACCACGACGACCTTGTCGCCGGGCTTCACGTGGCCGGCCTGCGTGAGCATGCCGATCGCCTTCTGCACGGTGTTCTCGGGGTCGCTGCCAAACGTCGCGTAGATCGGCTCCACCCCGCGCAGCAGCCGCATCTGGCGCAGCACGACGGGCATGTTCGTGAAGGCGAAGATGGGCGAGCACTCGGGGCGCAGCGCCGCGATGCCCTGCGCGACGAAACCACGGCGCGTGAACACCACGATGCCGGCGGCGCGCAGCTCGTTGGCCATGACGACGGCCGAGCGCAGCATTTTCGCCTGGTCGCTGCCGAGCTGCGGCTGCACGCCGAGCCCGCCGGCGCCCGAGATCTCGATGCGGCGCGAGATCCGGTCGAAGGCCTCCACGCACTGCATCGGGAATTTGCCCACCGTCGTCTCGCCGGAGAGCATGACGCAGTCGGCCTGCTCGAAAACGGCGTTGGACACGTCCGAGACCTCGGCGCGCGTCGGCATGGGCGAGGTGATCATCGACTCGAGCATGTGCGTGGCGATGATCACGGGCTTGCCGTAGGTGAGGCAGGTCTTGACCGCGCGGCGCTGGATGATGGGCAGGTCCTCGAAGGGACACTCGATGCCGAGGTCGCCGCGGGCGACCATGAGGGCGTCGCAGCACTTGATGATGTCCTGGAGATTGTTGATCGCCTGCTGGTCCTCGATCTTGGCGATGATGCGTGCGGGCGAGCGCAGGTCGTCGAGCAGGTGGCGGAGTTTCTCGATGTCGTTCGGCTCGCGCACGAAGCTGAGCGCGATGAAGTCGATGCCGCACTCGACGGCCACCTTCACGTCGCCGACATCCTTTTCCGTGAGCGCGGGCAGGTTGATGCGCACGCCGGGTAGGTTGATGTGGCGGCGGCTGCCGAGTTTGCCCGGGATGAGGACCTTGCAGCGGATCTTCGCGTCGTTCTTCTCCAGCACCTCGAAGCGGATGAGGCCGTTGTCGACGAGCACGGTGTCGCCCACGCGGATGTCGTTGACCAGGTCGCGGTAGTTGACGTCGACCGAGCGCACTTCCTCGCCGCCCTGGGCGCCGGGCTTGACGGTGAAGTCGAAGATCTCGCCGGGCTTGAGCTCGATCGGCGTGGCGACGTCGCCCGTGCGGATCTCCGGGCCCTTCACGTCCATCATGATCGCGATCTCGCGTTCGGCCTTCTTCGATGCCTCGCGCACGCGGGCCACGACCTGGCGGACGTAGTCGTGTTTGGCGTGCGCCATGTTGATGCGGCAGACATCGGCGCCGGCGCGGATGACCTGCTCGAGCATCTCGGGCGAGTCGGTCGCGGGACCGATGGTGAAGATGATTTTGGTGCGGCGGAGGCCGGTGGGTTTCATGAGAGATCGAAGATGGGACCGCCGGAATCGGGCGGCACGATGGACAGGGCGAAGCCGAGACCAGGCTGCATGAAGCGTGCGAACGCAGCCTCGACGGCGGACAAACTATTGCAGTCGCGGCTGAGGTGGGCGAGGCAGACGTGGCGCCAGGCCGGGCTTTCGACCGAGGCCATGAGGTCGCGCGCGGCCTCGTTGGAGAGATGGCCGTGGCGGCCGGAGATGCGCTGTTTCACCGACCACGGGCGTTTGGTGTCGCGCTGGAGCAGGGCGAGGTCGTGGTTGGCTTCGAGCACGAGGACGTCGACGTCGCGGATGCGTTGCCGCACCAACTCCGGCGCGTAGCCGAGGTCGGTCACAAAAGCCACGGAACGCCGGGGCGAGAGCAGGTCGCCGTCGCCGTGCGCAAGGACGTACCCGACCGGCTCGATCGCGTCGTGCGGGATGGAAAAACTCTCCACCTCGAGGTCGCGGAAGCGAAATCGCGACCCCGTCTCGAAGAGCTGCCAGTCCGGCCGGTGGCGCAACGAGCGTTGCACGGATTCGGCCGTGCCGCGATTGGCGAAGATCTTGATGCCCGGCCAGCGCGCCAGGCCGGAGATCCCGGTGCAGTGGTCGCCGTGCTCATGGGTCAGGAAGATCGCGTCGATCTGGTCGAGGCCGTGGCCGGCCGCGCCCAGCATCTCGGCGATGCGCTTGGCCGAGAACCCCGCGTCGATCAGCACCTTGCACGAGTCGGTGCACAGCAGGGCGCAATTGCCCGAGCTGCTGCTTCCGAGGATCGTGAGACGCATGGCCATGGTCGCGGGCAGCAAACGACTCCCGGACCAGCCAGAGCAACGGAAAATGTGACCGGGGCGAGGGTCGGCCAACCCGTGCGCATGGCCCCGGCCGACCCATGGGAATGATCCAACCATTTGACCTAGGCGCGCCGGTGCGCTTACTCACCGACCTTTTGTGAAACGCGTTCGTCCATCGTCCACCTCCACGACCACGTCCCCGCGCGCCCGCGCGGACGGCGGCGCTGTGGTGGACGTCGGCCCGGTCGTGGTCACGCGCGCCGTGCACTTCAACGCCGCGCACCGCCTCCACAATCCCGCGCGCTCGGCCGCGTGGAACCGCCGCACTTTCGGCCCGTGCAACCACCCGAACTGGCACGGGCACAACTACTCGCTGGAGATATCGGTCATCGGTCGCCCCGATCCGGAAACCGGATATGTGATCGATCTCGGCCGACTTGCGGACCTCGCGCAGCGCGAGATCGTCGCGCCCTGCGACCACCGCAATCTCAACCTCGACGTGCCGTTCCTGCGCGGGGTGCTGCCGTCGACGGAAAACCTCCTGATCGCCTTCTGGGCGCGCCTCGCGCCCCACATCGCGCCGCCCGCGCGGCTCTACCGGCTGCGCCTGCACGAGACCGAGCGCAACTCCGGAGAATACTACGGCCCGGGAGGCCCGCCTCCCGCCTGATCCATCGTCCCGACCCGCGCGCCGCGTCCGGCGCGCCTACACCGGCGGTTATCGTCACCCGCCGCCCCCAGGCCCAAAAACGACCATGAAAAAGAAGTCCGCCAAACTCTACCTGCACCGCTCGCGCCGCGGCGCCGAGCCGGTGATGCCGCGCCGCTTCGATGCCGCGTTCCGGCCCTCGGCCGAGTACCGGGCCGAATTGCCCGACATGATGGAGGCCGTCGACGCGATCGAGGGCGCGCCGGTGCCGATTCAGCAGGTCGGCGTGGCGGGGTTCCGGCTGCCGCTGCGTTTTGCGGTGAAGAAAGGTGCGCCGCGCGAACTCGAGGCCACCGTGACCGGCACGGTCTCGCTCGAGGCCGGGCTCAAGGGGATCAACATGTCGCGCATCATGCGCTCGTTCTACGAGCACCGCGAGCGGACGTTCACGCCCGAGACGCTCGAGCGCATCCTCGCCGACTACCGGCGCCGGGTCGGCGCGCACGAGGCGCGGCTGCGCGTCGCCTTCTCGTATCCACTTCTCCAACGCAGCCTGCGCAGCGGGCTCGACGGCTGGCAGTTCTACCGCGCGGCCTACGAGGGCGTGATGGATCGCGCGGGACGCTTCCGGAAGTACATCCATCTCGATTTCGTCTATTCCTCCGCCTGCCCGTGCTCGGCCGAACTGGCGGAGCACGCGCGCGACACCCGCGGCGTTTTTTCCGTACCGCATTCGCAGCGCAGCAAGGCTCGCGTGGTCGTCGAGGTGGCGCGCGGGAAGAAACTCACGCTCGAGGACCTGCACGCGCACTGCCTCGCCGCGCTCAAGACCGAGACGCAGGTGCTGGTTAAGCGCGAGGACGAGCAGGCGTTCGCCGAGATGAACGGCGCCTACATCAAGTTCGTCGAGGACGCCGCGCGCCTGGTCTATGAGCGGCTGGCTGGCGACCGGCGCGTGGTCGACTTCCAGGTCGCATGCGCGCACCTCGAGTCGCTGCATTCGCACGACGCGGTCTCCGTCATCTGCAAGGGCGTGCCCGGCGGCCTGCGCGCGGACTTCATGGATTTCGCCAGCCTCGTGTGTTGAGCGCGGGGGCGGCCAACCCGGTGATGGCCCGCGCGGGAACACGCTGCGCGGTCGCGACCTGCCTTGACTCGCGGGTCCGAGTACGAGGGAACTTGTCGCGCCCATGAAGACCCTGATTCGCCTCGCCCTGGCCACGCTCGTCCTCGTCTCGCTCGCCGGCTGCGCGACCAAGACATCCTTGAAGGTGGAGCAGAAGCCCGGGGTCGACTGGTCCAAGTATCGCACCTACGCGGTGCTGCCGATGACCGAGACGCTTCCCGGTGGCAGCAAGACCATCATCGAAGCCGTGCTCCCGGCGATCCAGGATTCGATTGCGCGGGGGTTTGAGGCCAAGGGATACAAGGTGGCCTCGCCCGAGAGCGCCGACGTGGTGATCAATGTCACCGCGGGTTGGCTGCCGAAGGTCAACGTGACCAACTGGAATTACGTGCCGGGCTATGTCGGTTCGAACTGGTACGGCTCCTACACCGATTTCGCCATCTCCTCGGGCATGGTGCAGGTCGATACTTTCGAGCAGGGTCGCATGGCCGTGCAGACCTACGACGCCAAGACCCGTGAAATGATCTGGGTCGGCTTCGGCACGGCGATCAAGGATGAGCGGGCGTCGGTCCCGGAGCGCGTGCAGAAGATCCGCGAGGCGATCGCCGAACTGCTCGCGCAGATCCCGGCCGCGAAACCCTGAGCCGGGTGGCGCGGGGCGTGCGGGGCGGCGGCGCTCGGCCGTCCTCCATCGTGGCGCTTCCTGTTCGCCGCCCATACTGACCCCGTGCTCTGGACCGAGATTCCCGTCCACGTCATCGACTTCGAGGGCAGCCGCGAGACCGGCATCGTCGAATTCGGCGTGGTGACGCTCACCGGCGGTGTGATCAGCGAGGTCGCGACGCGACTGTGTCGTGCGCGTGTGCGCGTGAGCGCCGATGAGACCCGCGTGCACGGCTTGCGCGAGGCCGACCTCGCGGACGCCGCGCCGTTTGCTGTGGAGTGGGAGCGCTTCGCGGCGCTCCGTGCGAACGGTGTGCTCGCCGCGCACTTCAGCGGCACGGAGAACGCGCTCCTTCGCGCGGTATGGCCATGCCCGCGGCTCTCGCCGGATTTTCTGCATGCGGGACGCGAGGTCGCGGAGTGGGGGCCGTGGATCGACACGGGACGTCTTGCGACGGCGATGCTGCCACGCGGGAACGGATCGTCGGCCGCGCTCGGTGACGTCGTGCAGGCCTTCGGGCTCGCCGCCGCGCTCGACGAAGCCGCGCGGCGTTGGTGTCCGGAAGCGCGCCGGTGCTATCATTGCGCGCTCTTCGACGCGCTCGCGTGTGCGTTGGTGCTGCCGCGGCTCGCGTGCGACGCCGACGGTCTTCCGTGGACACTCGCGCACACGCTCGCCGCGAGCACCGGCGATGGCGCGCGCCGCGACGAGCTGCGGCAGGGCCGGCTCTTTTGAGCGCGCAACCAATCTTCACGATGCCGCGTCGACGAACGCGCGCGTGCGTGGGTGGATCACCGCAAAATCTGCGCGGCGCGGCGAGAAACACGTTGAGCCCTTCCGCCGGCGCTGCTAGGAGAGAATTTCCACCGCGGAGGTCCGGCGCCGGACCCCGCGAATTTTGTCTCTCCTCTTCGGGTTTTCTGTCGATTCAACCGCCATGGGTCTGCGCATCAGCCAGCTGCTCGATCCCAGCCGCATCGTCCTGGATGTCCAGGCCACGAAGCGCACCAATGCCATCAACGAGGTGGCTCGACGGCTGGAGGGCATTCCGCAGCTGACGAACTTCGGTGCGTTCTACACCGAACTCCTCGCGCGCGAGCGGCTCGACACGACCTGCATCGGCAACGAGATCGCGCTGCCGCACGCGCGCACCGACCACACCACTGAGATCGTCATGGCCGTGGGCCGCAGTTCCGGTGGTGTGCTTTTCGAGAACTCAAACCAGACGGTCCGGCTCATGTTCGTCCTCGCGACGCCGAAGGGCCGCGCCCAGGACTACCTGCTGGTCGTCGGGGCGCTCTGCCGCCTGCTCAAGGATCCCGTCCTGCGCGCGGCGCTGCTCGAGGCCCAGACGCCCGAGGCGTTCATCGACGTGATCGCGCAGGCCGAGGCGCGCGCCGCCGCGCCCGGGGCCGTGGCTTGCTGAGGCGAGTCGCGGACGCAGCCTTGTTTGATTTCACCGCACCGCGGCCGATCGCCGCGAGTGGCCTTGCCTCGATCGGTGCGGCCACCACGATGAGGCGCGCGCATGATTCGCTCGTTCATCTTCAGCGAAGGCAAACTCGCGGGCCGCGATCTCGAGCTCGAGGCCTTGCGCATCGTGCGCGCCGACAAGGGACTGCATCTCTGGGTCGATCTCGAGAACCCGACCGATGAGGAGATCAAGCAGGTGCTCGAGGGGGTTTTCGGTTTCCATCCGCTCGCGATCGAGGACTGCGTCACGCCGAGCAGCCTGCCCAAGATCGAGGACTACGAGGACTACCTCTTCATCGTGACGCACGCCGTCGACTTCACGCGCACGGAGAAGTTCAACACCACGGAGCTCGATCTCTTCCTCGGCAAGGAGTTCCTCGTCACCTTCCATCGCAAGGCGCTGCGCTCGATCGACGCGCTCGTGGAGAAGATCAACCGCGCCACCGGCGTGATCGCGCGCGGGCCCGACCGCATCGCCCACACCATCCTCGACAACCTCGTCGACCTCTTCAAGCCGGTGACCGACGAGCTCCGCGCCGAGATCGAGGAGATCGAGGCCCGCATCCTCGCCGAGAGTTCCGACACGCTGCTGACCAGCCTGCTCGAGGTGCGCAGCGAGGTCGCGCACCTGCGCCAGATCATCCGCCCGCAGCGCGACGTGATCAACCGGCTCGCGCACGGCGAGACCAAGATCATCCGCGCGATCATGCAGCCCTACTACCGCGACCTGCGCGATAACCTCCTGCGCATCGAGCAGACGGCCGCGGGTTTTGCCGACGAGCTGCTCGTCTCCTTCGACCTCTATCTCAACAAATCCGCCAGCCAGACCAACGACGGCATCAAGGTCCTCACCGCCCTCACCGCCATCACGCTCCCGCCCATCGTGATCGGCACGTGGTATGGGATGAACTTCCAGCACATCCCCGAGATCGCGTCGCCCGCCGGCTACTGGGTCGCGCTCGGCGTGATGCTGGCCAGCACCGGCGCGATGTTCCTGTGGTGCAAGCGCCGGGGGTGGATCTAGGAAAGGGCGAAGGGCGAACTTCGAATGGCGAATGAACAGGGAGGTCACCCGGTAAGGCAAACGGACACGTCGGTTCGGCGCGCCCGGTTCGGCATTCGGCATTCGACGTTCGGCATTCCCACTTCCCCATGATCCAGACCCTCGTCTACCGCGATCACCGCTGCTCCGGGGCCAATCCGCCCGACGAGCAGATCGCGGCGTTGCGCGCGGATCCGGCCGTGATGCTCTGGGTGGACCTGAGTGAATCGCCCGACGAAGAGGCGCGCCGCGTGCTGGGGGAGTGGTTTTCCGTCCATCCACTCACGATCGAGGACTGCCTGCAGGACTCCCCGCTGCCCAAGGTCGAGCACTACGACGACTACGTCTATATCGTGATGCACGCCGTCGACTACACGCGTGCCGACAAGTTCAATACCACCGAGGTCGACCTCATCCTCGGGCGCAATTTCCTCATCACCTTCCATCGCAAGCCGCTCAAGCCCGTGCAGGTCGCGCGCGATCGCCTGCAGCGCCCGGGCGCGGCGCTCGTGCGCGGACCCGACCGGATCGCGCACACGATCCTGGACCTGCTCGCCGACTACTACGGGCCCGCGCTCGCGGAGCTGCGTACGGAGATCGAGGAACTCGAGGAGGCCGTGCTCGACCGCAGCAAGGTCCGGCTCGACGCGCGCATCGTGGAGCTGCGCAACGACCTCTCCGCCCTGCGCCAGATCATCCGCCCGCAGCGCGAGCTGGTGGCCGAGCTCGCGCAGGGCCGCTCGGCCTTCTTCCGCAAGAAACTCCTGCCCTACCTGCGCGACCTGCAGGACGAGTTCCAGCGCATCGAGGAGATGGCCATCGGCTGGGCCGATCAGGCCATCCTGCTCTTCCGCGTCTACCTCAACCGCTCCAGCCACGAGGCCAACGAGGGCATCCGGGTGCTGACCGCGCTCACGGCCATCACGCTGCCGCTGCTCATCATCGGCGGTTGGTTCGGGATGAACTTCCGCGCCATGCCGCTCCTGCAGTCGCGCCCCGCCTATTGGGCGACGCTGGGCGTGACTGTCGGGCTCACCGGCTGGCTCTTCGTCTTCCTGCGGCGCCGCAAGTGGTTCTGACGCACGCACCGGCCGGATACGGTTTGGCCCGGGTGTCGCCGAAGCGCGCCGGCGGACCCCTGCGAAGGGGTTGCCAAGCGCGCGGCCGACCTCCTACAGTCCGCGAACGTTGACTTACGAACTGGAACCGCACCTGGGGCAGGTGATGGCCGCGACACCATGGCTGGGGCTCGACACCTCGCTGGCGATCGCGGGTGGCGTCGCCGCCGGCTTCGTCGTGGCGTGGCTGATGGCGCGCCACCACCGCCAGCGCGCCGAGGCCGACGCCCGCAGCCTGGTCGAGATCGCCCGCCGCGAGGCCGAGGTTTCAAAACAGGAACTGCTCGCCCAGGCCCAGATCGAGATCGACCGGCGCCGCGCCGAGCTCGACCGCGAGGCCCGCGCGCGCGAACTCGAGATCGAAGCCCGCCTGCGCGAGATCCGCGCCCACGAGGAGTCGATCGGCGACCTCGACGATGAACTCGCCCGCCGCGAGGAGAAGATCGAGCGCGAGCAGGGCGCCGTGAAACAGGCCCGCGAGGCCGTGCGCAACCTTTCGAAGAACCTCCGCCTGACCATGGAGAAACTCGCCGGTATGAATGCCGACGAGGTCCGCGAGAACCTGCGCGACCAGGTCCGCCAGGAGGCGCAGGACGAGCTCCGCGCCCTGCGCAAGGAGATCCTCGAGCGCTCCGAGCGCGAGATCCAGGACGAGTCCCGCCGGATCATCGTGGCCGCCATGCAGCGCCTGACGAGCAAGCCGACCAACGACTTGACCTCGACGATCGTCCAGCTCCCCAACGACGACATGAAGGGCCGCATCATCGGCCGCGAGGGACGCAACATCAAGTGCTTCGAGGCCGCCACCGGCACGACGCTGCTCATCGACGAGTCGCCGCAGATGGTGCTCATCTCGTCGTTCGATCCCGTGCGCCGGCACATCGCCAAGACCGCGCTCGAGCGGCTCATCGCCGACGGCCGCATCCACCCGGCCACGATCGAGGACTTCGTCCGCCTGGCCCGCGAGGAGACCGACTCGATCGTGCGCGCCTCCGGTGAGGAGACGGTCGAGCGCCTGCACATCACCGGCGTGACGCCGGAGGTCGCCTCGCTCCTGGGCAAGCTCAAGTTCCGCTTCTCCTACACGCAGAACGTGCTCGATCACTCCGTCGAGGTCGCGCTGCTCTGCTCAATGATCGCCTCCGAGCTCAAGCTCGACCCGGCCGTGGCCAAGCGCGCCGGCCTCTTTCACGACATCGGCAAGGCCGTCGACGGGGAGTACGAGGGCAGCCACGCGCGCATCGGCGCCGAGTTGCTCAAGCGCGCGGGTGAGGACCCGGTCGTGGTCAACGCCGTCGCCGCGCACCACGAGGAGGTCAAGCCCGAGAGCGTCTACGCCGGCATCGTCATCCTCGCCGACACGATCTCCGCCATCCGCCCCGGCGCGCGCGCCGAGTCGCTCACCTCCTACATCGAGCGCCTCGAGCGTCTCGAGAAATTGGCGACGGCGATCCCCGGCGTGCAGTCCGCCTACGCCATTCAGGCCGGCCGCGAGATCCGCGTGCTCGTGCGCCCCGACCTCGTGAGCGACGAGCGCGCCGCCCTGCTCGCGCGCGAGCTGCGCCACCGCATCGAGGACGAGCTCCAGTACCCAAGCACCATCAAGGTCACCGTCATCCGCGAGCAGCGCTTTGTGGAGACGGCGACCTGAAGGCAGGAACCACGAATGAACACGAATTCGTGAAGGCCGGCACCTCTCCTTCGCCGCGCCCCTTTTCAGGAGTCCTGTCTTCAGATTAGTGTTCATTCGTGTCCCTTCGTGGTTCCAAATCCTTCCTCTGATGGCTGATCCCAAGATCCTCGAGACCTTCCCGAATCCCGCGCCGCAGCGCGACTACCTGATCGAGCACACGCACCACGAGTTCACGTCGGTCTGCCCGATGACCGGCCACCCGGACTTTGCCAACATCACCGTGCGCTACGTGCCCGACAAGGTGTGCGTCGAGCTCAAGTCCCTGAAACTCTACTTCCACGCCTACCGCAACGAGGGCATCTTCTTCGAGGCCGCCACCAATCGCATCTGCGACGATCTCGGCAAGGCCCTCAAGCCCCGCAGCCTCACCATCATCGCCGACTGGAAAGCGCGCGGCGGCTTTTCCTCGGTTGTGACGGCGGAGTGGAAGGCGGCGAAGCGGACGAGGTAGGGCGCGCTCTCCGGGCGCGCCGTGTCGGTTCTTCCGCGATGCGGTGATCGCCCGCAGACGCCTCGGCGCGGCGTTCCTACCGATTCAACCCGCGGATCACCTCCGCGTGCAGCTCCGGCGTCGCGCACGCCACGATCGACTGCGCGTCCACGGGAGTCTTGCCCTGCCAGTCGGTGATCACGCCGCCGGCGCCGCGGATCACGGGGATGAGTGCGGCGACGTCCCAGGGATTCATGATCGGGTCGCACATGACATCGGCCCAGCCTGTCGCCACGAGCAGGTAGCCGTAGCAGTCGCCCCACGTGCGCACGACCTTGGCACGCGCGGCGACGGCGTCGAAGGCCGGACCATTCTGGTGCTTCGCCGGGTTGAGCCAATCGCTCGTCAAGAACGTGCTCTGCTCCAGCGTGCGCGTCGTGCGGCAGCGCACGGGTTTTCCATTCAGCGCGGTCGTGGCGCCGTCGCCGATGACGAGTTGTTTCAGGATCGGCTGGTGGATCGCGCCGAGCACGGGCTGCCCGCGGTGGAGCAGCGCGATGAGCGTGCCGAAGAGCGGGCAGGCCGCGGCGAAAGACTTGGTGCCGTCGATGGGATCCAGGACCCAGACAAACTCTGCGTCCGTGCGCTCCGCGCCGAACTCCTCGCCGAGGATGCCGTGGTCCGGAAAGCGTTTCGCGATCATCGCGCGCATCAGCTCCTCGGCGCCGCGATCCGCCGCGGTCACGGGGGTGAGGTCGCTCTTGGTCTCGACCTCGAGCGCCGCGTTCCCGAAGAGCGGGCGGATCACCCGGGCGCTCGCCTCGGCGAGTTCCTCCATGAAAGCGCGCGGCGCGGAAAGGTCCATGGGCCGACTTTCGGGGGCGACGGCGGCGCGACCAAGCCTTTTTCACCAGGCCCCGCGGCCGCGGCATCGCGACGATCGGGCCGCCGATCCGACACGGACGCTGCACCAAGGTGCAGCTTCACCGCGGCGTGCCGTCCGTTGTATGGTGGTGATTTCCGGCACGGCGCGGACTGCGCCTTTCCGGAAGCGCACAAACTCCAAATACGTTCTGCCACCGTCATGAAGAAACAGATGTTGTCTCTCGCCGGCCTTGCGGCCGCACTGGTCCTCGCCGCGTGCACCACGGCCCCCAAGTTCAACTCCGAGTTCAAGAAGGACGCGGATTTCACGAAGTACAAGACCTACACCGTCGTGCCGCTTCCGCAGAAGGTTGAGGGCATGGATCCGGGGGCTGGTATCCGCCTGAGTTCGGCCGCTCTCGGATCGGCCAAGACGGCGATGGGCGCCAAGGGATACACCGAATCCGCGGTCGCGAAGGAGGCCGATGTCGCGCTGATCATCAAGGGCAAGTCCGTGCCGAAAACCGACATCACGGACTGGGGCTTCAGCTACGGAGTGGGCTGGGGCGGTTACCCGTATGCAGGTGGTTACTACGGCAGCAACATCTCCGTCGACCAGTACGATGAGGGCACGCTCATCGTCGAAGCCTACGACGTGAAGACCAAGGCGATGATCTGGGTCGGCTGGGTCACCGGTCGCGTGCAGGAAAAGACCGATGGCCAGGCCGAGCGCGTGGCCAATGCCGTCGCGCAGGTGCTCGGCTCGTATCCCGCCGTCGGCCAGCAGCCGATGCCGCCGGTCGGCAAGAAATAGTCCTGGTCGGCGCGCGACCCACACGTGTCCGTGCGCATTCGCGGCGGTGCGGAAGCACCGTCTTCCATTCCAGGAGCGAGGTTTGAAGCCACGCCGCAGGACGGCGCGAAGGCACGGCCCTTCGCGCCGTTTGTGTTTCCGGCAGGACCCCAAGCCGGGGATTCGCGCAGAGGGTCTGCCCGGCGCAAAAGGCGAAGTGGATGGGTGGCCCCGGCAAGTCGCCGTGCTCGAGTGCGACGGGACTGCGCGCAGCTCGCGCTACCGCAGGCAGGAGGCGAGCGTCGCGGACCCCCGGAAAATCAAAGGGGCTTCCGCGTGAGCGGAAGCCCCTTGTCGAAAATCAGGACGGGCGCGCGGGCGAACCGTTCACCACTTCCAGCCAAGCTGGACTTGGTATTCCGGGAAGGCCTCGGTGCCGGCCGCTCCGACGCCCATCCAGGTCACGTCGTAGAGGGCCTTGATGAAGAACCCGTCGGTCACGTCCCAGCGGAAGCCGGCGCCGGCATTCCACGTCCACTCGCTGGCCGTGTGTGTATCGACATATCCGTCACACACATAGCCCCACCACGGATCCCACCAGCAGACGTACTCGGGCTGGTCCTGCGGGATGCCGGAGTCGAAGTAGTTGTAGCCGATGCCAGCCGTGATGATCGGCGTGAACTGCGTGGAGAGGATGTTGTAGTCGAGGTTGAGGCGGCTGGTGAACAGACTGCCGGTGCCCTTCATCTCGTAGGGGCCCCAGGTCATGCGGTACTGGGGCGAGCCGAAGCCGATCTCGCCGTTGATGTTGAGCTTCTCGCTGATCCCGTAGCCGAAGCCGATCCCGTAGATGTCGGTGTCCTTGATCTGCATGACGCTGTCGTGCGTCACGTCGATGCCGCCGACCGGGATCGTGATGTCGTTCACGCGCAGCTCCGGCGCGGTGAACCACTTGTAAGTCGCGTAGAATTCGCGGGCCTGGGCGCGAAACACGTCTCCCTGGGCGGAGGTTCCCGCGGCGTTGTACTGCGCGTTCAACGCCGAATAGGTGACGGCAATCGCGGAGACGGCAAGATACCGCCAGATACGTGCGACCGCTTGATTTTTAAGGTTTGGGTTCATGGTGGTTTGTGGACCTTGCGGTCTTTCGAGGAGGGAATGTATTCTGATCCAATCGACCTGCACGACAATTTCTCCTGTCTGCCCCTTGGGGAAGGTGTAGACTTTAGTCCAACAGCGCGTGTCCGGTCACGGGACGTGATGTTGAATCGGACAATACACTGGAACACCCGGCTCCATCGGCCCACGCTGCTGCACGATCTTGCGAGAAGCGGATCTCCATCCCTCATGAAATCCTTCTGCCTCGTCGTTGTTGTCTCGGTTGTTCTTCCGCTTGGAACGGTGGCCCAGTCCACGGTTTCTTCGACACCCTCGGCGCCCGGGACCGTCTCCGCACCGGCGCCCAAGGTCACGGTCACCGGCGCACGCGTCGTGGACAAGCTCGGACGCACCGCCACCGTTGCCTCGGTCGATGCGGCCAAGCGCGAGATCACGCTCGCGCTGGATAGCGGCGACTCCTTCGCGTTCGTCGCCGGCCCGGACATGGTCAACTTCGACAAACTCAAGGGCGGCGAGAAACTCGACATCGATATTTCCGAGGAGCTTTCGTTCTTCGTCACCACCATCGCGGGCGAGCCCGAGCGCACGGACTCCGTCGACGCCGTGCGTGCACCCAAGGACGGCAAGCCCGGCGCGTTCATCGAGCGCCGTGTCGTCGCCTCGGCCGTGATCGAGGCGATCGACTACCAGAAGCGCACGGCCACGCTGCGTGGCGCGCGCCGCACCGTCACGATCGAGGTCGCGGGCGACGTGAAGAACTTCGAGCAGGCCAAGGTCGGCGACCGTGTCGTCATGGAGTTCATCCAGTCGATCCTCGTTTCGCTGAAGTGACACGCGCCATCGCCGCGACCGCCCAGGTGGCGAGTGCCAGCCGCGGGCACGGATGCGGCGAATCGTTGCCTAACTCACCCTTCCTGTTGCCTGGCGTTATGTGGCGGCCCGGATCCCGTACCCACCTTGGCACCACCCTGTGGTACGGACTGGCCTGGATGGCGGGTGTGGGCGGTGGTCTGTTTGTGCCTGTGCTGACTGTCTCGGCGGACGAGTCGCAGGTGCCGACCGCGGTGATCTCGACGACGGAGACCGCTTCTGAACAGAAGAAGGCGACCTCGAATGACGTGCCTGACCTGGCCTGGGTCCCTCCGCAGGACAACTTCGATTGGATCCAGCTCAAGTCCGGCGAGTGGCTCAAGGGGCGTATCCGAGCGATGCAGGACGACGAACTGGAGTTCGACAGCGAGGAACTGGACGTGCTGACGTTTGATTGGAAGGACATCCGGCAGCTGCGCTCGGCCCAGCGCATCGATCTGCTGCTCAACTTCATCAACGAGCCGTCGGAGGAGAAAAAGAAGGCGGAGAAAGGGAGGTCGTGGTTTCTCGTCGGTCGATTGCCGGAAAAGGGAGAGGAGTTGTCCGGCATCGTCACCATCACGCCGGAGGAGGTTCGTGTCGTCGACGGCGTGGTCCACACCATCGTCCCGCGCAGCCGGCTGCAGAGCCTGACTCCGGGCGGAGGCAAGGAGATGGACTATTGGTCGGGCAACGCCTCGATCGGCCTGACCCTCCGCTCGGGCAATCTCGAACAGGTCGAATACAACGCGATGTTCTACCTGCAGCGGCGCACGCCGGCGACGCGCCTCAGTCTCGACTACATCGGCAACGTCAGCAGCATCGACGAGGTCGAGAGCGCGAACAACCACCGCGTCAACCTCGCATTCGACCTGTGGGTCTCCGGGCAGCTCTACCTGATCCTGCCCTCACTCGAGTATTTCAAGGACCCGTTTCAGAACATCAAGAGACGCGTCACAGCGGGTGCCGGGCTCGGGTACGACATCATCGATAGCACCAAGCTGGATTGGGCCATCTCCGCGGGACCGGCCCAGCAGTGGGTGGAGTTTGAATCCGCGCAGCCGGACGAACCGACCGAGTCAACGTCAGGCGCGCTCATCGTCGCCAGCCGGATCGATTGGGACATCACCAGGCGCCTCGAGCTCAATCTGGAGTATCGCGGGCAGCTCACCAAGAAGGAGGTGGGCGAGACCACCCACCACTTCACCAGCACGCTCTCCGTCGAGCTGACCAAGGCCATCGATCTCGACATCTCATTTGTCTGGGATCGGATCGAGAACCCAAAGGTCGGCGACGACGGCGTGCAGCCCGAGCCGGATGACTACCGGCTGGTCTTCGGGTTCGGCATGGATTTCTGAGCACGTCGCGACCGGGAGTCGCGCGGCGTGCGGCGACTGGACGAGGGATGGAGCCAATTGGGTGCGTCGGAGCGTGAGCGGCTGGATGCTGGGAATCGGCTGTGCCGGTAGGGTGGTGATCGGACCACGTCCCGAGGGTGGGGCGATCACGATTCCATTTCGCAGCTGCGTATGTATGTCTGCTCACCGCCGCCCGCTCTGCGTCGGGCTCGTTGGGATGGTTTGGCGATCAGTGGCGGTTGGTCGACTACTTCGTGGCCTGGGTCCCGGGGCGTTTGCGGTGGATCAGGGCACCTACTGGCTCGCCGCCTTCGAGGATGTGAAAGGCAACGGGCGCTACAACGACGAGTCTGCCCTGCGCCTCGATCCCGCGCAGCCGATCGTGCTCGGGGCGGAGGAGCAGCGCCGCGACGTGCCGGCCGACACCCAGCGCTGCCACCTGCCCGGACACACGAGCGACCACTCGCTCTTTGGCTTTCGCGGCGGTTCCGGCGACGGCGTGGTTCCGATCGCGAGCCAGTTGCGCGCCGAGGCTCAGGAGGAGGCCCGCTCGCCGCGCGGGTTCGATGCGGGCCACACCGGCATTCTCCACCATCTGGAGGCGATCGCGCATCTCAACCGCCTGCTGGGTTCCCCCTGAGGACGGCGCGGATCGCGGATGCGCGTGCGATCCCTAAATCCGCTTTCCATCCGCACGCCATCGCGCTGGACTGAAGCCATGGAGACACACGGAACGCGTGTGGTTCGCCGGCCGGTTTTCGGAACTTGCCTCGCGGTGCTCGCGGCCAGCGTGCTCGTCAGCGTGGTCGTGCCCGGCTGCCGCACGGTCGAGGCCACGGCGGAGATTCCGGGCAGCGTGGTGCGCACGGTGACGGGCACCAAGCCCGAGAAGCCGCCGCCCGATCCCGTCGTGCTCCAGCAGGAGGTCTTCCGCTTCGTCGACGACTTCTCCGCCTTTGCCGGCGCCGAGTATCGCAGGCTGCAGGGAAAGTTCCCCACGGTATCCGATGACCGGATGCTGGAGAGCCAGATCAACCTGGAGTACCGGCTACTCGAGATCGCTTCGGGCGCCAACGCCTTCGGCAACCTCGTCGACCTCACCTTCTCGGTCGTGCTTATCCGGCATCAGCTCGAGACCTACGCGCTGCCCCTCGACACCGAGGGCCACCTGCGCCCGACGGTGGCTGCGCTCGAGCAGTACCAGAGGCAGATTATGACGCTTGTGCGCGAGACGCTCGGCGATGCGCAGCAACAGCAGCTGCGCAACAACATCATCGCCTGGGTCGACGCGAACATCTCCTCCGAGTCCGGCCTGCACGCGCGCTACCCCGGGCCGATCTCCGAGTTGCTCTCGGCGGAAAAGGCCAAGCGGCAGGGAGCCCTCACCAACCTGATCAACTCGCTCATGCTCGACCCGTTCGCGGGCCTTGATCCGACCGTGCGCGAGGTCGCGCAGGCTCGCCTCTTCGCCGAGCGGGCGATGTTTGTCGCGCAGCGCATGCCGCGCGTGCTCCAGCTCGAGCTCGAGCTTTTCAAGCGCCGCACGCTGGCCACGCCCGAGATCGCCCGGCTCGTGGCCAATGTCGACACCGTCACCCGCACGGTCGAGCGGGTCGGCACCGTGGTGGAGACGCTGCCCGACCGGCTGCGTGACGAGCGCGAGGGGCTGACCGATCTCGTGCGCGAGACACGCGCCACCCTCGACGCCAGCACGCGCGCGATGGAGCAGGTCAACACCGTCGTGCTCTCGACGGACGCGTTCCTCGGCCACCTCGGTGATATAGCT
>JACSRI010000103.1 GCA_014879845.1 Opitutaceae bacterium
GCCGGTGGGTTCAGCGGCCCGCGGCAGCGGGCTCGGGCGCCGCCGGTTCCGGGCGGCGTCTCAGGATCAGCACGGCCTCGACGATGAGCCACAGCGCCATCGCCGCGAGGAGCAACGCCACGCCGAACTCGACATGGTGCGCGGTCGCGGCGGCGCCGGCCTGGACTCGTGCGAGATGCAGCTGCAAGGTCACGGCCAGACTCCAGAACGTCATCGCAAGCATGAACGCCGTCGGACCGAGCGTCAGCCAGACCGGTCGACCCCGCTGCCGCAGCCAGACCGTGACCGCGAGCAGCGCGAGCGCAGCCAGGAGTTGGTTCGAACTGCCGAAGAGATTCCAGAAGATGCGCCAGATCGGCAGCACCTGATCGCCGACCGAGGCCGGCGGCAGGCTCACCACGATGACCGGGACGAGCAGAGTCAGCGCGGTCGCAGCAGCGACGCCTCCGCGGCCGGTCCACCCGAGCGCCTCCATCAGGACGTAGCGGGCCAGGCGCGTGCACGCATCGAGCGTGTCGAAGATGAAGGTCGCGAAACAGAGCAGGCCGAACTGTCGCGCGACCTCGACGGAGACCCAGCCGAACGTCGCGTGGTGCATGAACACCGCAATGCCGTCCGCATATGTCGCATCGGGCCGGCCGCCCGGCTTGGCGAGGATCATGACCGTGGCGAGGCTGATGCACGCGAAGAACGCCTCGAGCAGCATGCCGCCGTAGGCCACGGGCTTCGCGTCGGCCTCGTTGTGGAGCTGCTTCGAGGTGGTGCCGCTCGCCACGATGGAGTGAAACCCCGAGCAGGCCCCGCACGCCACCGTGATGAAGAGGACCGGGAAGATCGGCGGTACCGTTCCCTCCCAGGCCAGGGGACGTCCGGGCCCGATAGCTGGAGCGTGGATACCGAGGTCGCCCGTCACGCCTCCGATCACGATGCCGGCCACGCCGACCACGATGACGATGTAGAGAAAGTATCCCCCGAGCGCGCCACGCGGTTGCATCAGCAGCCACATCGGCGAGATGGCGGCGAAGAAGCAGTAGCCGAGCAGCAGGTAGTCCCAGGTGAGCTGGGGCCGCTCCGTCGGCAGCACGCGCGTGATGTCGAAAGGCAGGTAGGGACCGGCGACGATCGCGCCGAACACGAGCGGGAGGAAGATCCACTTGGCGACCTCGGCACTGACCTTCAGGTAGCGCACGGTCAGCCCCATCGCGACGGCGAGCCCGAGATAGAGTATCGACGACGTGGCGACAGCCGGACCAGGCGCCGCGGCGTCCGCCGCCGACGCCTTCTGCACGAACGCGCCGGCCGTGACGTCGGCGAACGCGATGATCACATAGATCAGCGATATCCAGATGAAGCCCATGAAGAGCGCGAACGAGCGCCGGTTCATGTAGCGCCGCACCACGGTCGCGATGGAGCCGGCGCGGTGCCGGACCGACGCGATCAGTGTCGTGATATCGTGGACACCGCCGATGAGGATCGAGCCGACGATGATCCAGAGCCATGCCGGCAGCCAGCCGAAGAAGGTCGCGGCCAGGATCGGCCCCACGATCGGGCCGGCGGCCGCGATGGCGGAAAAGTGCTGCGGCAGCAGGTAGCTGGCACGCGCCGGCTCGAAGTCGAGGCCGTCGCGCTGGGCGTGCGCCGGTACCGGCGCGTGCGGATCGAGCTCGAGAAACGCGGCGAGCCGGCGACCCATCCAGCGGTAGGCCACCGCGAGGATCGCGCCGGAGACGGCGAGGAACAGGATCAGGGACATGGGGGGAGGTCGGGGGAGAAAACTCCGATCACCTCGGCAAATTCCCGGAGCGCGCGCAACCGTCAATTCCGCCAGCGCGACGCCGGACCGGTCGGGCTTGGGCGAGGCTCCCGCACCGCAGCAGGATGTCGCCCGGCGTGGCCATGGGACCGGCGGTCCACCCCCGGCGAATCACAACAAGCCCGCGTCGCGGAAGCTGTAGTAGCCCTGTCCCGACGGGTCGGTCGCCCGCCGCCCGACGATCACGTGGTCGAGCAGGTCGATGTCCACGGCGCGCGCGGCGTCGCGCAGCTGGCGCGTCACCTGGATGTCGGCGGCGCTGGGCGCCGGGTCGCCGCTGGGGTGGTTGTGCAGGCAGATCACCGCGCTCGCGCCGTGGCGGATCGCCTCGCGGAAGACCTCGCGCGGATGGACGAGACTGCTGCTGGCCGTCCCGGAGGTCGCCTCGTGCTGGCGCAGCAGGCGGTTCTTCCGATTCAGGCACAGTACCCAGAATTTCTCGACGGAGAGCCCGGCCGTGACCAGGGAGAAATGGGCGAAGACATCCGCGGCCGTGCGGAACACCGGCGCGCCGTCGGCACCGCCCAGCCGCACGCGCCTCGCCACCTCGAGCACGGTGATGAGCTGCGCCGCCTTGACTCTCCCGATGCCGGGGACGGTCTTGAGGTCCTCCTCGCTCCAGCGCAGCAGTCCTTCGAGCGAGCCCGCTGCGGCGAGCATGTGGTGGGCGATCGCCAGCACGTCGTGGTTTCGCGTGCCCTTGCGCACGAGCAGGGCGAGCAGTTCGGCTTCGCTCAATGCCGACGCACCGTGGCGCTCGAGGCGTTCCTGCGGCCGCTCACTGACCGCAAGATCGCGCAGGCGCACCGGCTCGGCCAAGGGTTCGTCCTTCGGGCGGGGCACATGCGCAGTGTCTCAATCACCCGATCCGGGTGAAGCCGATTCTCCAGCCGAGGTCGCCGAGGGCAGAGGGCTGAACTCGCACCGGCTCGCCGTAGGCCGCCGGCATGCGGGCGCCCGTTTGATCTGCGCTGATCCAATGTCCGTCCGCGCGGGTCGCCTCTTTCAACGACGGGATGTGGTCCCGGCGCCGCTCCCGCACGCGCCGCGCTCCCGGCGGAAAAACAAAACGGGCGACGCACTTCGATGCGTCGCCCGCGAAAGTCGGACTCGATGCCGCTCCGGCTCGAGTTCAGGAGTTGAAGCGGATCGGAACGGTGATCTTGCACTTCACCGGCTGGCCATTGACCTCGGCCGGCTTGAACTTCCACTTCGAAATGGCCTCGAGGGCGGGCGCCTCGAATCCGACGTCCGACGACTTCGCGACCGAAGCCTCGGCCACCGAGCCGTCCTCATTCACGACGACGACAACGGAGACCATGCCGTTGGTGCCCTTGAGCGCTTCCGGATAGGCCGGGGGCGGCGTCTTCACCGGCAGAGGTGCCTTGTCGAACTGCGTTGCCGCATCGCTGGCACCAAACGCCGAAGCCACCGAGAGGCAGCAAACCAGGGACAGGAGAGTGGAGAGTTTTTTCAGATTCATAACAGACGCCGGGTTTATCGGGTGCCCCACGTGTTAGTTGAGAGAACTTTCGCCAAACGATCGGCCAACGATGCCCGAGAGAGGATTACTCAGCCTCGCCTCCGCAAAAACCCGGCGAACCACCCTGCGATGAAGGCACGGCGTGGATCACCTGTCGGGACCTCGGCGCGGCCACATCCGCGTCGACCGGGCTGCCCCGACCTATCTAGGCTCGCCCGCACCAATATGAGCCGGCTATCCATCGTCGTCTGGGGCGAAAACGTTCACGAACATCGCAACCCGAAGGTCGGTGCGATCTATCCCGAGGGGATGCACGAAGCCATCGCCGCCGGGCTGCGCGCCAGCGGGGCCGGGTTGGAGGTGTCGACCGCCACGCTGCAGCAGCCCGAGCATGGTCTCACGACCGCGCGCCTGGCAGCGACGGACGTGCTGGTCTGGTGGGGGCACATGGCGCACGGCGAGGTCGCCGAGGCGATCGTCGATCGCGTCCAGGCCCGCGTGCTCGAGGGTATGGGGCTGATCGTCCTGCACTCCGGGCACTACTCCAAGATCTTCAAGCGGCTCATGGGCACGACCTGCTCGCTGACCTGGCGCGAGGCCGACGAGCGTGAACGCCTCTGGGTTTGCAACCCCGGGCACCCCATCGCGCAGGGTATCGACCGCTGTTTCGAGCTGCCGGCCGAGGAGATGTACGGCGAGCCGTTTGGCATCCCGGCGCCCGACGAGCAGGTGTTCATCTCCTGGTTCGAGGGCGGCGAGGTCTTCCGCAGCGGCTGCTGCTGGCATCGCGGCAACGGCCGCATCTTCTACTTCCGCCCCGGGCACGAGACGTACCCGACTTACCACGACGCCAACGTCCGCCGCGTCATCGCCAACGCCGTGCGCTGGGCCGCGCCGCAGGGCGCCCGTTGGGTCGACTCATGCCCGAACGCGAAGGAGCCGCGGGAGAAGATCGGGCGATGATGGCGGCCGCGTAGGGATGCCGCGGCAGGCACGGGAGCCCACGCAGTCCATGACTTAGGTTCTGGGCAGCGAGGTCCCGCCGAGACCTCCGCGAGTGATGCCCGCAGGCCGGAGAGTCCAACGCCGATGCCTCGGCGAGGTTTTCCCTCGTTGCTGTCGCACCAACGGGCGGTCCGCCCGATCAGTTGAAGTACCGTACGTAACCCGTGCGACGCAGGCGCTCGAGCCAGCGCTCAGTCGACTCGCGCGCCATCTGGCTGAGGAGGATGCGCTCGATCTGGTCGCGCACGTCCTCGAGCGGCTTGATGCCGGCCAGGCGCTTGTCCTCGACGAAGAGGATGAAGATCTCGCTCTCGAGCTTCACCGGCTCGCTGAACTGGCCCTTGTCGAGGGCGAAGGCGGCGTTGGCCAGCTCCTCGCGCAGGTCGCCCCGGGCGATCCAACCCCAGTCGCCGCCGTTCTTCTTGCGGCTGTCCTGGGAAAATTCCTTGGCGATTTCGGCGAAGTCCGCGCCGTCGCGCAGTTTCTGCATGATCGTCTCCGCCGTCTGGTTGAGGAGCGCGGGATTCTCGTCGGCGATCTGCTTGAGCAGGATGAGGCGCAGGTGCACGCCGTCGTCCTGGTAGAAATTGTCGCGGTGCTCGGTGTAGTAGTTCTCGATCTTGGCCGGGCTGACCACGGCGAGGGTCTTGCGCTTCTGGCCGCGCATGTAGCCGACGATGATGTCCTCCTCGATCATCTGCCGGTATTCGCGGTGCGTCTTGCCGATGGAGCGCAGGTAGGCGAGGAACTTGGAGCGGTCGTTGTCGAACTGCGTGATCAACTCCTCCTCGAGCTGGTTGTCGACGTAGTGCTGGGGTATGCCGCCCTTGCGTTTTTCGTCCGAGTAAAAGTCTTTAACGATGAGTACCTTGTCGATCTCGTCCTGGATCGCCTGGTCCTCGACGCGCTCGAGGTTTTTCCGAAACTCCGCCGGCGTGCGGCTGGTGGAACGGATCTGCGGGATCAGGGGCTCGATGATGCGACGGATGTCGCCGACGGTGATGATCCGGTCCTCGACGACTGCGGCGATGCCGTTCTCGAAACGTGCTCCGACGGGCAGATCCGGGATCTGGGCGGAGTTGGCTGGGGCGGCCGGTGCTGCGGTCTGAGCCGAGGCCAGCGAACCCGCAAAAACGAGGGAGGAGGAGAGCAGCGCGAGGCGGAGCGCGGTGCGGGAGGGGAGCCTAAGCATGGAACTAGCAGATCTACAGATTGTTAAGAAAAACAGAAATTTCCCTCAACCTTAAGAGGGCCGTCCGGCCGGTCAAGCGGGGAAACCGTGAACCCAACATGATGAAATCATCCTGCCGCGAAACTCCGCGTCCGGGGGCGCGGCGGAGCTTGAGGCGGCTGCCTTCTGTCTCGACCGACACGATCTGCTTCTGTTCCGCCAGACAGCGGACCTCGGTGGCGAGCAATAGCGCCTGGGTGATCTCCGGCGGTTGGCCGAAGCGGTCCTGCAGGTCGCTCGTGAGCTGGCGGACCGCCGCGAGGTTTTCCGCCATGGCGAGGCGTCGGTAGAGATCGACGCGCAGGCGCAGCTCCGGGACGTAGTCGGGCGGGATACGCGCCTCCATCGGCGGGATGTCGCCGCCTTCCGCCTCCTCGTCGCGCAGCGCAGTGTAGCCATCCTGGTGCTTGGAACCGGCGGGTACCGGTGCACCGCCCGCGCGCGCCTCACCCATGAGGAGGAAGTCGAGCTTCACGCTCGCGCGGATGATCGTGGCGGTGGGCTCGCCCTTGAGCCGCGCGATGCTCTGGCGCAGGAGTTGGCAGTAGAGCTCGAAACCGACGCCCACGATGTGCCCGCTCTGCTCGGCGCCGAGGAGGTTCCCCGCGCCGCGCAGCTCGAGGTCGCGCATGGCGATGCGAAAGCCCGCACCCAGCTGGTTGTGCTGGCGGATGGCGTGCAGGCGCTTGCGTGCGACGTCGAGTAGCCGTGTGTGCCGGTGGAGCAGGAGGTAGGCGTAGGCCTGGTGGCGAAAGCGGCCGACGCGTCCACGAAGCTGATACAGCTGCGAGAGCCCGAACCGGTCGGCGCCCTCGATGATCATGGTATTGCAGTTCGGGATATCGATGCCCGACTCGATGATCGTGGTGCAGACCAGGACCTGGAACCTGCCGTTGATGAAATGGAGCATGATGTGCTCCAGGTCCTTGGCGTCCATCTGGCCGTGACCCACGCCGAAGGTCACGTCCGGCATCAGCTCGCGCAGGCGCGCCGCCACGAGATCGATGGTCTGGACGCGGTTGTGCAGGTAGAACACCTGGCCGCCGCGCCGCAGCTCGCGCCGGATCACCTCGACGACGAGCTTCTCATCGTAGGCTTTCACCACGGTCTGGATCGGGCGCCGCTCCGCCGGCGGGGTCTCGATCACGCTGAGGTTGCGCGCGCCCGTGAGCGCCATGTAGAGCGTGCGCGGGATCGGCGTGGCGCTCATGCTCAGCAGGTCGACGTTGGTGCGCCAGTCCTTGAAGACCTCCTTGTGTCTCACGCCGAAGCGCTGCTCCTCGTCGATGACGACGAGCCCGAGGTCGCGGAACTTGACGTCCGACTGGATCAACCGGTGCGTGCCGATGAGGATGTCGACGCGTCCCTCGGCGAGCGCGTGCATGATGCGCGCCTGCTCCTTGCGCGTGCGGAACCGGCTGACCATCTCCACGACGACGGGAAATCCCGCCATGCGCTCGCGAAAGCTGTTGAAATGCTGCTGCGCCAGCACGGTCGTGGGCACGAGCACCGCGACCTGCTTGCCGCCCATCACCGCCTTGAAGGCGGCGCGGATCGCGACCTCGGTCTTGCCGAAGCCGACGTCGCCGCACACCAGCCGGTCCATCGGCTCGGGCTTTTCCATGTCGCCCTTGGTCTCGACGATGGCCTTGGCCTGGTCGGGAGTCTCCCGATACTGGAAGGTCGCCTCGAACTCGCGCTGCCAGTCGTTATCCTCCGGGAAGGCGAAGCCCGGATTGTGCGCACGGCGCGCCTGCACCTCGAGCAGCCTGGCCGCGTAGTCGAGTGTGGCGCGCTCGGCCGCGGCGCGGACTTTTTCCCAGCGACCCGAGCCGATGCGGCCGAGCTGGGGCTTGATCTTGGTCAGGCCGACATAGCGGCTGACGAGATGCGACTCCTGCAGCGGGACGTGCAGCAGCACGCTGTCATCGAATTCCAACGACAGCACCTCGCGGCGCTCGCCCTGCACCTCGAGCTGCGTGACACCGCGGTAGATCGCGACGCCGTGCTGCAGGTGCACGACGAACTCGCCCTCGACCAGCTCCGAGAAGTCGAGCAGCTGGTCGACCTGCGACTGGTTGACCAGCGCCTTGACACGCGCCCAGGGCCGGCGGCGGCGCCGACAGCCGAAGATCTCGGTCTCGGAGACGACGACAAGTCCCGCCCGCCCGCGCAACCTCGGCCAGGTGATGCGCTCGTGGTCCTCGCGGAACGCGATGCGGAAACCTTCGTTGATCGTGCCGGTGAGAAACTCCGGCTGCAGCTCCGCGAGGTCCGGCTCCTCGCGCAGCAGCTCCCGCACGCGCTCCTCCTCACCCGCGCGCGGCAGGACGATGGCGATGAGTTCGCCCGCGCGATGCCACGACGCGAGATGCTGGAAGAAGCGCTTCCGCTGGGTCTGCTCCTCGATCAGCCGCTCGTCCGCCAGGCGCGAGTCGTCGCTCAGCAGGCGAAAGGTCGAGAGCGGTTCCGCATCATAGGCCTTGGGGTCCGGTGCGCCGTCGGCGCCGCCGAGGTCAATGTCGGAGAGCTCGGTCCACCGGTCGCCGCACCCCGCACGCGACGCGAGGAGCTGCGTCCAGCGCGGCGACTCGCCCGCATCGCCGGCGGCGAGACCCGAGAGCGCCGCGGCGACATCCTCCGGCTCGAGCACGAGCCAGTGCACCGCGCCGCCCAGATGATCGGCGAGCGATCCGGCCTCGGTCCGCGCGTCGGAGGGGGGCGGTGCCACGACGATTGACTCGACCTGGTCGGCCGAGCGCTGCGTGACCGGGTCGAAGGTGCGGATGTCCTCGATCTCGTCCCCGAAAAAATCGAGCCGGCACGGGCGATCCGCCGTCACCGGGTAGATGTCGATGATGCCGCCGCGGACGGCGTACTGCCCGGGCGCCTCGCACAGCGCCTCGCCGTCGTAGTCCAGTTCGAGCAGGCGCTGCACCACGGCCTCGTGTGCGATGCGCTGGCCGCGGCGCAGCACGAGCGACTCCCGCTGCAGCACCTCGACGGTCGGTGTCGGCTGGAGCAAGGCCGCCGGGGTCGCGACGATGACGAACGGTGGCGCGGAGGGCGGCTTCGCCGCAGGGCGGGCCGCCAGGGCCTCGAGCACCGCCAGCCGATCGCAGGCCGCATCGAAGTTGTCCGGACCGCCGAGTTCGCCGTCGCGCAGTTCCGGGAAAAAGAGGATGCGAGGCGCCACGCCCCTGGCCTGGCGCGCCGTCGCGAAAAGATGGATATCCTCGGCGAGCGGCTCGGCGATGCGAACCTCGGCGGCAAGCACGACGCTCACGCCCGCGCGCGCCTCATGGAGATGTTGCTCGACGATTAGTGCCGCGCAGCTCGGTGCCACGCCGACGACGCGCTCCGGGGGCCGGCCGCCCGTGGCGCCCGCGATGGTCAGCACGTCGCCCACGGCTCAGCCGTGCCGGTCGGCCCACCGGCGCAATGCGGCGCGCGCGGCGACCTCCTCGGCTTCCTTCTTTGAGGCGCCCGTGCCGCGTCCCAGCTCGTCGTCGAAGAGCATGACCGCGACCTCGAATCGGCGCCGGTGTGGCGGGCCCTCGGTGCCCAGGAGCTTGTAGGCCAGCGCGGAATTGCCGTGCTGGGGTTGCACCAGTTCCTGCAGCCGGCCCTTGGGGTTGGCCTCCTGGTCGGAACCGGCGAGGTGTGCGGGAATGTCGCCGAGCCACGCGAGCACGACGCGCCGCGCCGTCTCCCAGCCAGCATCCAGGTAGATGGCCGCCGCGAGGGCCTCCATCGCATCCTCGAGCGCCGCGTCGCGTTCGTGTCCACGGCTAGCGCGTTCGGACGCGCTCACGCGCAGCACCTCGTGGACGCCGAGCTGGCGCGCGAGGTCGGCGAGAAAACTGCCGCGCGTGAGGATGGCGCGACGGCGCGTGAGCTCGCCCTCACGGTCCTCGACATAGAGGCTGTGCAGCTCCTCCGAGACAACGAGCTGCAGCACGGCGTCGCCGAGGAACTCGAGGCGCTGGTTGTTCTCGGCCTCGGGGTCGTCCTGCTGCACGGAGGCGTGCGTCAGGCTGCGCTCGAGGAGCCGGTGGCTCCCGAAGCGGTGGCCGATGCGGTCCTGAAATGCCAGCAGAGTCTCCTCAGTGTCCTGGGCCATGGTCGTCGGGTGGTCGCGCGCTCACGAGCTGGCGCTCGAGTAGCGTCGCAGCCCAAGGTGAAAGAGTGTCGCCGCCGCCGCAAGCCACGCTCCCGCGACGAGGGCCAGCCAGACCGTCTGGGTCGGGTTGATGCCGGAGCGGAAGACCTCCGCCGGGAAGTTCGACACGATCGTGGCCGGGATGATGTAGACGAAGACCACGTCGAGCACGCGCCCGAGCGCGCGGCGCGGCAGGCGCGAGAGGTCGAAGATGCTGAAGTAGCCGCCCTCCAGGCCCTGCATGCGCACGATCCAGAACGAGAGCGAGACCAGCATCACCACGGTCGCATAGTGGATCACCAGCCCGCACAACACCATGAAGGCATAAAGCGCGATCGTGCCCGCGCTCGGTGCGAGGCCCATCTGCCGGACCGCGTAGATCACGATGCCGGCGGCCAGGCCGGTGTTGAACACGCCGTCGAGGTCAACCTTCCGGGTCGAGATCATGAACAGCGGATTGCCCGGCTGTGCGAGGTAGAAGTCGAACGTGCCCTCGCGCACCGCGCGGTCGACGCTGAACAGGTTCGTGAAGAAGAGCCCGATGAACATGCGCATGATCAGCATCGAGGTGCCGAAGAGCAGCATCATCTCGGGTTTGGTCCAGCCGGCGATCGAGTCGGTATGATTGAAGAGGACCTCAAGCAGCAGCAGGTTGACCGACATCCACGCGACGTCGACGATCACCCAGAGGAAGAAGTCGAACCGGAACATCATCGTCCGCACGACCGAATAGCGGATCGAGGCGAGCCAGATGCGGAGGTAGGCGGCGAGTGTCATGGTCGGCCCCTCAACCGCCGACAGCCGTATGGCGGCGCAGGCCGCGGTGCCAGAGGACGCGTCCCAGCCCCATCAGGAGAAGAACCCAGAGAAGCTGGATCATCATGCCGTGTTGCGCCGCGGCCGGATCCGGCACGCGGCCGGTCACGATGGCCACGGGGAAGTAGGCCTGGTAGTAGAACGGCAGCCACTGGCTCAGGCGAAACAGGAATTCCGGCATGAGATCGAGCGGGAAGACCTGCCCGCTGAGCAGCGTCTCGACCGCGAGCGAGAGGATGACGAATCCCTGGATCTCCAGGAACCAGAAGGCCAGCAGCCCGAAGCAGTAGGCGACACTGAATTGGATGATCGCCGAGAGCAGGATCGACGGCAACAGCACGACCCAGCGCCAGGGCTCGACGTCACGCGGCAGGAACTCACCGACGAGGGGCAGGCATACGAGTATCGGGATCGCCACGACGACACCCGTCACGAGTCGGTTGGCGAAGAAGATCGTCAGGCGGTAGGTGTAGTAGTCGATGGGTTTGGTCAGGAACTGGTTGATCGTCCCGCCGCGAATTTCCTCGCCGATCTGGTAGTCCTCGTTGAACGCACTGATCAGGTAGTTCGCGATCACCAGGCAAAGGAAGTAACTCATCGTCTGCTGGAACGAGTAGCCCCCGATCGTGTCGCGTTCCGCGTAGGTCGCGCTCCAGAGCGCATAGAGCGCCGCCAGGTGCAGCAGCGAGAAGAGCACGCGCAGCAGGAAGTTCCAGCGGTAGACGAGGCCGCTCTGCAGCCCCATCGCGAACACGTGGCGGTATTTGTCGAAAAGGGCCGTCAAGGGGGCAGGGGGGGGCGTGGACTTAGGCCGAGCCGCCGCGAAAGACACGCGAGGTCGGACTAGGTGTTGTTCGATGTCTCCTGTGGTTTCGCGCCTTCAGCTGACGATGTCTTGGACGCATCCTTCGTCGCGGCCAGGGCGAAGCGAGCGATGATTTCTTTCGCGAGCTGCCGGTAAGCCGAGGCGCCCGGACTCGAGGCATCGTACTCGAAGATCGTCTTGCCGAAGCTCGGGGCCTCGCTCAGGCGGATCGTGCGCGGGATCACCGTCTCGAAGATCTTGTCCGGCAGGTGGGTCTTCACTTCCTCGACCACCTGGCGCGACAGGTTCGTGCGCACGTCATACATGGTCATGATCACGCCGCCGACCTCGAGGTGATCGTTCACGCCCGCGGTGTGCAGGCGCTCGACGACCTTGAGGATCTGGCCGAGGCCCTCGAGCGCGAGATACTCGCACTGCAGGGCGATGAGCAGGAAGTTGGCGGCGGCGAGGCTGTTCATCGAGAGCAGGCCCAGGGCGGGCGGGCAATCGATGATGATGGCGCGGTAGGCGTCGCTCTCGATCACCGGCTGCAGCGCGCGGCGCAGTTGGAGCAGGTAATCGGGTTTCTGTGCCAGCTCGATCTCGGCGGCGGCAAGGTCGACCTCGGCCGGGAGGATGGAGAGGTGTTTGATGCGCGTCGGCACGATCATCTCGGCCGCGGCGCCTTCGCCACTGAGTGCGGCGTAAATGCTGTGGCCTTCCTGCCGCTCCACGCCGAGTCCGCTCGTGGCATTCCCCTGCGGGTCGAGGTCGACCACGAGGGTGGGGATCTTCCGGTCGGCGAGGGCGGCCGCGAGATTGATCGCGGTGGTGGTTTTGCCCACGCCGCCCTTCTGGTTGGCGATGGTGAAGACAGTGGCCGGCATGGGTTTCTTAAACAGTGACGGGCCCGGCGGGGTCCATCCCGAAACCGGAAACATTCCGCTTGAAAGCGACCCGAGGTGTGCGATGGTGGCCGCCCTCATGCCGGAAGGGCTGCCCGCCCATCCCGGTGTTGGGCGCGGTAGCCAAGTGGTAAGGCCGAGCTCTGCAAAAGCTCTATGCGCCGGTTCGATTCCGGCCCGCGCCTCCATTCTGAAGTTGGTCAGAGTGCAGCAGAATAGCAGCAAAGCCGGCTTTTCGGCCGGGTAGGTGGGAGGTCGATCTGAACGCACGGCCAGGTGCGCCAGCTTCGACAAACGAAAGGAACCGCCTTTGGGTGGATCCCCTGCTGGCATCCCACGAATCAGAAGCGGGTCTCCGTAACGGTGGAGTTGAATCGTCGGTAGTGGGCCGGACCTCGCCGTGATCGCTACGAACCGGCGGACTCGTCGGGGAGTTTCCTGGATGCCTTCTGAAGCAGCGCCGCGATCTTCGGGCCGGCGGATTGAAGCTCGGCGCGATGGACGCGGTAGAGCTTCTCGAGGATCGTGCGCCCGGCGCGGGTGAGGGAGACGACGACCTTGCGGCGGTCTTCGTCGGAGGCGGCGCGTTTCGCGAGGCGGAGTGTCTCGAGGCGGTCAACCAGGCCGACGGCGCTGTGGTGGGCGACTTGGAGCCGCTCGGCAAGTTCGCCGATGGTGACCCAGTTGCGCCCGGGGAAGCCTTCGATCGCGAGGAGCGCCTGATATTGCTGGGGCTGGAGACCGTGCGCGCGGGCTGCCCGTTCGCTGAAGCCGAGGAACACGCGCAGTGCGTATCGGAATTCTGCGAGCAGCTCGTAGTCGGCTTTGGAGAGCGCTGACTTGGTCCTTGTACTCGTCACGGCGTGGAGGGCGCCGTCGCCCGTGGGGGCGGCGCCCTTGCGTATCGTGATGCGATAGAATGAGCCGGTTCGGCAAGTTCCATCTCATCGGTTGCGAGCGAGGAGTCGCGAACTACGGCGTGCTTTGTTCGGTCATGAGCGACGCTACTCAAGGCGACCTCGAGTCCCGCATCACTTGACTTTTTCGTGGTCCGCGCCGTTGTTTGCGGCGAACCTTGGACATGATGAATCTCCGGCCCACAACGATCGTGATTTGCGATGACGTGCTTTGCGTCATCTGTCCGGTCGTGGCCGGTTTCGGGGTCTGAGCACGCGCGGTTGATCCAGCGGGGCTCTGAAAAGACCCGCGGAACCGGCGAAATACCCAGAGCGGACTCCGCTTCTTCGACTCGCAGGCAGGCCCTGCGCGCGTGAAGGCGGTCTGCTCATGTGCGCATCCGTGCCCGGCGCGGATGCTGAATCGCGTACGGGTGCCTCTGCGCCCGGACGAAACGCCCCCACCTCGTGGGTCTCACACTCGCATCTGCGGCGACGCGCCGCGTCATGAACATGCACTTACGCACTCTCGGCCGCACAGGCCTCCAGGTTTCCCCACTCTGTCTCGGCACGATGCATTTCGGCTGGAAGACGGACGGTGACACATCTCTCGCGATCCTCGACGCCTTCCGCGCGGCGGGCGGCAACTTCATCCAGGCGGCCTCGAGCGCCGGGATCGATGGTGGTCTCGACCGTTTGGCGACGGCACTGTCCGAGGAGCATGTCGGGCGATGGATGGACGAGCGGGACGTATCGCGCTCCTCGATGGTCCTGGCCACGCGCTTGGTCTTGCGGGATCGCGGGCCGAGCGGCTCGTCGCTGGCCGACGTGATCCGCGCACGGTGCGAGGCTTCGCTGCGTCGGCTGCGGACGGATCATCTGGATCTCTTCATGCTGGAGTGGAACCCGGCTCTGCTGCCGCTGGAGGACACACTCGAGGCTCTCGTTCCATTGGTCTGGAAGGGGCTGGTCCGCGCGGTGGGCGCGTCGGGTTTTCCCGCGTGGCGTCTCATGGAGGCGCGCGCATGCGCGTCGAGGCGCTCCATGCCGGGGCTGGATGTCGCGCAGCACGACTACTCGCTGGTCATGCGGCGACCGTTTGAGCCGGAACTGGAGGAGTTCTGTCGCGAAAGCCGGACTGGGTTCCTCGCGCGCTCGCCGCTGGCGGGTGGTTTCCTGGTCGGCGAGGTCCCCGGGCGGCGCACCTGGATTCACTCCAGCCGTGCGGCCTGGTTGCGTGAGCGCTACCTGCAGTGCGGCGGCGGCAGTGTGCGTGATGTACTCGAGGCGGTTGCAGCGAGTCGAGGGGCCTCGGTGGCCCAGACGGCCCTTGCCTGGGTGCTGGCGCGCGAGAGTGTGACGTCCGCCGTCGTGGGCGTGACCTCGCCCGAGCAGCTTCGCGAACTGGTGAACGCGACGCACGCACCGCTGGCGGCGTGCGATCTGTCGGCCCTGGAAGTCCGCCCGCAGAGGACGATGTCGCCTGTGCCGGCCGCCGGGCCTGGCCGCGGCGAACAGGCGAAAACCCCCACCGCACCTGAACTATGGACGGCGGGGGCGAACAACTGACCAACGGAGGAAATCCCGTGAAGATTTTGCATGTGACCGACCTTCATCTCAACACGCGGTGGTTTCAGTGGCTCATCACCTCGGCGCCGCCGAGTGACATCGTGTGCATTTCAGGCGATCTGCTCGACCGTGAGAATCCACTTCCACATGCGACTCAAGTGGAGCTGTTGTCGGAGTGGCTGCGTCGGTTCGACCGTCCGCTTTGCGTGTGCAGCGGCGACCACGATCTCGAATGGGACATCCGCCATGGATGCTGGCGCAAGGCCCGCTGGCTCGCCGCGCCGCTCGCTCCACACGTACATGGTGACGGGGCCTTGTTCGAACTCCATGGCGTGCGCGTTCACAGCGTGTCGTTGACCACGTACCCGAAGGGTCTGGCGGCAGACGTCTGGGTCGTCCACGCACCGCCGGAGGGCGTGGCGGTCGGCCGCGAATACGCGGGGCCGGATTTCGGCGAACCGTCGATGGTCGACACGATCGCCCGGCTGCGGCCGAAACTCGTGTTGAGCGGCCGGGTACATGAGCCGGCCTCCTGGTTCGAGCGCCGCGACGGCGTGATGCATCTCAACCCGGGGTGCCTGCGTGCCGCGCGATTTCCGAACCACATCGTTGTCGACACGACCTCGTTCGAGGCGGCGCGCGTGATCGACACGGCGCTCGGCGAGCACAGCGAGACCGCGCGCTGGTCGGTCGAGTTTGACGATGCTTCCGAACGACTGGCCATCGCGTAGGCGCTCATGTCGGCGCCCTGACCGTGAACTACTCGAGAAACACAAACGACGGAGGATTCCAGCATGACTGAAACGCCAATCTACCTTTCCCGCTACGACCATAGTCGGCTGCGCGATATCCTCGACTCAGCGACGTGCGCGAACCCGGCGCACGGGCTGGCCGGTGAACTCGGGCGCGCGATCGTGCTTCCTGCGCACGCGCGGGTCCCCGCGACCCTCGCGACCGTCGACTCGCGCGTCCTGATCGAGAACCTGGGCACGGGCGAGATCCGTGAGGTGGCGCTCGTTTTGCCCGGGCACAGCCATCCGGCCGACGTCGCCGTTTCCGTCCTCGAGGATCTTGGGACAGCGCTGCTCGGCTGCAGCGTCGGCGATGTGGTCACTGTGCCGGGAAACGGGCGGGCCACGTCGATGAAGCTGCTTCGGGTCGTGCAATCGCCGCTGGCCGGGGCCGCCGCGCGGCTGCCGGTCAACTGACTATCGTCGTCTTCTCCGAGACAGACCTTGCCTCCGAACTCCGCCGTACGCGGAGGACCCGCTGCAATGGACTTTCAGCCATGACTATTCTCCACGTTACCGATTTTCATTTCCATCCTCGCTGGTTCGAGTGGCTCGTCGAGGGCGCGCCCCCGCACGACCTCCTCTGCATTTCCGGCGACATACTCAGCGCCGACAGCCCGGCCGCCCATGGCAGGCAAGCCGACCAGGTCGTCTCCTGGCTGCGCCGCGTCGAGGTCCCGATGGTCGTCTGCAGCGGCAACCACGATCTCGAGCATGATGACCGCCATGAACGCTGGTTGCCCGCGCGGTGGCTGCTGGACCTGGCCGGCCCGCGCGTGGCGGTCGACGGCGGCACGTTGGTGTGGCGGGGCGTGCGGATCCACGCGGTCGGATGCGTGGCCTATCCAAAGGGAACTTCGGCCGACGTGTGGGTGGCGCATGCGCCACCGACCGGACTGGCTGTCGGGCGACGCGCCTTCGGCTTTGACGACGGCGATCCCGACCTCGACGTGGCGGCGGCCCGGCACCGGCCGGCGGTGATTCTGTCGGGGCATATCCATGATCCGGCGACGTGGTTCGAGCGTCGCGACGGAATTGTCCATATCAACCCGGGGAGCGCGGAACACGGCCGGTTTCCGAACCACGTCATCGTGGACTGGGACCGCCGGACGGCACACCGCGTGTCCGACAGCATGCCTGGGGCCCGTTGCGAGGTGGCGACGTGGCCGGCTCCGCACGAGCAATCCGCGAACACGCTTCTCGAGGTATGAGTTGCGAGGAAAACAACAGTGACCGGCCGAATGTGAGGAACCATCATGAAGACCCGACGATTGGGCAGGAGTGATCTGCACGTGTCCCAGCTGTGCCTCGGCACGGCGAGTTTCGGGTGGCGCATCGACGAAGAGACGTCGCATGCGCTGCTCGACGGATTTCGTGAGGCGGGTGGCAATTTCATCCAGACTTGTGGCGCCGCAGCCGACGGCACGGCCGTCGCCGAGAGCTACCTCGGACGCTGGGCGCAGTCGCGCGGAGTCCCGCGCGGCGACATCATTGTCGCGTCACGCTGCGACGTCATGGACGACCGCGAAGGCGGCGATATCTTTCGCACGGCATCGAGCATCCGACGGCGATGCGAGCAGACGCTGCGCGAACTGGGGATGCGTTACCTCGACCTGCTTGTGCTCGAGTGGGCGGAGAGTCTCGCGATGGACGAAGTGCTGCTCGCGGCGGAGACGCTCGTGCGGGCCGGCTTGGTGCGGCACTTCGCCGTGGGCGGCTTCCCTGCCTGGCGGGTGATGGAGTGGCTGGGCCACTCCGCCCGGCGCAACCTGTGCCGCATCGAGGCGATGCAGATCGAGCTCTCGTTGATCTCCAACGCTGCGGTGAACCTGGAGGCCCTGGCCCTGGCCCGCAGCCATCGGCTGGGTCTCGTGGCGCGCGCGCCTCTGGCCGGCGGTTTGCTTGCGGATCGCGCTGAAGCGGGACGTCATGGGGCGGAGGCCGCGCATGAAGCGATGGCCGCTCTCCGGCGGATCGCGGCGGCGCACGGCGCGGGCCCGGGTCAGGCCGCGGTCGCCTGGGTGCTTGCCCATGCCGACGTGAGTTCGGTGCAGATCATGCCGCATACGATGGCGCGTCTGCAGGAGCACATCGCAGCCACCTCAATCGGTCTCTCGTTTTCCGAGCTGCGCCGCCTCGACTGGCTGTGGAAGGCGACGGTCCGCCCGTCCTTCGATGACGACGACGAGTCGGACGTCAGTCCCGACATTCCCCGCCTCGAGGCCCTCGCGCCGGAGGCCTCAGAAAATCTCAACGTATGAACACCATGAACACAATGAACCGAGACATCATCTTCATCGCCCTTGACGACTACCGCCGCCTCAGCGCCCTCGCGGCCGCCGTGCCGCGCGACGCTCACGGCGGACCCGGGCCGTCACTGCGCGATGAACTCGCGCGGGCGACGACCGTGGCCCGAGATTCGCTGCCGCCGGGCGTGGTCACGGTCAACTCGCGCGTGCGCTTCGTGGACGAAGCGTCCGGCGAGGAGGAGACCTACATCATCACGTGGCCTGAGCGCGCCGATGGCGGCGTCGAGCGTGTGTCCGTGCTCGCCCCGATCGGCACGGCGCTGCTCGGCTATCGGGAAGGGGACGAGGTCGCATGGCCGACGCCGGGTGGCGTGCGCCAGCTCCGTATCCTGTCTGTGGAGCCGGTCGCCGATGACCGCGGACCGGAGACACCCGAGGAAGCCGTGGCCCGACTTCTCTACGGGCGCCGTTGATGGCTGTGCCCGCCTGTCCGGCACGCAGCGTCATGCCGGACAGGCTCTCGTCGACGATGCCTCGCACCGCAGAACTCAGGAGCGCCGCGGAAATGGATCCGACTCGACGTCGTTCGACCTCGTCTACGGCCGGTGCCCAGTGGCCGCAGGCGGCGGCTTCGGGGCTGGGCGCGCCGCGGCAGGCATTGGCACTGGAGCGGGCGTCGCGGCCGTGCGAGTGATGCGCACGCGAAACACCTCGGGCCCCTGTTCGAGATACTCCCAGGAAAATGCGCCCGGATACTGGCCGGCGAACTGGTAGTAGAGCGGGACGGGATCGTGATCGTTGATCAGCACGAAACCGGAGCTGATCGGGAGCGCGGACCACAGGCGGAAGATGGTGGCGTGCTTGTCGCGCGGAGGGAGCGGACGCACATCGAGTTCGGCGGGAAGTGACGTGGTGGATGTTGTGTCTGTGTTCATGGATGGATGCGGAGCGCTGGACTTGTGGTGCCAGTCTAGGGCCCAGACGGCCGGGACGCCTTGATCGCGGTCAAGCGCGCGGGCACCCGCCCGCGCACGGGGCAGGCCGGGGAGTGGCCGACCGCTCAGCGCCGCCGGATCGTGACGCGCCAGGTTTGATCAGGAAGCGAGACAGCCGACACCGCCAGGGCCGGGCTGGCGAGCATCAGGACGAGCGCGATCGGTTCCGCCTGCGTCCGAACCTGAAGGACATCGTCCGGCGCGAGTTCGCTGATCGCGGCGCGTATGGCGCTGAGCGGGTCGGGCGGTGGCCGGCAGCGCGCATCGAGTTCGGTGCCGCGTCGGGGCTCAGGGGCCCGATGGCGTCCCGGGTCGCGGGCAGGATCGAGGTGCGCCGTCGCGCGGGCGGTGGCCTGAGGTTGGAGGGACACGGCGAATGGATGATGCATGGGAGGAAGAGAACGGCGCTGGCCTCGTGATCATCGGCGGAAACGCGTCTCCGGTCCTTGACGGGCATCAAGATGGGCGCACTCCAATGCGCGATGTTGATGCTTGTCGCGGATCTTATATATCGTAACACGATAAGACGTGCCGGGCGCACCCGCCGACAGCCGGGGACGCCCATGGCCCGGGAGCCCTCACCCAATCGTCGCCATCATGCGAAACGTCGACCATTCACCTCTGACCCAATGCGCCCATGCGGGCCTCCCGAAGAGCGGTGCCGGACGGGGTGCCAACCGCCCCGCCGTGCCACCGATCGTGCAGAGCACGATCTTTGATCTCGGATCGTCAGACGACGCGGAGGCGCTGTTTTCCGGCGGGCGCCCGGGACACGCCTACACGCGATTTGGCAATCCCACCGTGGCCGCCCTCGCCGAGGAGATCGCCGCGCTCGAGGGTGGCCAGGGCGCGATGATCACCAGTTCGGGCAATGCCGCGGTGCTCTGTGCCGTGACGGCGGCGCTCGATGGGCGCGCGGGTCCGCTCGTCACCCATCCCGACGTGTATGGCGGCACCTCCGAGTTGTTCGGAATCCTGGCGCGCATCCACCGGGTGCCGGTCGAGGTGGTGGACGCCAGCGATGCCGGGGCTTGGCACACCGCTATCGGGCGCGCGGGCGCCGTCCTGCTCGAGACTCCGTCCAACCCGCTCATGCGGCTGATCGACCTGCGCGACACGGTCGAGCAGGCGCATGGCGTGGGCGCTCCGGTCATCGTCGACAACACCGTCGCCACCCCGGCGAACCAGCAGCCGTTTGCCTGGGGAGCTGACTGGGTGGTGCATTCGACGAGCAAATACCTCAACGGTCACTCCGACGTCATCGGCGGCTGCGTCGTGCGGCTCGAGCCGCTCACGCCGGCGCACCGGATCATCCACAAAAACCTTGGTGGCACGGTCAATGCCTTCGAGGCGTGGCTCGTCCTGCGCGGCCTGCGCACCTTCGCGCTGCGCATGGAGGCGCACAACCGCAACGGGCTCGCCGTGGCACGCTGGCTGGAGGCGCGCGACGAGGTGGCGCGCGTCCACCATCCCGGGCTCGACACACATCCCCAGCGCGACCTGGCGCGCCGGCAGATGCACGCGGGCGGTGCCTTGCTCTCGTTCGAGTTGCGCGGCGGCGAGCCGGCGGCACGGCGCTTCATTGATCGGCTCAGGCTGGTCATGCACGCCGTCAGCCTTGGCGGTATGGAGTCCCTGGCGACGCGGCCGGCCATGTCGAGCCACCGCGGCATGTCGCCCGCCGAGCGCCAGCGCGCCGGTGTGAGCGACGGCCTGATCCGGCTCTCGATCGGCGTGGAGCGGCTCGAGGATATCCTGGAAGATCTTGACCGGGCGTTGCGTGCCTAGCGGGACAGAACGTGCCCGCCGTCTGTCCTCAGCGCGCCGCCCAGCAGGGCGATCGCCGCGACGAGCGCGGTGGACGCTGGTGAACGGCACGGGATCGCCGTGCTCGTGCCGCGGCTGAATCCAGAGCGCGAACAGGAAGAAGACGAACCAGCCGTTGAACTGAAGATGCAGGTAGAAGTAGATCGCAAGCGAGTAGGCGAGGGACCGGCGCAGATCGAGCGCGGCGAGTGGCCCCAGGGCAAGCGGGCCAAGCCCGGAAACGAGCATGCAGAGCAACGCTGTGCGCAGGAATAGCCGGGTACCCGGCACGGCGCGGTCGCTGCGCCAGAGTCTCCAGGCGAAGACTGCGGAAGCGCCCATGTGCAGGGTGGAGAAGCTGATGCTGGCCACCGCGTAGCCCTGGGCCGGAACGGTCGCAAGCATCCCGAGCACCGCGATCTGCATCGCCCACCACACCGTGTCCTAGGCGCGCACCTGCCCGGCCGGGACGTAGTGCTGCAGCGCCGCGACAAGGAAGGTGTTGAAGACCGAGCCAAGAAACGCGACGTGCGAGTGTGCGTAAAGCACGTGCCCGTGGACCAACGGACCGATGGGGTGCACGAGCATCACCCGCAGGAGCAGTCCCAGCGTGGTCGATACGAGCAGGACACCCACGCGTCGCCGCAACGTCGGGCCAGAAGCGGGACGAGGAGTGCGGGGGGCGTCGGCCATTGACTCCCAAACTCCGGGAGATCGCGGAGCCATTTCAACCCACGCCATCTCCCGTCCGGGCGGGCCGTGGGTTCACTCCACGATCAACACACCCTTCATGCCGACTTGGAAATGACCAGGGAACGTGCAGACGAAGAGATTCCGCCCCGGCGTGCTCGGCGCGGTGAAAGTGACCGTGTCGCTTTCCTTCGGCCCGAGCAGGCGCGTGTGTGCGATGATTGCATCCTTGAACTTGTCCGGGATGTACTCGGTCGGGATGGCCTGGGCCGCGGCGTTGGTGAAGTCCATCACGTTGGTGCCCTCGACGAGCAGGACCCAGTTGTGCCCCATCGACTGCTTCGGCATCGAACCGGTGTTGCTCAGGGTCACCGAGATCTTCTCGCCGGGTTTGGCGCGGATCTCGGCGAGACTGTACATCATCTTGTCGTTGGCCGTGATCACGACCGGGCGGCCGTCGCCGGGACCCGGCGCAGGAGCGGACGCGGTGTCCTTGGCGCCGCCGCAGGCGGCGAGCAACAGGGCGATGGTGGCGAGGGGAAGGAGGGCGAATCGTTTGAAGTTCATGTCGCGGCAAGCCTAGCGCAGGGGCGCTCCACGGGCTTTGACTCCGGTCAAGTTGGGGGCGCATTCCGCCGCTAGCTCGTGCGCAGACGGGCAAGGCGGAGCGGCCTTGAGCCAGATCAAGTCCGGCGGAAAATCAACCGGGCGGACCGGCGCCGGTTCGTGTTGGATCGCGGCCTCGGCGGGGCAGCGGCCCTGCCCACCACACCGATGATCGCATCCCCCCAGGAACTCGAGTCGATCCGGCGTGCGGCGCTCGTGGCGTCGCTGCGCCTGTGCCGCATGTTCGCGACCCTGTCTTCGGAAAACCTCGAGGCCGTGGCCGAGGGGTGTTCGCTGCGCAACCTCGCGCGTGAGGAGACGCTCTTCCGCGAGGGCGACCGCGTCGAGGGATTCTACATCCTGCGCTCCGGCTCGATCAGCGTGTATCGGGTGACCCCCGACGGGCGCGAGCAGATCATCTGCGTATTCCGGCCGCCGGAGAGTTTTGCCGAGGCGACGCTGGCCACGTTTGAGACCTATCCGGCCAACGCCGTCGCGCTCGAGGCCTCGCAGGTCATCGTCGTGCATCGCTCGGCGTTCCGGGAGTTGATTCGTCGCAATCCCGATCTCTCGCTCCACATGCTTGGCTCGATGAGTCAGCACCTCAAGCACCTGGTCCAGGTGATCCAGGATCTGAAGGGGCGGCAGGTCGACACGCGCCTGGCCGAGTGGATCCTGAACCAGAGCCCGGCGGCGCAGGTCGGTTGTCCAGCGGTCCTGGATCTCCCGATCTCCAAGCGCGTACTTGCCGGCCAGATCGGCGCGACGAGCGAGACGCTCTCGCGGCTCTTCGCGCGGCTGTCGAAGAAGGACATACTCAAGGTGAAGGGGCGCCGGCTGACGATTCTCGACAGCAAGGCGCTCAAGACCATCGCGCGCGGCGTGTAGTCGATCGCGCTCGGCCTGCGCGTGCGTCCACGCGAAAGGCCGCCGACCTCGCGGTGCGGCGGCCTTGAGTGTGTCGCAGATGAGACGCGATCGTTTCGAGCGAGCTCACTCCTCGATCCGCTGCGGCGAGCGCGCGCGGAAGAGGCTCACGAGGGAGACGAGAAACGCTCCGGCAGCCAGCGGTACGAGCCAGCCGGCGTCGAAGATGCCGCCGCCGGAGGCCAGCTCGGCGAGGTCGAGCTGGGGCTTCTTCACCACGACCTTGCCTTTCATGTACGGGTGGGGCTGGCAGAAATACTCGAAGTCACCCTCGGCCGTGAAGGTGTGCGTGCCCGACTCGCCGTGGGCGAGCAGCGGAAGGGCGAAGCCGAGTTCGTCGTCGCGCGGGTAAGTCTGGGCGTTGTGGATACCGGCGAACTCGCCGGCGAGGTAGGTGAAGGCGTCCTCGTTGATCCAGCGCACGGTGGTGCCCGGTTCCACCTCGACGACTTTGGGCGAGAATGAGTTTCCGATGATCTTGACCGTCACCTCGCGGGTCCCGGCGGCGAAGCGCGCCACCTCGTCGTAGTCGGTCGGCTTGAACGGCGAGATCGTGCGCTTGGCCTTGGTCTCGATCTCGGCCATCTGCTCGGGCGTGTATTTGATGCCCTCGGACGAGATCATCGTCGGGGTCTGGGCATCCTTCGAAGCGACGAGCAGGCCGATGGCGCCGCGGGCGGCCGAGCCGACCGAGTGTGTCAGCATGGTGTAGGCGCCCTCGTCAGGCGGCACGCGAAAGTCGATGACCCACGAGTCGGTCGGGCCGGCGAGCGAACTCTGGCCGCCGGGGAAGACGGCGTCGGGATTGCCCTGCCAGTAGGAGTAGTCCCAGCAGATGCCGACGATATGGAAGGTGGAGATGTTGTTCGGGCCGACGTTGAGGAAGTAGATGCGGACGAAGTCGCCCGGGCGCGCCTTGATCGGCTCCTCGACGTAGCGGAAGAGTTTTCCGTTGAAGGTGGTGTAGAGCGCGCGGTTCTCGATCGCATCCTTGCCGCTGGCGTAGAACTCGTGCTGCACGAGGTAGAGCTCGAGGTCGGGCTTGCGGCCCATGACCTGTTCCATCTTGTAGGGCTTCTTCGGCTTGACCACCATCATGCCGTATTGACCGAAAAGTACGTGCATGGGGATGGCGTGGCCGCCGGGTGCACAGTGGTAGAGAAAGACGCCTGGCTGCGTGCAGCGAAAGACCACGCGTCCGGAGGTGCCAGGCTGGATTTTTCCGAGATACTTCGAGGTCTGTGTGTAGGCGGAATGGATGGAGGCGCCGTGCGGGATCGTGCCCTTGTTCACGATCGTCATCTCCACGATGTCGCCCTCGTCGACGATGAGCAGCGGGCCGGGGATCGTGCCGTTGGTCAGGAAGCCGTCGTAGATCACCCCGTTGCCGATGTAGGTCTTTCCCTCGGCCAGCTCGAGGGTGAAGGATTTGTCGGGCTTGGTGTCCTGGGGCACGTAGGAGGTGGCCGGGATCGGGAGCGCGTAGTCGCGCTCGATCACCTCGATGAAGGGGTCGTTTTTCCAACTCTCGGGGACGACATCGTAGCGGCCGGTCGGGCGGAGCGCCCCGGCGGCGTCGGTCGACGGGGCCAGCACGGTATCCGCGCCCATGAGACGGTCGGCGAGTGACAGCGGCCGCGGGGCGGCCTGGGCGATGAGGACCGGCTCGGTCCGCCCCTCGGTGAGCGGCGAGGAGCCCATGCCCTGGAGCGGGAGTCCCTGCTGGTTGGCCATGGCGGCCTGGAGGTCGAGCGCGGCGAGCGAGCCGGCGCGGTCCTCCTGCAGTTGCTGGGCGAACTTGACGTTGCAGGCGTCGCACGCGCGCAGCTCCGGCGTGAGAGCGAAGACGCCCGGCAGTAGGAGGGCGGCGAAGACGACGAGACGTGGGGGATGGGCGGGGTGGATCATGGTGAAAGCGAGTTCAGGGTGAAGTTGATGCGTGGCGTGACGTTCAACGGCGTGTGGCGGCGGCCCGTGCTGCGGCGCGTGGCTCGGCACCGAGGTCGGCCGGGGTCACACCCAGCACAAGCCGCACGATCGCCGGAGCGACGGAGACCAGCGACCAGACTCCGGCCAGCAGCATGAGCACCGCGCCAAAGCGCAGCGCATGCTGGTTGGCGTGCCACTGCCCGAGGGCGAGGTAGACCCAGGCCATGAGCAGGCAGAAGTACGCGGGCGCCACCGCGGCCTCGCGCCCCAGCGTGGCGGGAGCCGGCATGCGGCCGTGTCCCGCCCACGGGGCAAAACGCAGCGACCAGACCAGCCGAGGCAACAGCCGGCCGGCCGTGCCGACGACCGCGAACGAGAACGGTCCGAGGAGCGCGAGCGAGATGTAGAACCGCATCCACTCGCGCGTCTGTTCCAGCGTGCCGGCCGCGACCTCGGGCAACCGCCAGAGCGCGGCCGCGACGATGGCGACGAGCAGCGCGATCCCGGTGCCGTGGGTCGCCGCGCCCCATGAGACGCGGGCCCGGAACATCCAGAGAATGCAGGCGATGTCGGCGGCGAAGAGCGTCACGCCCACGGCGATGACGCCACCGATCGCCACGATGAAACCGCTGGCGCCCACGAGCGACGCCGGCACGAGCAGCATCAACCCGCCGTTGAGCACGGCCCAGGCCGTCCACGCGAGTGTATCCAGGCTGCGGGGATGCTGGTTCTGCCCGAGGGACATCGGCACGACCCGCAGGGAGACGGCGAGCAGGGCCTGGGTGAGGAAGCCGAAAAGCGCAAAATGCGCGTGCAGCGCGATGAGGGTCTCCGGCGCGGCGAGCCAAGGTGTGGCGAGGCGGCCGCGCAGCATGAGCAGCGCGAGGGCCCCGGTCGTCGCGAGCCAGAACATCGCGCTCTGGAAGGCGATGTTCGCCGGGTTCCAGCGCGTCTCGTGCGACCCGGTGACCATGAGGTTGAGGATCATCAGCGCGATTCCAGCCACGACCGTACCGGCGCCGAACGATGCGATGTCGTAGCGCAGGAGCGTGAGGCCGCCGAGCAGCAGGGTCAGGCCGACGAGGTGGAGCGCGAGATGAGCCGCTGCGAGCTTGCCGCTCCACAGCGCGTGCTCGGCCAGCATGGGCCCGACGAGATAGGCGGCGGCGAAGAGCAGCGACCCGATCCATCCGAGCGTGACGAGGTGCGTAAGCGCGAGGACCGGACCGCGCACGGGATCGCCGGCTAGGCTTCCGGGCGCGAGCAGCAGCACAAAAAGCCACCCCAGCGGCGCGCGTCGGTGCAGGTTCCAGCCTGCCGCTGCGCCGCCCAACAGGGCAATCAGCGCCGGTGTGACCATGGCGCTGTAGCGAATATTGAATGCACCGCGATCCAGCACGGCAATGTAATAGAGCAGCAGCCCTCCTGCGAACCAGAGCAGCAGAAAGACAAGCTCGCGAAGAAAGCCCGCCTCTTTCACGCGGCGCACGGCAAGCAGCAGCAGCCCCATCGCCGCCGCCCCCAGCA
>JACSRI010000036.1 GCA_014879845.1 Opitutaceae bacterium
CTGGACTGCATCTGCTGCGGTTTCGGCGCCATCATCCTGCTCTTCATCCTCTCGATGGGTGCGGCCAAGCGCACGGTCCAGAAGTCGCGCCAGGATCTCGAGGACATCCTGCAGCAGCGCCTGGCCGCCTTCGGCGAGATCACGACCGTGAAGCAGACCCTCGCCGGCCAGCTCGCGGCGCGGGAGAAGACCCTCGAGGAGATCATCAAGGAGCTGCAGGACCTCGACGCCATGATCGCCGCGCTCTTGGAGCAGGTCCAGAACGAGCAGGGCGGGGACAAGTCGATGCTCACCGACATCGAGCAGCTCAAGAAGGAGATCGCCGCGATGCAGACGGAGCCGCCCATCGAGCAGCTGGACGCCTCCACGCCCATCGGCATCCCGGTCGAGAGCAACTACGTGGCCTTCGTCATCGACACCTCCGGCTCCATGCGCGACCCCAACACGGCCATGCTCTGGGACTACGTCTCGCGCAAGTTCGAGGAGGTCATTCGTGCGTATCCGACGGTCAAGGGCGTGCAGTTCCTCGACGCCGACGGCCGCTTCATCATCGGGCGCTCGGGCGAGTGGATTCCCGATTCGCCGGAGACGCGCAAGGCTGCGATCAGCCAGGTGCTGCGCTACCAGGTGTTTTCCAACTCCAACCCCGTGCCCGGCATCGTCCGCGCCATCCGCACGCTGCACAAACCCGATGACGCGGAGATGAAGATGGGCATCTACGTCTTCGGCGACGAGTTCACCGACACCTCCGAGACCGTGCTCGACCGCGTGGAGAAGCTCAACCCGCCCGACGAGAACGGCAAACGCAAGATCACGATCAACGGCGTGGGCTTCCCCAATCTGCTGCGCGCCGGCTTCTCGCTCGGCCAGACCGGCGTGAAGTTCGCCAACCTCATGCGCGAGCTCACGCAGCGCAACGGCGGCGCCTTCATCGCCGTGACCGAGAACTGATTTGCACCACCGAGGTCACAGAGGACACGGAGCCCCGGCATGCGGACGGTTTTCGACGCGGGAAGTCGGTCCGCGTTTCACGACTTGTTGAGGCTTTGAGTCCGGCCTCGGTTTGAACCTCCGCGTCCACTGTGTTCTCTGTTGTTGGTCTCGACTCTTTCGCCACCTCGATCGTCCCATGATCACTCGCAAAATCGGCAACATCCTCCGCGGCAACGCCACGCCCTTCCAGATCGTGACGGCGAGCGTGCTCGGTTCGCTCATCGGCTTCGTGCCCGGTTTTCACCAGGCCCCGGGGCTGCTCATCCTCTGGGTCGCGCTTCTGGTGCTCGTCAACGCCAACCTCTTCCTCGCCGGCCTCATCGGCGTGGCGGCCAAGCTGCTCGCGCTGCTGCTCACGCCCGTGTCTTTCGCCGTCGGGCGCGCGCTGCTCGAGGGCCCGACGCGCGGGTTCTTCGCCGGCCTCGTCAACGGCCCGATTACGGCGTGGTTTGGTCTCGAATACCAGGTGGTCTCCGGCGGCGCGCTGCTCGGCTTCATTTTCGGCCTGGGTGTGGGCCTGGCCCTGGTGATCGTGTTGCGCCGCACCTGGCGACGCCTCGCCGCGCTGGAGAGCGAGTCCGAGGCGTTCAAGGCCTGGTCGTCGAAGGGCTGGGTGAAGGTCTTTGCCTGGATCTTCGTCGGCGGCGTGAAGGGGAAGCAGCCCTACGAGGTCCTGCTCGCCCGGCGATTCGGCAATCCCGTGCGCATCCTCGGCCTGGTGCTCGTGGTGCTGTCGGCGATCCTCGGCTACGCGGCCGTGCAGTTTCTCGACAGCACGATCGTGACCACCGCGCTGCGCGGGGCGCTGGAGCGCGCCAACGGCGCGACGGTCGACCTGCAGCAGGTGGACGTGTCGCTGCGCGAGGGACGGGTCGCGATCACCGGGCTGGCCCTGGCCGATCCCGATCATCTGGATACAAACCTTTTCGCCGCGCAGGCGATCGAGGCCAAGCTCAGCACGGGCGACCTGCTGCGCCGGCGCGCGGTGGTTGACTCGGTCGTGGTGACCGGCGGCACGCAGGGCGACAAGCGTGCCGTCCCCGGCGTGCGCATCGGCCCGCCGCCCGAGGAGCCGGCCGGCGAATGGTCGTGGCCGGACATGCAGTCGCTCGACCAGATCCTGGCCAACGCCGACGTGTGGCAGGAGCGCCTGCAGACGGCCAAGCGCTGGCTCGACCAGATGAAGAGCGACCAGCCCGCGCCCGGCGCCGACGGCGCGCCGACTCCCGCCCCGGGAGAGCCGGCCGGACCGACCTACGAGGAGGTCCTGCGCGAGCGTGTGCGTTTGCTCGGGTATGCGGAGGTCCGCGATGAGCGCCTTGTCGAACAGTCCCCACGTCTGCTCATTCGCCTCATTGCGGCCGACGAGGTGCAGGCCGCCGCGCTGCCCGGCGACCCGCTCAACATCCGCGCCGAGAATGTCTCGACCGAGCCGCATCTCGTCGCGCAGCCGCCGACGGTGCGCGTGACGTCGAAATCCGGGCGTCTCAGGACCGCCCTGGCCGCCCCCTCCGGCGCGGCGCCGCAGCTCGAGTTTCTCCTCACCGGCCTGTCCGTCGACGCTTTGGTCGCCCAGCTCAAGGAGTCGAGCCGCCCCGCGCTCCAAGGCGGCACGCTCGACCTCTCGGCCCAGGGCTCGCTCGGCATGCTCGACCTGAATCTCCCGCTCACGCTCACGTTGCACGACACCAACCTCGCCGTCGGCGGCTCCAAGCCGACCGCGGTCAAGGAACTCGCGGTGCCCGTGGCCGTGCGGGGCACGCTCACCCGTCCGGCCATCCGGGTTGACTCCAAGGCCTTGCAGGATGCGCTCGTTGCCGCCGGCAAGAAGGAGCTTTCGAACCGCCTCCAGAGCGAACTGGAGAAGAAGCTCAGCGGCAGCGGCGGCACCGGGACGGGGCAGGGGTCCGAGGATCTCAAGAAGGCTGCGGGCGGCCTGCTCGACGGCCTGCTTGCGCCAAAGGAGAAGAAGCCGACGACGCCGAGCCCGTGAGTCCCGGTGTGCCCGGGCGCGGGCCTGGTCGGCGTCGGGCGTTGACGCGGAGGACGGCCTCCTTCGCAGTTGTCCTCGTCGGGTTGATCACCTACGGATGCTGACGATGGCGCGTGCCGTCGCTCGCGCACACCACCCAACCGCAGCCGCCTGACCCACCGTGACCTACCATCTCTCGCGCAACGGACAACCCACCGGAACGTGCTCCAAGGAAGACGCCATCGCCCGCTACGCCCGCGGGGAGATACTGCCCACCGATCTCGTCTGGTGTGAAGGCATGGCCAACTGGACTCCGGCCTCGCAGGTCTTCGGCGCGGCCACGCCGCCGCCCGCACCCGCGGCTGCACCGTCGACCGCGACACCGCCGCCGGCACCCCAGGCGCTGCCGCGTCCGGTCATGGGCGATCTCGGCAAGCCGGCGAACAATCTGGTCTGGGCGATCCTCACCACGCTCTTCTGCTGTCTTCCCGCCGGTGTCGTCGCGATCGTCTACGCCGCGCAGGTCGATTCGAAGTGGACCGCGGGTGACCGTGCCGGCGCCGAGTCCGCGGCCAAGAATGCCCGGATGTGGAGCCTGATCTCGGCCGGCATCGGCCTGGTCGGTGGCCTGGCCTACGCCGCGTTCATGATCTTCGCGGCTGCGGCGGCCTCGTCGGCCGGTGCCTACTGAGCGCAGCGCGTCGGCGCCTCCGCCCCTGATCGCGCGGGTCTCCGCCCGCCGGCGCCTCGCCGTGCTCACGGGCGTGCTGGCCCTGATCGGGGGCGTCGTCGTCGTGCATCTCCTCGGCGCGCGGCCCCCCGCGTGGTATCCACCGTGTTGGTTCCACCGAGCCACCGGGCTGCATTGTCCGGGGTGCGGCACCGGGCGCGCCGTGCACGCGCTGGCGCAGGGCGACCTGGCGCTCGCCTGTGATCAGAACCTGCTCGCGGTCGCAATGCTGCCCGTGCTCGCCGGATGGGCGGCCGTGGTCGCGCGGCGGATGTGGCGCGGCGCGGCGTTTTCCGCCTCGCTGCCCGGAGGCTGGGCCGGCGTGGTGCTCGTCGCCGTCGTGGTCTTCACGCTGCTGCGCAATCTGCCGTGGTGGCCCTTCCTCCTGCTCGCGCCGGAGTGAGGCCTGGGCGCCGCCGGCGGATCAGCGGGCGAGGTCGTCGACGATCTTCTCGATCGCCAGACCCACGCCGGTGAGGCTCTCGCCCGCGATCATGCCCGAGGCGAGCACGATGAGGAAACGCGCCGTCCAGCTCGGGACCAGGCGCTGCAGCGTCGCGCCGCACATCGCGCCGAGGAACATCGAGATCGCATTGTAGGCGGGGATGACGAAGGCCAGGCCGAGGCTGGCCGGGCTCGGCACCCAGGCGCGCGCCTTTGCCGGTAGTGTCTTTTCCAACACGGCGAGGACGATGCCGGCGAGGCCGCCGATGATCATGGCCTGGATCGCGCTGGCCGGCAGTGCCGCGAAACCCTGCATGAACAGCTCGGCCACCGCCTTCCAGGACGCGACCGCCGGCGCCGGCCACTCATCGGTGAGGAGCTGTCTCGAGGGATCGGGCACGAGCAGCAGGTAACCGGCCGATCCCGCGAGCGCACCCGAGATCGCGCCCGAGATCTGGGCGACGAACTGGTAGCCGGGGCGCGCGCCGATCATCTTGCCCGTGCGCAGGTCGTGCATGAGATCCGCGCACTGGCTCGCGGCGCCGCCGGTGACATTGGCCGCCATCAGATTGGCCGCCGGCTGTCCGGGGCTGAGCACGGCGAACATGAGCTGCGTGACCTTGCCCATCGCGCCGACCGGCGTCGTATTCGTCTCTCCGGAGACGCGGCCGGCCACGATGGCGAGCAGGAACGTCGTGAGCACGCCGAGCGCGGCGACCCAGGGCTTGATCGCAAAGAGCGCGGTCTGCAGCGCGACGGAGAGCGCGAGCACGACGATGAGGCCGACGAGGAAGTAGCGCGTGACGACGGCATCGACGCCGTCGGTATAGACCGGCGCCTCCGTTGGAGTGGAGGTTTTCTTCCTCCGGAAGGTGTTCACGATCGACCGCCATGAGAACGCGAAGGAGGTCAGCGCCGAGGTCACCATCATCGCGACGCCGGGCCAGAGCAGCCACTTCAGGCCCGGGGTGTACCAACTGCGCGCCGGGTCGGACGGCCCGAGGTCGGTCCAGCCGTTGTTGAACGCGATGGGCGCGAGCACGCCCCAGGCGAGGACCGTGCCGAGCATCATCGACCAGCCCACGCGCGGGCCGACGATCGCGCCGACCGCGTACATGAGCGCCGTGGGTTCGATCGAGAAACCGAGGTTGGCGCCGGTGAGTTTGCCGATCCCGGCGCGCGCGACCGCCCCATCGGGCCGTGCGCCGAGCGCGAACGGGAGGCCCCAGGCCTTGAGCGAGGCGAAGTGCTCGGTGAGCTTGAGCGCGGCGGCGGCGACCGCGCCGGAGATGAGCATGGTGACGCGCGCCACTGCGCCCGAGCCGGCGGCGTAGATTTCCTTGAGCGTCTCGCCGGTCGCCATGCCGCCGGGGAACGGGAGGTTGTCCACCTCGATCATCTGGCGGCGTATCCCGTAGGCCACGACGATGCCGACGAGGCAGACGGAGAACGTCCAGGCCGCCAGCGCGGACCAGCCCAGGGTCTGGCCGGTGAGCATGGCCAGCGCGGGGATCGGCGCGACCAGGCCCGCGGAGGAAATGGCGGCGCCGGAGGAGGCGGCCGTCTGGTTGAGGTTGCACTCGAAGATGGTGAAGGGACGGCCGCCGAAGCCCTGGCCGATCCTCCAGAAGGTGAAGGCGAGGATCACGGCCGTCACCGACATGTTCATTCCCCAGCCGACCTTGAGGCCGGTGTAGATATTGCAGAGCGAAAGGCCGCCGCCGAGCACCATGCCGGTGAGGATGGCGCGGAGCGTGAGCTGGCGGTC
>JACSRI010000276.1 GCA_014879845.1 Opitutaceae bacterium
GCCGCGGGAGCGGCCGGTGCGGATGCCGTGGGGGCCGGGGCGGGTTTCGGCGCCTTGGCCGCGGCCTCGACATCAGCGCGGACGATGCGGCCGCCGGGGCCGGTGCCGGACACACCGGTCGTGTCAACACCGAGTTCCGTCGCGACCTTGCGCGCGAGCGGCGAGATCTTCTGGCGCTCGCCGGTGGCGGGCGCGGGTGCCTCGACCGCGGCGATCGGGGCCGGGCGCGAGACCGAGGTCGGCGCGGGGGTCGGCGTGGGTGCGGGCGCTGGAGCGGCGGGTTTGGGCTCTTCCTTCTTGGCGGCCGGCGCGGGCGTGGCGCCCTTGGCGGGCACGTTGACCGTCTCGCCGGGTTTGCCAATCGCGCAGATCGGGGCGCCGACCGCGACCTGCTCGCCGACGGCGACGATCTGCTTGAGCAACACGCCGTCCTCGAAGACCTCCATCTCCATCGTGGCCTTGTCGGTCTCGATCTCCGCGATCTTGTCGCCGGAGGAGACCTTGTCCCCTTCCTTCTTGAGCCAGGTGACGAGCGTGCCGACCGACATCGTGTCGCTCAGCTTCGGCATTTCAATGATGGTGGCCATGTGGTGAATTGCGGATTGCGGATTGCGGAGTAGCGGACGGGCGAGAGTGCCGAGGAAAAGGACGGGTTGTGTCGTGGCTGACCGCTGAATGCTGATCGCTGACAGCTCTGGTTTCTCAGCAGATCGTCTTCACCGCGGCGATGACGCGGTGGGCGTCGGGGATCTGGAGCTTCTCCAGCGGCATCGAGTAGACCTGCGGGGCGTCGAGCGACGACACGCGGCGGATCGGCGCATCGAGGTCGTCGAAGGCCTTGTCCTGGATCATGAATGCGATCTGCGCGTCCACGCCGCAGAACGGCTTGTTCTCCTCGACCAGCACGACACGGTGCGTCTTGCGCACGGAGGCGAGGATCGTCTCCTCGTCGAGCGGGCGGATCGAGCGCAGGTCCACGACCTCGGCGTCGATGCCGTGCTCGGCCTTGAGGATCTCGGCGGCCTTGAGCGAGGTGATGACGGCGCGGCCGTGGGCGATGATCGACACGTCCTTGCCCTCGCGCTTGATGTCGGCCTTGCCCAGCGGGACGACGTAGTCGGTCTCCGGGACCTCCCACTTCTCGTTATAGAGAATCGTGTTCTCCATCACGTAGACGGGGTCGTTGTCGCGGATGGCGGCCTTCATCAGGCCCTTGGCATCGTAGGCGGTGGCCGGGCACACGACCTTGAGGCCGGGCGTGTTGGCGATGAAGTTCTCCGGCGTGTGCGAGTGCGTCGCGCCGACGGCCGTGCCGCCGTTGGCCGGGCCGCGGATCACGATCGGGCAATGCATGAGGCCGCCAGACATGTAGCGCACATTGGCGGCGTTGTTGATCATCTGGTCGAAGGCCACGTAGGCGAAGGACCAGAACATCAGCTCCATGACCGGGCGCACGCCGAGGAGCGAGGCGCCGATGCCGATGCCGATGAAGCCGGCCTCGGAGATGGGTGTGTCGATGATGCGCTTCGGGCCGAACTTCTCCAGAAGGCCCTCGGTGACCTTGTAGGCTCCGTTGAACTGGGCGACTTCCTCGCCCATGATGATCACGTTTTCGTCGCGCGTGAGTTCCTCGGCGAGGGCGTCGTTGATCGCCTGGCGGTAGGTGATGAGAGGCATCGGTGGTGTCCGATCTGAGATCTGAGATTTGAAATTTGAGATTCGCGACGCGAAGCGGCGCGTCAGTCGTTGAAGAAGAGTCTGCCCTGCGAGGTGCGCTTGTCGGGGTTGTCGGTTTCCCAATACACGTCGCGGAAGATCTCCTCCGGCGGCGGGAATGGACTCTCGTCGGCAAACTTCGCCGACGCGTCGGCCTCGGCCTTGGCCTCGTCGTCGATCTTGGTCGCGGTGGCCTCGTCGAGCGTGCCGTCGGCGAGCAGGTCGGCGCGGAGCAGGTTGATCGGGTCGTGCTTGGCCTTGTATTCCTCGACCTCGGCCTTGTCGCGGTACTTTTCCGGGTCGGACATCGAATGGCCGCGGTAGCGGTAGGTGTCCATCTCGAGCAGGGTGGGCCGGCAGCTCTCGTGGGCGCGCTTCATCGCTTCCGCCGTGCGGGCGCGGACCTCCCAGATGTTGGCGCCGTTGAGCACCTCCCAGTCCATGGCGTACCCGTCGGCGCGCTTGGCCAGCGGCGTGGCGGCCGAGGAGCGTGCGAGCGAGGTGCCCATGGAGTAGCCGTTGTTCTCGATGACGAATACGACGGGTAGTGCCCAGAGCGAGGCGAGGTTGAGCGCCTCGGCGAAGGCGCCCTGGTTGACGGCGCCGTCGCCCATGAAGCACAGGCACGAGCCCTTCAGGCCCTTGTATTTGAGGCCGAAGGCCAGGCCGGCGCCCAGCGGGGTCTGGCCGCCGACAATGCCGTGGCCGCCCCAGAAGTTCTTGTCGGGCGCGAAATAGTGCATCGAGCCGCCCTTGCCCTTGGAGCAGCCGGTGTACTTGCCCTGCAGCTCGGCCATGCACTCGTTCATGCTCATGCCGACCGCGAGCGCGTGGCCGTGGTCGCGGTAGGCGGTGATGTAGTGGTCGTGCTGGCCCTTGAGGGAAACCGTGCCGACGGCGACCGACTCCTGGCCGATGTAGAGGTGGAGGAAGCCGCCGATCTTGCCCTGTTGGTAGACGCGCAGCGTGCGTTCCTCGAAGCGGCGGATGCGCACCATTTGGCGGAAGAGATCGATGCGCTGCTCCTTGGTGAGCTGGGCGTTGATCGGGGCGTCTTTGTGCGCGAGGCCGCTGGCCGGCTTGGCGGCGGTCTCGGCGGTGGACGGAGCGGAGGCTTTCTTGGTCACGGTGGGACGCGGAGGTTGGGAGGGAAAAGATCAGGAAGTTGCGTCGGGGCCGGGTGTTATCAAGCCGATACTCCCCGCGACAGTCAGGTGCATCCGCCGCCGGTTAATGATGGCGCGTCTCAGGATTAGCGGGCGGAAAACCGCGCCGGCCGCGGCTGGCTCAACCGCGCGGCGCGGGCGCCTTCTGGACTTCCTCGACCTCGATGTGCAGCGGCTTTCCGGGAGTGCAATCCGCGCGCAGCGCGACAAACCCCTCGCGATGGCGATCGTAGATCGGCCAGAGGCCGGTCCGGTCGGTCTCCGGGAGCGGGAGCCGCTCGAGTTCCTCCCGGGTGAAGAAACCGAAGCGCCCCTCGGCGATGGCCGGCGGCAGCGCATCCACCGTGCGGCGACAGGTGAAGAGAAACATCAGCCAGTGGGCGCCGCCTTCGTAGGCGCGCTCGGCGATCATGGCGAAGAGGTGAAACTCCTCGGGGGCGCAGTCGAGGCCGACCTCCTCGAGCGTCTCGCGCGCCGCGCACTGGTGCGGCGACTCGCCGAGCCCGGTCTCGAGTTTGCCGCCGATCGGCGACCACTGGCCGGCGTTGGGGGCCTTGGCCCGTTCGATGAGGAGCTGGCGGCCGGTGGGGTCCTGCAGGAAGACGAGCACGCTGAGTTTGTGGGGCAGCACGGCGGACATGAAGCGAGCAAGGCGGAAGGACGGCGGCTCGTGAAGGCTGAAGCCGGCGCGGCGGATGTGGAGGGTGCGGTGGTCTCGCCGACGACGGACGGCGGCCCGCGTCATCCCGGATTTCCCGGATCGCGGACTCCCGACCGCCGACTCAACGACCCCAGCCGATAGTAGGGTCTTCACGGCAGATTTGCTGTTTACAGGGCCGGAGGGTGGACCGATGCTGCGCGGACGTTATGCAGGCCCTCGTTGCACCCCGGAGATTCCTTGCATGGTTCGTGGTGATGGCGATCGGTGTCGCGGGCTCCACCGTGGCACGCGCCCAGACGCCTGCTCCCGACGGGGCCACCGTGGAGGTGCGAGCGGTCAAGTTCGGCACCGTGCGCGCCCCGGGAGGCGGCGACACGTGGACCGAGGCTGTCGTCGAACTCGGCATCCTTCCCGCGGCGGGCGGCGGCGCCTACGCCCGCTGGGCGGACAATGTCCGCGTCAACCTCAGTCTCGGCATCCGCACGCGGGGTGGGGACTACGCGTTCTTCCGCGCTTCGGCCGAGGCGGTCGCCCTCGAGGCCGGGCGCGCCTCGATCCGCTTCTATCTTCCCCCGGAGATCGCACGGCGCGAGCAGCTCAGCTCGGCCGAGCCCTACGCCTGGTCGGTCGAGGTGACGGTGAAGGGGCAGCCTGTCCCGTCCGCACCGGGCCAGGTGTCGACCGTGCTCGCGACGCCGGAGGCCCTGCGCAGCTTCAAGGATCGCGTGGCACGCAGCTCCACGCTCAACGACGGTGTGCTTGTCCCGCAGGCCGACTCGCCGTTTGCCGCCGCCTACGCCGGAGACACCCCGGCGTTGGTGCGTCGCTGAGCGTTCCGGCACCCCGCCTATCGACGCATGACGCAGTGCAGAGCTCCCCGCCCGGTTGACCCGGTTCACGTCGACTGATGGCCATCCGGTTCCCTCCAGTTCTCGTCATCGATTGCGGCGCCAGCCGCGTGAGCGCCACGTCGTTTGGCGCCACGACCGACGGCGTGCCGGTCGTGCGGGCGGTGCATGTCGAGCCACTGGATACCGAGACCACGGACGACTTGCAGTGGGCGCGCGCGGTGGGCGACGCCATCCGGCGCATCGTGACGCAGCGGCGCGTGCGCGGGCCGGTCACGCTCATCGTCCCGGGGCACCTGACGCTGACGAAATTCATCCGCGTGCCGCACGTCGACGAGGCGCGGCGGGAGAAGATCATCCAGTTCGAGGCGCGGCAGAACATCCCGTATCCGCTCGAGGAGGTCGTCTGGGACTACCAGATCGTCTACGATGACGGCGTCGACTTCGAGGTCGCGCTCTGTGCGATCAAGCTCGAGATCGTCGATGCCCTGCTCGCGGAGTGCCGCGAAGCCGGGATCGACCCCGCCGTGATCGAGCCGTCCTGCATGGCGCAGGTCAACGCCCTGCGTTTCTGCTTCCCGCAGGCGCGCCAGAGCACGCTGCTCATCAACATTGGCGCACGGTCGAGCAACCTCCTCTTTTTCCGTGAGGACCGCTTTTTCGTGCGCAACATCACGCTCGGCGGCGGCACGGTCTCGCAGAGCCTGGCCGACGAACTCGGCCAGGGGCTGGCGGAGGCCGAGCGCATCAAGCGCGAACTTGCCGCCCACGGTGTGTCTGCCGCCACGTCGCCGGCTGTGGCGGCCGCTTACGACAACGCCCGGCAGAACTTCGCGGGCCGCCTCGCGCTCGAGGTCACGCGCTCGATCGCGAACTTCCGGCGCCAGGGCGGCGGCGAGGCGCCCGTCGCGGTCTACCTGACCGGCGCGGGATCGGCCATGCCCGAGCTCGACAACCTGCTCGCGGAGAAGCTCAAGCTCCCGGTCCAGGCCTACGAGCCCCTGCGCGGCGTGCCGATCGACCCGCATGCGGTCGAGGGCGAAATCAAGTCGGCCGGCCACCTCATCGGTGAGTCCGTCGGGTCCGCGCTGCGGGTCTATGCCCAGGGCCTGGCCGCAGTCAATCTGCTGCCGCCCGCCGTCCTCGAGGCGCGCGCGTTCCGCCGCCGGCAGCCGTTCCTGCTCGGTGCGCTCGCCTTCGGCGCGGGCGCCCTCGCCATCGGCCTGCTCGTCGGCGGGGTGACGCTCTCCGCCTATCGCGTGAAGATCGCCACCCTGGAGGACGAGGCCCGGCCGCTGCGCCGCTACAGCAGCGAGGTGCAGCGCATACGCGGCGAGACCGAGACGCTGCGCCAGGAGATCGCCGGCATCAAGGGACTCGTCGATACCAAGGCCAACTGGATCTCCTTCTTCCGCGACCTCCAGGAGCGCCTAGTCAAGGTCGAGGACGTCTGGCTCGACAAGGTTCAGGTGCTGCGCCCGCAGACGCAGGTCCAGACCAGCGCGCTCGCGGGCAGCCTTTTCGCCGGGCTCGCGCCGCGTCCCCAGGCCGCCGACGGCCAGGCCCCGCAATCGCTGCGACTCAACCTCACGGGCCGCCTGCTCGACCGCAACCACCCGACCTCGAAGGTCAGCACCGAGTCGCAGAACCGCGTCAAGACGCTGCTCTCGAGCTTTGTCGACTCCGACTTCATCGTCTCCATCGAGAACGAGCGCTTCGACACCTCGCAGCCGGGCATCCTGAAGTTCGACTTCATCCTCGTCGTCGACCCGCAGCGCCCGCTCTGACCGCCGTGAAACTCGTCCGCCGCCATCCGCTTTTCTTCCTGTGCCTCGCGGTCATCGTGATCGGAATCGGCGCGGAGGCGTGGTTCTTCTCCAGCCTGCGCCGCCAGGAACGGGTGCTTGAGACGCAGCTCAACCAGAAGATCGCCGAGATCGAGCGCCTGCAGCGCCAGCGCCCGGGGCCGACCGATGAGAACCTGCGGCGGGCGCGTGAGGATTTTGCGCAGCACGCCGAGGTGCTCGCGACGATGTTGCGCTCGCTCAACGTCTCCGGGCCCGACGAACTCGAGTATTTCGCCGGCGAGCCGGCCGACCGGACCGAGGCATGTTTCGAGATCCTCGAGTTCATCGAGCAGATGACGCGGATCTCCGCCGACGCGCGGGTGCTGGTCCGGCCCGAGGAGAAGTTCGGATTCTCCGCCTACGTCAACGAAGGCCCGGATCCCGAGATCATCCGGCCCGTCCATCGCCAGCGTCGCATCGTCGAGTATCTGCTCACCAGCCTCTTTGCCGCGGGACCGCGCACGTTGGTCAGCGTGCAGCGCGAGGATCCGCGCACGATCGTGCGTTCGGAGGGCCGGACGGCCGGAACCGGCCCGTCGGCGCCAGCGCCCGCCCCGGCACCGGCTGCGCGTCCGGCGTCGACGGCCTCGACGTTTGCCGGAGGCGGGGGAGCCCGCGCTGACTCGGCCGCGGCGTCGGAGATCTTCGTCATCGATCCCCAGGTCAGCGCGCGCACGCCGGGTTATGTGGATACGATGGCCGTCCGCATCGTCTTCACGGGACAGACCAGCAGCCTGCGCGGCTTGATGAACTCGCTGGCCGCGCCGGAGATCCCGCTCGTCGTGCGCTCCGTCGAGGTGGAACCGCTGCGCGCCGAGTCGACGGCGGGCAGCGCGCGCACGCCCGCGCGACCGGCCGACGCCGCGGCTCCGGTCTCCGACCTCGCCATCGTCGGCGACAACGAATCGCGCTTCACCGTGACGGTGGAGTTGTTCGAGGTGAAACTCCGCGCCCCGGAAGTGCCCGCCGCCGCGCCGCGCCCATGACCGCCATGCGACGCTTCCTGCAGCACTACGACAAGATCCTGCTCGCCCTCGGCGTGGTGGTGTTCCTCGCCGCCGGCGCCCTCGGTGCGACGCGCCTGCGCAAGCTCGATGAGATCGCCGCGCGCAACCCCGTCGCCGGCATCGAGCCCGCGCGCTATGAATTGACGCGGGCGGTCGTGCCGTCGATCGCGATGGTCGTGTGGAACGAGGCTCCGCGGCAGTCGACCGGGAGCGAGTGGGTCTACGACGTCTTCACGCCTCCGGTCATCTACTACAACCCGCAGACGCAGCAGTTCACCGTCACGCCGCCCGCCGTGACCGGTCCTGTCGCCGTGGCGGGCAACGACGAGCCCTACGACATCGAACTCATCGGAGTCCGCCAGGAGCCGTACCGGATCCAGCTCGTTGGCTATGTCGGCACCGCCGACAATCCGATCGCGACCTTCGAGATCGTGGATTCCGGCGAGACCGTGGTCGGGCGCCCCGGCCGGCGCTTCGAGCGGCAGGAGTTTACGCTGCAGAGCTTCGAGATCACCCGGCTCACCACGCCGGCGGGCGAGGGGATGCCGGTGGTGGAAAATGTCGCCCGCGCCGTCGTCCTCGACGAGCGCAGCGGCCGTGAGGAGGTCCTCACCAACCGCGAGCGCAAGATGATGCCGCGCCTGCAGGCGACCTTCCGGGTCAATGTCTACCCCGGCGAGACGCGCACGGTCTACGAGGGCTCCTCGATCGAGGCCAACGGCCAGGTCTATCAGGTCACGCAGATCTCGATGTTCCCGCCCCAGGCCGTCGTCTCGCGCCGCTCGCGGGATGCGCTCGGCGCGAACGAGACGCGCACGCTTTCCCCGTCGTCCGCCGACGGCCCACAATCCTCGCCCACGCGCGGTTCGGGGATTGTGCCCGCGCCCGAGTAGTTCTACCACCTTCAGCCAACAACCCACGACGAAACGACCGAGAGCCTTCGTCGCCCGCCCTGAATCACGCCCTCACCATGAACATGCGCCTCCTGCCGAAACCCGTCCTCGCTGCCGCGCTCGCGACCCTCGCCCTCCAGCCCGTCCTCCCCGCCGGTCGATTGCACGCCCAGGCCGCGGATGCCGGCGCCGCCGTCTCGCAGGAAACGGCGCGCATCAACGAGAGCATCGCGCGCGCGCGCGACGTGCAGAAGCTCGCCCGCAGCCAGTCCGCACGCGGTGAATACGGCGCGGCGGTCTCGAGTTACGACTACGCCCTGAGCCTGCTCGACTCCAACTCGCTCACCGCCTCGCTCATCGACGAGCTGCGCTCGGAAAAGCGCGGCGCCGAGACCTCCGCGCGCCAGCAGGCCTCCGCCCCCGTGCGCGAGGAGACGCCCGGCACCTTCGAGGCGCGCACCGCCTTCATCGACGCGCTCCTCTCGCGCGGCCGCGACCAGTTCGTCGCCGGCGACTACGCCGGCGCGGAGACGACGTTCAAGGACGTCGAGACGCGCGACCCGAACAACACCGAGGCCAAGACCTACCTCTTCCGCATCGCCGAGCTGCGCCGCGGCGCGGGCGTGATCGACCGCACCAAGACCCGCGAGCAGATGCTCGAGGAAGTCTCGCGCAGCTGGCAGCGCCCGGGCGTGTTCCAGGAGCGCGAGGCCGTCGACGAGAAGCCGACCGGCCCCGTGCCGCTCCTCGACAAGCTCAACCGCATCACCATCCCCTCGGTCAACTTCACCGGCGTCGAACTCTCCCGTGTCATCAGCACGCTCTCGAGCATCTCGGAGGAGTTTGATGACACCGGACTCGCGCCCAAGGGCGTGAACATCGTTCTCATCGACCCCAACCGCGTGAACCCGGCCGTGAACATCACGCTGCGCAACCTCACGCTGCGCCGAGTGCTCGACTTCATCACCGACTCCGTCGGCTTTCAGTATGAGGTCCAGCTCGACGCCGTGGTCGTGCGTCCGGGCGGCGAGGTGACCAACCTCGACACGGAGTTCTTCCCTGTCTCGCGCGCCACCGTCATCCGCATGGTGGCGGCCGCCGGCGGGAAGGTCGACGACAAGGCGGGCTCGGGAGCGGATCCGTTCGCCTCGACGGGTGGGGCAGCCGGAGGCGCCGGCGTCCGCGGCGAATCCGAGCACATTCGCAACTTCTTCCAGCAGGCCGGTGTGAACTTCGAGGGCACCCAGGGAGCGAGCCTGGTTTATGACGGCTCTGCGCTCCTCGTCACCCAGACGTCGCGCAACATCTCCCGCATCCGCAACATCCTCAACCGCTACAACGACGTCCGCCAGGTCGAGATCGAGGCCAAGTTCCTCGACGTGGCCGAGGGTGTGCTGGAGGAACTCGGTATCGACTGGAAGGTGACGAGTTCGAACGGGGATGTCTATCAGTCGAACTACCGGACGCTATCGCAGGCGTTCTCGCCCGGAAGCGTGGGGAATCCGGGGCAGATTATCCAGCCGATCGGCGACCCGATCGATATTCCGAACAGTCCGCCCACCTTCCCCGGCGGACTCAACCTCGGCACGGGAACCAGCGCGATCGCCGTCGTTGAGGACATAATCGGAAGCTACACCGTGTCGGGCGCCATCCGCGCGATCTCGCAAAACTCCGGCTCCGACCTGCTCAGCGCGCCGAAGGTCACGGTCATCTCGGGTGAGAAAGCCAGCATCACCGTCGCGCAGGAGTTCCGGTATCCGGAATCCTATGGCGAGATTCAGTCCGAGGTCGGCCAGTCCGGCACCGGTTCCAACTCCGGCTCGGCCGGTGTCACGATCACCGCCGGTACGCCGCAGAACTTCAAGACGCGCAATGTCGGCGTGGAACTCGCCGTCACGCCGACCGTCGAGGACGACGACTACAGCATCTCGCTCGATCTCAATCCGCGCGTGACCGAGTTCGACGGCTTCGTCGAGTACGGCGGCCAGTCGATCGCGATCGCCGGTGGCACGACGGTCAACGTCCCCTCCGGTTTCTTCCAGCCGATCTTCTCCGTGCGCGAGATGAACACCAAGGTCACGGTCTGGGACGGCGCCACGGTGGTCATGGGCGGCCTGACGCGCGAGGAGGTGAAGAAGGTCAACGACAAGATTCCCTTCCTCGGCGACATCCCCGGCGTCGGTCGCCTCTTCCGCTCCGAGGGCGAAAGCAACCAGAAGCGCAACCTCCTCGTCTTCGTCACCGCCAACCTCGTCAGCCCCGGCGGCTCGCTCAAGAAGCAGGATGTGCGCGGCGTCACGCCGAACTCGCTCTTCCAGAACCCGACGATCGTTACGCCCGGCGGCTCGGTCGACCGCACGCCGAAGTCGAAGTAACCTGATTCGCTTCACCGCAGCGTGAGGCCTGACAACGGCCGGTTCATCGAGCCGGCCGTTGTGCTTTGCTGGAGGGCCGCGCTCCCGCGCGGCCGCGCCCACGTTGTCGCGTGCGCTGTCGGGCTCGCTCCTACACCCATCCCGCACGTCATCCGTCGCCGCGGCGGCGCGGGAGCGCCGCCCTCCAGGCTGGCGCACTGATCGCAGCGTCGGGTGGTCGCGCTCCACGTCCTTCGACCTGCGATGCCGGACATCGTCGCGCGTCTCGCGCTCGCTCACCCGAACGAGTGAGCAGCCCGTCGACCTTCGCTCTCGCCGCAGGCCCCGGGGGCGGGTTTGTTTTCACGCGAGTCATGAAGTCACCCCGCTCCCGCACCCTGACCCGAGCCGTGGTCGCCGCACTTGCGGTTTCCCAATTCACGATGCTCTGCCGCTCCGCTGAGACCCGCCCCGTCTGGGCCGACGAAACCCGCCTGCACGAAGGCACCGAGCCGCCGGCCGCGACGATGGTCGTCTTCGGCGACGCGGCCTCCGCGCAGAAACGCACCCGCGAGCACTCGCCCTTCGTCGCGTCGCTCAACGGCACGTGGAAGTTCCGCCAGGTCGCCCATCCCTCGAAACAGCCGTCGGTCGGCGAGTTCTGGCGCACCGATTTCGATGCCTCCGGATGGGGCACGATACCCGTCCCGTCCAACGTCGAGATCGAGGGCCACGGCATCCCAATCTACACGAACATCCAGTATCCTTGGAAAGCGAATACGCCGCCCGACATCGCCGGCGACACCAACCCCGTCTCGAGCTACCGGCGCACGTTCACCGTCCCGGACGCGTGGGCCGGGCGCGAGGTGTTCCTCACCTTCGATGGCGTGGAGTCGTTCTTCACCGTCTGGCTCAACGGCGAGAAGCTCGGCTTCAGCAAGGACAGCCGCACGCCCGCGACCTTCCGCCTCACGCCGCGCCTGCGCGCGGGCGAGAACGTCCTCGCCGTCGAGGTCATCCGCTGGTGCGACGGCTCCTACCTCGAGGACCAGGATTTCTGGCGGCTGAGCGGCATCTTCCGCGACGTGTATCTCTGGTCGACGCCGACCGTGCACCTGCGCGACTTCGAGGTGACGACGAACCGCGCCCGCGGCACCGACCGCTGGACCCTCGCGGTGAAGGGTGAGCTGCGCAACTACGGCGCCCGCGACGGCGCCGCCGGCCTCAAGCTCACCTTGCGCGATTCCGCCGGCCGCGAGATCGCCTCCGGCGCCGTGCCGTCCGCCGCGGTCGGCGCCGGCGCATCCCGCCGCGTCGAACTCAGCCGCGAGATCGTGGGACCGCAGCTTTGGTCGGCCGAGGTGCCGACGCTCTATGCGTTGATGATCGAGGTGACCGACGCCGCCGGCCGCACGACCGAGGTCGTTCCGTGGCGCGTGGGCTTCCGCACGGTCGAGATCCGCGACGGTCAACTCCTCGTCAACGATATGCCCACGCTCATGCGCGGCGTGAACCGGCACGAGCACGATCCCGACCGCGGCCACGTGATGACCCGCGAGCTGATGATCCGCGACATCGTCCTGATGAAGCAGAACAACATCAACGCCGTCCGCACCTGCCACTACCCGAACGTCCCGGAGTGGTACGACCTGTGCGATGAGTACGGCCTCTACCTCATCGACGAGGCCAACATCGAATCGCACGGCATGGGCTACGGACCGGAGACCCTGGCCCGGGTCGACTCCTGGGGCCCGGCGCACCTGGACCGTGTCGTGCGCATGGTCGAGCGCGACAAGAACCACCCCTCGATCATCACCTGGTCGCTCGGCAATGAGGCGGGTTTCGGCGACAATTTCCGCCGGCCCTACGCCTGGCTCAAGCAGCGCGATCCGTCCCGCCCGGTGCAGTACGAGAATCCGCAGAATGCCGAGACCTCCGACATCGTCTGCCCGATGTATCCATCGCCCGAATCCGTCCTGCGCTACGCCGACCTCCCGCGCGAGAAGCCCTTCATCATGTGCGAATACTCGCACGCCATGGGCAACAGCAACGGCGACATCTGGGCCTACTGGCGCCCGATCTATGCCGGCGCGCCCTACCTGCAGGGCGGTTTCATCTGGGACTGGGTCGATCAGGGCATCCGCACGCCCGTGCCGGCCTCGCGCACAATCGTCCCGCTGGAGAATCCGAAATCCATCCCGCTCGATCCCGCGCTCGGCACGTTCTTCGCCTACGGCGGCACGTTCGGTCCGCCCGATGTCGCGTCCGACGGCAACTTCTGCGCCAATGGCCTGGTCTCGGCTGATCGCACGCCGCATCCCGGCCTCGCCGAGGTGAAGAAGGTTTACCAGCCCGTGCAGGTCACCGCGGGCGACCTGGCGCGCGGCGAGGTCACCGTCGCGAACTGGGGCGACTTCCAGGCGATCGACGCCTGGCTCCAGGCCGGCTGGCGCATCTTTGCCGACGGCAAGGTGCTGCAGCAGGGCAGCCTCGACGTGGGCGGCATCGCGCCGCGCGCGAGCCGGACGCTGCAGGTGCCGTTCTCGCCGATCACGCCGACGCCGGGGACGGAGTATTTCCTCGAACTCACCTTTGCCCTTCGCGCCGCCGCACCCTGGGCGCCCGCCGGCCACGAGGTCGCGTGGGACCAGTTCAAGCTGCCGGTCTTCACGCCCGCCGTGCCGGCGCCCGCGCCGGCCGCACCGGTTTCGGTGGACGAGCGCGACGGCCTGATCGTGGTCTCGGGCGACCGCTTTTCCGCGGGCGTGAGCCGCGCCAGCGGGCTCCTCGTGTCATTGAAATCCGGTGACACCGAACTGCTGGAGAAGCCGCTCGGGCCGCACTTCTGGCGTGCGCCGGTCGACAACGACCGCGGCAACAAGATGCCCGAGCACCGTGACGCGCCGAACCGCTGGACACCCGGTGGCATGGGCGGGTGGCGCCACGCGCACGAGTCCTTCGTCGTGCGTTCCGTCGAGGTGTCGCCCTCCGGCGGGCACCTCGTGCGCATTCGCGTGGCCGGTCAACTCGAGGCGATGCAGTGCGCCCTCGAGCTCACCTGGACCATTCGCGGCACGGGCGAGGTGACGGTCGAGCAGCGCCTGCTGCCGCCCGCGGACTTCGCCATGTCCGAGCTGCCGCGCTTCGGGACCCAGGCCACGCTGCGTGCGGGTTTTGACCACCTCGCGTGGTTCGGCAAGGGGCCGCACGAGACCTACTGGGACCGCCAGGATGCGCGCGTCGGCCTCTACCGGGGCAAGGTGCGCGACCAGGCCTTCGACTACATCAAGCCGCAGGAGTCCGGCAACAAGGAGGCGGTGCGCTGGCTCGCGCTGACCGACGCGCAGGGGCGCGGCTTGCTTGCCGTCGCCAGTCCGGCGCACCTGCTCAGCGCCAACGCCTCGCACCACGCGACGGAAGATCTCTTCTGCGCCACGCAGAAGGAGAATTTCTACCCTTACCAGTTGCCGCGGCGCGATACGATCACGCTCAACCTCGACCTCAAGCAGCGCGGCCTCGGCGGCGACAATTCCTGGGGCGCGCTCCCGCACGAGCCGTTCCGCCTGAGCGAGTGGCCGACTCTGCTGCGTTATCGGCTGCTTGTGCTGCGCGGAGGCGAGGACCCGGTCGCGTGTGCCAAGCGGGCGTTTGAGTGATGGGCGAGTCGTCGCACCCGGGCGATCGGGTGCGATCGGACCATGATTGCCCTCCGTCTCGGGACTGCTTTCTTCCGCGCATGCACGACGCCTCCCTTCCATACCTCGACGACGCCTTCCTCATCCCCTGGTCGCGGCTCAAGCCCGACACGATCATCCCGAGCATCGAGGAGGCGTTGCGCCGCGCGCAGGCCCGCATCGATCAGGTCGCCGCGGCCGAGCCATCCACCGCGACTTATGAGTCGGCGTTCCTCGGGCTCGAGCATGCGACCGAGGAGCTGAACCGCGCGTGGGGCGTCGTCTCTCATCTCTCGTCGGTCGAGGATTCGCCGGCGCTGCGCGAGGCGCACAACGCGATGCTGCCGAAGGTGAGCGAGTTCTTCGCGCGCATCCCGCTCAATGCCGCGCTCTGGACCGTGCTCAAGGCCGCCGCGGACAAGCCCGCGACTGTCGCGCTCACGGGCGTGCGGCGCCGGCATGTCGATGAGACGGTGGCGGAGTTTCGCCAGCATGGCGCCGATCTGCCGCCGGAAAAGAAGGCCCGCCTGGAGCAGGTGCAGGCCGAACTCGCCGCCATCACGCAGAAGTACTCGGAGAACACCCTCGACGCGACCAACGCCTGGGAACTCATCGTGCACGACGAGGCCCAGCTCGTCGGCCTGCCTGCGTCGGCGAAGGAGGCCGCGCGCCGCAACGCCCTCGGCAAGGGCCACGGCACGGAGTCCCGGCCCGCGTGGCGCTTCACGCTGCACCAGCCGTCCTACGAGCCGTTCATGACCTACCTCGAGAGCGACGAACTGCGACGTCGCATGTGGGAGGGCAGCATCGCCGTCGGCGCGAAGGAGCCGCACGACAACACGCCGATCATCCGGCGCATCCTCGAGTTGCGCCGCGAGAAGGCGGCGCTGCTGGGGCGGACGCATTTCGCCGACCTCGTGCTGGAACGGCGCATGGCGCACGATGGCGCCACGGCGCTGCGTTTCGTCGAGGACATGCACCGCCGCATCCGCGGCGCGTTCACGCGCGAGTGCGCGGATCTCGAGGCCTTCAAGGCGCAGGCGACCGGCGCCGCGCCCGGCCCGCTCCAGCCGTGGGAACTCATGTTCTGGGCCGAGAAGCTGCGGCGCGAGCGCTACGCCTTCGACGAGGAGGAGCTGCGTCCGTACTTCGCGCTCGATCGCGTGGTCGACGGCATGTTCCGCATCGCGGAGAAGCTCTTCGGCGTGGTCATCCGCCCGCATGCCGGCGGTGCCGAGACCTGGCACCCGGACGTGAAGGTCTACGACCTCTTCGACGGCGACGGTATCCGCCACCTGGGCACGTTCTACGCGGACTGGCACCCGCGCGAGTCCAAGCGCAGCGGCGCGTGGATGAACTTCCTCATCACGGGCGGTCCGCAGCCCGACGGCCGCCGACTGCCGCACCTCGGCCTGATCTGCGGCAACCTCACGCCCCCGGTGGGCGATGCGCCCGCGCTGCTCAAGCACCGCGAGGTCGAGACCGTCTTCCACGAATTCGGCCACCTCATCCACCACCTCTTCGGTGAGGTCGAGATCAAGTCCCTCAATGGCGTGAACGTGGCCTGGGACTTCGTCGAGCTGCCCTCGCAGATCATGGAAAACTGGTGCTGGGAGCGCGAGAGCCTCGACGTCTTCGCGCGCCACCACCAGACCGGCGCAGCCATCCCCGAGGAACTCTTCGCCCGCATGAGAGCCGCGCGCAACTTCCGCTCGGCCGCCGCCGCCATGCGGCAGCTGGCCTTCTGCCGCGTGGACCTGGCCATGCACATGGAACCGGCGCGGTTCCTCGCCGCGGCCGACCTCGAGGCCGAGGTGCAGGTGCTGCTGCGCGACTACAACGTGCCGCTGGCCACGCTCTCACCGAGCATCATCCGTCGCTTCGGCCACCTCTTCGCCGATCCGGTGGGTTATGCCGCCGGTTACTACTCCTACAAGTGGGCCGAGGTGCTCGACGCCGACGCCTTCACGCGCTTCCAGCGCGAGGGTATTTTCAACGGCAATACCGGCCGTGCCTTCCGCGAACACATCCTCAGCCGGGGCAACTCCGAGGACCCGATGGTCCTCTACCGCCGCTTCGTGGGCCGCGATCCGGATCCCGAGGCGTTGCTCGTGCGCAGCGGCCTCGCCGTGGCTCGATCCTCGTAGGCTGCGGGCTCGCGGGCGCTGCGCTCAGCCCAGCGCGTCGATCGCGCGCTGGTAGTTTTCGAGCGCTTCGTCGGGTGACGAGCAGCTCGCCTTCAAGTCGCGCACAAGGCCGTCGCGCAGGCCATAGATCCAGCCGTGCACGCGCACCTTCTGGCCGCGCGCCCAGGCATCCTGCATGATCGTGGTGAGGCTGACGTTGGCGACCTGCTCGATGACGTTGAGCTCGCAGAGGCGGTCATAACGATCCGGGCCGCTGTCCGGCAGCGCGTTCAGCCGATGTGCGTGTTTGTCGCGCACGTCTTGGATGTGACGCAGCCAGTTGTCGGCGAGGCCGATGCGCGCGCGCTTGAGGGCGGCGTTGACGCCGCTGCAGCCGTAGTGGCCGCAGACGATGACGTGCTTCACCTGGAGGACGTCGATGGCGAACTGCATCACGGCGAGGCAGTTCAGGTCGGTGTGGACCACGACGTTGGCGATATTGCGGTGCACGAAGAGCTCGCCGGGAAGCAGGTCGACGATCTCGTTGGCGGGCACGCGGCTGTCCGAGCAACCGATCCAGAGATACTCGGGCGCCTGCTGGCGTGCGAGTTTGCGGAAGAAATCCGGGTCCTGTTGGTGGATGCGCTGCGACCAGAGGCGGTTTTTTTCAAAGAGGTGATCGAGCGGCATGCGCGCAGGATGGATGCACGATCGGTCGTTTGCCCAGCGCGAAAATCGTCCGGCCAGCGTCGGCTTATCCGGTTCGATTCGCCGGCGAACCGGCCACGCGCGAGGTGAACAGGCGGTTCTCTGCGAGGCAGTCGGCCAGGCCACGCAGAACCGGGGCGAAGGAACGGCTCCGGCCGCGGGCGGCGAGGAGCCGGTCGGCGAGGGTCCCGCGATCCAGGATCGTCGTGATCACCTCGCGATGACTGTCGGCGAGTGCGTCGGCCGGCACGAGGCGCGTGAGCACGTGGCGCCAGAGGGCGCGTGCGGTCGTGGCGCGGGCCGGCAGGCAGAAGACCTCGCGTCCGTCCCCGAGGCGCAACGGCGCGTCGAGCCCGTGGCGCGCGCAGGCCAGCAGCTGCGCGCGCCGCGCGCGCGTCGCGACGCGGCGGGCGAGGTCGGGCAAGCGGGAGCCGTGGCGCGCGACGAGTTCGCGCAGCGTGGCGAAGACGAGCGCGGCGATGGCCATGTCGGCGCGCGGGCACTCCTGCACGTCGAGCACGCGGATCTCGATCGCGCCGCGCGAAAAGCGCGCGATCGCCCCGCGTGAGTTGAGCCATTCCGCCTCGAGGATGCCGGAGCGGTTGACTCGAGCGACCTGCCGCATCATCGGCGCGAAGATTGTCTCGTGGTACTCCTGTTCGGAAAACACCGGCTCCGGCACGATCGGTCCGGCGATGGCGGGGAATCGTTCCTGGTTGCGCCGGTAGGTGTCGAGCCGCGTGTCGCGCCAGCCGGTGACGCGGCCCTCCCGGAACGGGCTGCCGGCCGCGAGCGCGGGCAGCCAAGGGAGCAGCAGGATGACGGCCGCGTGGAGCCGGGCGAACTCGTCGTCGCCGTGAAACGGGAGATTGATGTGGCAGCTCTGGAGATTGAACCAGCCGTGGCCGCGGCAGTCGAAGATGCGGTCAAACTCCTCGTAGATCTCGCGGCCCTCGTGTGCCCATGTCGTGGATTCATGGCGCGGGTCCATGGTCGGATGCATGGGCCCGGAAAGCAGTTCCGTGCCGTCGCGCGCGAGCAGGCGGTTGGCGCGCGCCACGGCGTCGGCAAAGGCGCGCTCGGCCGCGATGAAATCCCTCGCGGGCCTCGGCACCTTCAGCTCGAACACGTGCGCGGCGAGTTCGTTCGAGGCCTCGCAGCGGCCGAGGCGGCAGTCCGAGGCGAAGCGCCCGGTGCGCGCGTGCATCAGACGGTCGACCGTCGGGGAGACGGCGCCGGTGTCGCGGCGGACGACCATGTACTCGAGCTCGAGGCCGGCGGCGTCGAAGAGGTGGAGCGGGCGGGACATGGGAGGCGAGGCGGGGACCGGCTGGATACTAGCCGTGCTCGGCCCGCGCCTCGTCCTCGGCGCGCTGGCGGCTGGCTTCGATGCGGTCGAGCAGCGACTGCATGATGCGCACGTAGACCTCGTCGCCGAGGATGCGGTCCTCGACGCCGGCGTCGACGTTGGGGTTGTCGTTGATCTCGATCACGTAGACCTCGTCGCCCTTCTGCTTGAGGTCGACGCCGTAGAAGCCGTCGCCGATGAGGTTGGCCGCCTCGAGGGCGGTCTGGATGACCTCGGGCGGGGTTTCCTCGACGGCGAGCGTGTCGAAGTTGCCCATGCAGTCGTCGCCCTTGGCCGCGTGGTTGTAGATCTGCCAGTGGTCGCGGCTCATGTAGTAGCGGCAGACGAAGAGCGGCTTGCGGTCGAGCACGCCGACGCGCCAGTCGAAGTCGGTGGGCAGGAACTCCTGGGCGAGCACGAGGTCGGAGTCCTTGAGCAGCTGGGCGGCCTTGCCGCGCAGTTCCGTCTCGTTGGCGACCTTGAACACGCCGAGCGAGAACGCGCTGTCGGGGATCTTGAGCACGAGCGGGTAGCCCAGGTCACCGGCGACCTGCTCGATGTTTCGCGCCGAGACGATCTCCGTGCGTGGCGTGCGGATACGGTTCTTGCGCAGCAGCTCGTGCATGTAGACCTTGTTGCTGCAGCGCCGGATCGAGTCGGCGTCGTCGATCACCGTCATGCCCTCGCGCTCGGCCTTGGTGGCGAAACGGTAGGTGTGGTTCTCCAGGCTCGTCGTCTCGCGGATGAAGAGCGCGTCGAACTCGAGCAGGCGCGGGTAATCCGAGCGCGTGATCAGCTCCACGTCGAGCCCGAGCGACTCGCCGGCGCGGATGAAGTTGCGCAGGGCCCTGGCGTTGGACGGGGCGTTCTTCTCCTCGGGGTTGTGCAGGATGGCGACGTCGTAGCCGGTGGACGGTCGGTCGCGCTCGATGTGCCAGCGCTTCGAGAGGAAAGCGTCCATCGCGTCCTTCACCTTGAACAGATGCGCGAGCGGCACTTGGCCGAGGCCGAGCGGACGCAGGCTGCCGATTTCCCAGCCGTCGTCGCGGTAGAGGAACTGCACCTTGAACAGCGGGCAGGGAAAGATGTTGAAGAGCGTCTGGGCGAGGCGCGCGTGCGAGGCCGCGAGATTCTGCCCGAAGTAGACGCTCAGGGAGAAGTCCTCCTGGATGATGCGCGCGAGCGAGCGCTTGACCACGGAGTTGAGCTCGTCGAGCTCGGCCTCGTAGATGCGCTTGCTCATGAGCGACTGGATCGTGCGCGCGGTCGGCATGGCGCGGTGGCCGCGGGCCTCGGCCAGGAGCGAGACGTAGTAGCCGAGCGAGAGCTTGTGGTCCTGGCGGCAGAGGTTGACGACGCGGTAGCCGGCCGAGGTGTAGTCGTCGCCGGTGATGTATTCGTCGGCCGAGACAACCGGGTAGTTGGTCCACTCCGGCTGCCAGTCACGGATGTCGTCGACGACGATCAGGTTGCGGGTGTTTTTCATCGGTGGGCCACGCGGGGTGTGCGCGGCCGGATCAGGAGAAGGTTGGCGTCGTAGGTGACGATGCCGAGCATGACGGCGCTGATGAAGCGGTTGATGTCGACGCGGTATTCGCCGTCGGGGTTGAACGGGTTGCGCTCGAAGGGATCGGTCACGACGACCTCGCGGGCGGCGGCATCCCAGCCGTTGACCACGACGAAGTGTCCGACCGGCTGCCCGCCCACGTCGTCCTCGCGACCGTCGGGCTGCTCGCGTGGCGCCTGGTAGAGGTAGGTGGCGCTCAGCCCCGTGATCAGGGGCGCGCGCGGCTGGAGGAGCCGTGCGAGGTTCTCCGGCGTGAGATCGAGGAACGCGACCTCGCCGCCGAGCCGTAGGAACTCGACATAGGCGTGATGCTGGGCGCGGGCCTTGTCCGTGCGCAGCGTGGGGATGCGCGCCTCGAGCTTGTCGACCAGCCCATCCGGCGCGAGTCCGGCCCAGGTCGGATCGAAGACACGGAGATTGTAGCTGACGATCTTCGCCCCCAACCCGCGGCGCACCGCGTGCAGCCCGAGGTGCACGCCGAATGTTCCGCCCTCCTCGAACTGGGGCACCTCCTCGACCAGCCGCGCGAGGTCGGACTCCAGCCCAAAATACCGGTAGACCGCGTGCAGGCAGGTGGGCCCGCAACTCGTGTCGGTCGGCTGACGAGGCATGTCCAGCGGAAGGTGCATGGAGCGTCCCGGACGTGACAAACCGCCGAGGCTGCGCCTGCGCGTTCCGGCCCGCAACGAATTTTCCGGCAAACCGGGGCGGCAAAAACCGCGCGGGCTTCGGCAGGATCGGCTGAGGCCGGTGCGCGAGATGTGCTCTGATGTCAGACCGGGGCCGGGCGAAGGGTGAAGAGCGTCACCTCCGGCCGGGCGTTGAACCGCAGGTGCAGGAGGTTGCCCACGCCGCGGCTCACGTGGAGTGTGCGGCCTTCGCCGACCGCGAAGATGCCCTGGGTGTAGCGGCGGTTCTTCACCGGCAGGTAGGGCGGCGGGAGAAAGGGTGGCTTGCACTGGCCGCCATGCGTGTGGCCGGAGAGGATCCAGCCCCGATGCCCGCTCCAGAGCGGTCGGTCCGCGCCGTCGGGATTGTGGCACAGGCCGATGGTTGCCGCGGGCAGGGGACCCGCACGGTGAACCGTCCGGGCGTCGTGTCCGGGACTCCAGAGGTCGTCATACCCAGCGAAATGCAGGCCGCCGAGCGCCGCGACCTCGTTGCGCAGCACGCGGACGCCGGCCTCCTCGGCCGTCCGCGTCACGGTGGAGGCATACACGGCGTCGCGCCAGCCGCGGCCCCAGTCGTGGTTGCCCAGCACCCCGATGGTGCCGTGGGTTCCCTGGGGAAGGTGGCGCAGCGCCCGGCGCAGGCGCGGGACGTGGACCTCGCCATCCCACGTCACCCAGTCGCCGGTCACGACCACGTAGGCGGGCGCGTGCCGTCGTAGTCGCGTGAACACGGCGCGCAGGAACGATTCCTCCACAAAGGGCCCCGCGTGCAGGTCGGACAGGTGCGCGAGGATCGCGCCGTCGAGTCCGGCTGGCAGGCCGCGCACGGGCATCTCGCGCCGGGTCCATGCCACCCAATGCGGCTCGACCAGCGTCGCGTAACCACACGACGCGCACGCGCCGAGGAGCGCGCCAAGGAACGTGCGACGATTGATCGCGCGCCGCAGCGTCGCCGGCCGTCGGACAGGGCGGGAGGAAGTGGGTTCGGATGGGTCGCGGGCCATGGGGCGACCGTAGGCGGCCAGGATGCGCGGCGCGTGAAGTCTGCGCGAACTCGGGGTGAAAAACCCCGCCCGCGGCCGGACCTTTGCCTTTGACGGAGCTGCGCCCAGCGCGGAGAACGATCGCGTGATACCGCTCGAGGACACTGTCGGCGACATCATCGGCAAGGCCCAGAAGGGCCTCGGGCTGCTCAACGAGGTGCTGGCGGAACGGGCGGGGATCACGCCGGTCCAGTTGCGCAGCCTCAAGGGCGGCTCGCTGCGCGATCCCGGGATGCTTCGCCGCGTGGCCGCGGCGCTCAAGCTCGGCGGGGACGCCCTCGTCGCCAGCGCCGAGGCGGCCTGGCACCCGGAGCAGCCCGCGCTGCCCGCGGGATTCCGGGCGTTCAACACGCCGTTCAACGGCATGACGGTCAATGCCTACCTCGTGTGGGACACCGCCTCCCGGCACGCCGTGCTTTTCGACACCGGGGCGGACGCCGCTCCCGTGCTCGCTGCGCTCAAGGCCGAGAAACTCCAGCTCCAGCTCATCCTCATCACGCACGCGCATATCGACCACGTCATGGAACTGCCGCGCCTCGTCGAGGCGACCGGTGCCAAGGCTTGGATCAACGTGCGCGATCGCGACGAGGAGGATTTTCCGAAAACCGTCGAGACCTTCAGCGCCGGGCAGAGTTTTATCGTCGGCGGGTTGCGCATCGAGTCGCGCCTGACCAGCGGGCACTCCGCCGGCCAGACCACCTACGTGGTGCGCGGCCTGAGCCAGCCCCTGGCGGTCGTCGGCGACTCGCTCTTCGCCGGATCGATGGGCGGCGGGGTGATCTCCTACGCGGACCAGCTGCGCAACAATCGCGAGCAGATCCTCACTTTGCCCGACGCCACGATCCTCGCCTGCGGCCACGGGCCGCTCACGACGGTCGGTCAGGAGAAGAAACACAACCCGTTCTTCACGGGCTGAGTCGGGCGCCCGAATCACACCCGCGCCCGCGCGCGGCCGGTCGGCCGCCGGAACGGGCCGGTTCATGGAAAGGATGAAACGATGAGGATTGGCTTTGTCGGGGTGGGACGCATGGGCGCCAACATGGCGCGCCGGCTGAAGGAGTGTGGCTGCGAGGTCGTCGCCGTGGCCGATGCGCATGCGCCGGCCGCGCAGGCGCTGGCCGCCGAGATCGGCGCGCGAGCGTGCCCACAACCTGGAGACGTCGCCGCCGCGAGCGACCTCGTCTTCACCGTCGTGTCCGACGACGCGGCCATGCTCTCGATCTTCACGACGGCGCCGGGCCAGCTCCTCGAACGTGGCGCGGCCGGGAAGGTTTTTGTCAACTGCGCCACCGTCGCGCCCGCCACCCACCTCGAGGTGGAGCAGCGCGTCGGGCGGGCCGGTGGCCAGTCCCTCGAGGCCTGCATGGCCTCGAGCATCCCGCAGGCGCGCGCCGGCACGCTCTACCTCATGTGCGCGGGCGCGCGCGACGCGTTCACGCGGGTGGAGCCTGTGATGCAGAAACTCGCTTCCGCCATGCGTTACGTCGGCGCGACCGGCGAGGCCGCCAAGGTGAAGGCGCTCGTCAACATGGTCATGAACATCAACACCGCCGCACTCGCCGAGGGCCTCGGCCTGGGCGCGGCGCTCGGGCTCGACCTGACCATGCTGCGCGAGGTTTTTGCCCAGACCGGGGCCGCCTCGCAGGTGCTCAAGACCGACGGCGAGGACATGCAGAACCGCGAGCACGGCTGTTTCTTCTCCGCCGCGCACGCGGCCAAGGACAGCCGCATCGCGCACGAACTCGGCCTCGGCGCGGGCCTCGACCTGCCGCTCGCCCGTGCGACACGCGCGCAGTACGAGCGCATGGTCGCCCTCGGCCTCGGCGAACTCGACAAGTCCGGCATCGCCGAGCTCACGTTCAAGGGCCGCCACGCGTGAGCCACGAGCCGTGGCAATGGGCCGTGCTCGCGGCGGGCGCGGCCCTCGTCGGCCTCTCCAAGTCCGGCATTCCCGGCATCGGCATCCTCGCGGTGGCGGTGTTTCAGTGGATCATTCCGCCGAAGGAGGCGACCGGCCTGGTGCTGCCGCTGCTCATCGTCGGCGACATCGCGGCCGTCGCGACCTACCGCGAGCACACGCAGTGGCGCCACGTGCTGCGGCTCTTTCCGTGGACGGCGGCGGGCGTGGTGCTGGGGTACCTGGTGTTTCAGCGCATCGACGACCGCGCGGCCTCGATCCTCATCGGCGCGATCCTGCTGCTCATGCTCGGGCTGCACCTGTGGCGCAAGTGGTCGGTCGGCGAGGCGCGGCTCGAGCACGAGGTCGCGGCCCACGGCGCGTGGTTCGCGCCGCTCATCGGCGTGGGCGCGGGCTTCACCACGCTCATCGCCAACGCCGCCGGCCCCCTCATGGTGCTCTACCTCCTCGCCATGGGCCTGCCGAAGATGAAGTTCCTCGGCACGAGCGCGGTGTACTTCTTCGTGCTCAATCTCTTCAAGGTCCCGTTCATGGTCCACCTCGGCGCGATCACTGTGCCAAGCCTTGAGGTCAACCTGTGGCTCGCGCCCGCCGTGCTCGCCGGCTCCTGGCTCGGCCGCATCGTCGCGGGGCGCGTGTCGCAGCGCCTGTTCGAATGGATCGCGCTGGCGCTCACCTTCCTCAGCGCCGTGCGCATGGTCCTGCGGTGACCGGGCCGCATCGCCGTGGAGGCGATGCCCCTTTGCGGACTGGCGCCTGACGGGCCTCCTAAACCAGCCACCACACCGCCAGCGACAGGAAGAGGAACTGGCAGGAGACCGTGCAGATGTTGGTCAGGAGAATCCCGGCCGCGAGAGCGGGATCGAGGCCGAGGCGGCGCAGCACAAGGGGCATTGCGACCCCGAGCGCGCAGCTCGACGAGCAGCCCAGCACCATGCCCACGAGCACGGTGACGGCGAAGACCGGCGCGCGGGAATTTCCCATCCATGCCTCCTCGAGCCAGATCGCGACGGCGGCGAGCAGGCCCACGATCGCACCGCCGGCCGCGCCGATCAGCACCTCCTTGGACAGCGTCGATCGCATCTGGTCGCGGCGCCAGGTGCCGTTGGTGATGCCGCGCAGCACCAGCGCCATGGTCTGGGCGCCGCTGTTGCGGCCCTGCGTCGTGACGACGGTGAGGAAGACCGCGAGGATGATGAACTGCGCCAGGGTGTGCTTGAAGAACAGCATCACCAAGGCGGACAACAGCGACATGACGAGATTGACCAGGAGCCACGGCAGGCGCATGCGCAGGCTGCGCACGAACGAGGTCTCGGTGCGCTCGGCCGCGGTCACACCGACGAGTTTGCCCGCCTGGGCCGTGATGGTGATGACCTGGTTCTCAAACAGGACGTGCCCGCGGACCAGCCCGAGCAGGGTGCCGTCGGCATTGCAGACTGGATACACCGGGTAGTGCCGGCCGACGACGGCGTGCATGGCGTCGAGCAGGCTCGCCTCCGGCGTGAGGTAGAACGGTGGCCGGATCATGAACGCTGCCATGGGTGTGTCCGGCTCCGCGAGGAAGAGGTCGCGCAGCACGACCACCCCGCTCAGGCGCCCGGCCGCGTCGACCGCGTAGAGGTAGGTCAGGTCCGGGGAGGCGATGCGGCGCACGAGGTCGACCCCGCGCGCGGCGGGCGCCTCCTCCGGCACGACGCCGAGGAGCGGGCGCATCAGAGCACCGACCGTGCCCTCCGTGCCGGGGCGTGGTGAGCGCCAGAGCTTGAGCTGATCGGGCCCGGCGGCAGCCTCGATCGCGGCCCGCGGGTCGCCGGGGAGTGCCTCAAGCCGCGAGGCGACCCAGGCGGGTGGGAGGCTGACCAGCGCACGCACGACCTCGGCTGTGGGCTGGGTCGCCGCGATCCGGGCGGCGTTCGCCGACGGCAGGATCGTGAAGGCGAGCCGCAGGGCGGCGAAGGCGGCGGGATCGTCGTGCGGAATCGGTGCGACGCTCATGCGGGAGTCCACATCGACTGAACGGCCCGCCGATCCCGCGCGACCAAAATGTGTCCTCCGGCCGCCACCGACCGGCTTGGAGGGCCGGCGATCAGGCGTGCGCGGGCACCGGCTCGGCCTCGACCGTCTCGTCCCGCGGCTCGAAGGGCACGAGTTCGCAGAACTTCTTGAAGTCGATCAGCTCGAAGCGGCCGTCGTGGTGCTCGACCAGCGCGGTGAGCGATTCCACCCAGTCGCCAGAGTTCAGATACTGCACGTCGCCGATCATGCGGATCTCCGGCGTGTGGATGTGGCCGCAGATCACGCCGTCGCA
>JACSRI010000062.1 GCA_014879845.1 Opitutaceae bacterium
GGGGTTCGAGTCCCTGGCGGCTCACCAGCACCTTCCGGGGGTCGGCGGGAACGCCGGCCCCCGATTCGTTTCCGGTACGTTCCCGGGTTGAGTCTCGCCCGTTGGGGACCCACACTTCCTGATGTGAACGGCAGTCCGCGCCTTTCCCGCTTCCATGCGACGTTGCTGCTGGGGCTGCTCGCTTCGGTGCCGACCGCGTCGCATTCCGCCACGATCGTTCCGCCCGCGAGCCTCGGCGACCTCGGGAGAAGGTCCGGCGCCGTCGTACTCGCGACCGCCCTGAGCACAGAGCCGGTCCGGCGCGGGCCCCTCCTCTTCACGAGAACGCGCTTCGTCGTCGGGGAGGCCGTCTCGGGTCCGGCGTCGACGGGGGCGGAGATCTTCGTGGACGCGCCGGGGGGAGAGATGGACGGCATCGGCTGGAGGGTGGATGGCTCGCCGCGCTTCGAGCCCGGCGCCACCTACCTCCTTTTCCTGGCCGCGGGTCCCGAAGGCCGGTGGCAGCCCACGGTCCTGTCCTGGGGGCTCATGCGGCGCGTCGAGACCGAATCGTTCGGGAACGTCCTCGTGCCGGTCGACGAGGCCGCACATCTCTCGGCGATGGCGCGCCCGGACGGCGAGGTTCCGGAACGCCCGGCTCCGTTCGTCGAGGAGCCGCTCCTGGCGCACCTGCGTTCCGTGATCCGGGACGGCGCAGAATGGAACGTAGGCGCTTTCGCCGTGCCGGGGTGGCTCCTCCCGGGGAGCGAGGAAGTCGCGGCGCTGGCCGTACCCTCCGGCTGCGCGTTCCTCTCCGGATCCGGCGGCAACCTCCGCCGGCGGACGTTCGACACCGGAGGGAGCGTGTCCATGTCGGCTGCGACACCCGGCGATTCCAGCCTGGCCGGGGGAGGGTTCTCCCAGGTCCAGGGCGCCCTGGCGTCCTGGGAAGGGATCTCCGGAACGAGCATCAGCCTCTCGTACGGGGGGGCCGTGAGCTACGCGTTGACGTGTACCGAGGGGCAGCAGGATCTGCCCGGTTCCGGCAGCAACGTCGTCGTCTTCAACGACCCGTGCTCGGATATCGCCGACCTGTCGGGTTGCTCCGGCACGCTCGCCTTCGGCGGGCCGTGGTACAGCGGCACCCACGCGTTCGATGGGACGACGTGGATGACCATCACGTCCTGGTTCGTGGTCGTGAACAACGGGGCCGGGTGCCTCGGCTCGACGAACTACCAGCGGATGATGACGCACGAACTCGGTCACGGCCTGGGATTCGGGCACGTGAGCGACTCGGGCGCGCTCATGTATTTCATGTGCTGCAACGTCATCAACGCGACCGACCGGACGTGCGCGCAGTACGTCTACCCGGGCTCCACGCCGCCGCCCGCCCCTGTGGCAGGCTTCACGTTCTCCCCGGCGAGCCCGGTCGTGGGGCAGACCGTCTCGTTCACCGACACGTCGACGAACAGCCCGACCTCCTGGTCGTGGACCTTCGGCGACGGCGGTACGTCGTCGTCACGGAACCCGACACACACCTATGCCACCGCCGGGACCTTCAACGTCACCCTCACGGCGACGAACGCCGGCGGCTCGGACCCGGAGACGAAGCCCGTCACGGTCTCGAACCCGCCGCCGCCGACCGCCGGCTTCAGCTTCTCGCCCTCGAACCCGGCCGCCGGACAGAGCGTCCAGTTCCTGGACGCATCCTCCGGCAGCCCGACGTCCCGGTCCTGGTCCTTCGGTGACGGGACGACTTCCACCGCGGTGAACCCCGTGAAGGCGTATTCCGCCGCCGGTACCTATGGCGTCACGCTCCAGGTCTCCAACGTCTCCGGAACGGACAGCGAGACGAAGTCGGTCGTCGTCTCTCCGGCGGGCTCGGCTCCCGTGGCGAGCTTCACGTTTTCCCCCCCGGCACCGGCGCCGGGAGCGTCGGTCCAGTTCACCGACACGTCGGGCGGCGGTCCCACGGCGTGGTCGTGGAGCTTCGGCGATCCGGGCGCCGGCGCGGGCAACGTCTCGACGCTGCAGAACCCGGTACACGTCTACGGTCTCGCCGGGAGCTACACGGTCACGCTGACGGCCTCCAACCCGTTCGGCCCGAGCACGACGACCCGGGCGCTGGCGGTCGCAAGCGCGGCGAACAGGGCCCCTGTCGCGACGGCGGACGCCTACACGGTTGCCGCGGGCGGGAGCCTGTCGGTGACCCCGCCGGGCGTCCTCGGCAACGACTCCGACCCCGACGGCGACGCGCTGACGGCGGCGCTGGCGACCCCCCCTGCGCACGGGACCCTGGCCCTCCAGCCCTCGGGAGCATTCGTCTACGTACCCTCGAGCGGGTTCGTCGGAGCCGACTCCTTCATCTATCGGGCTTCCGATTCCCGGGGCGGTTCTTCGGCGCCTGCGACGGCGACGATCACCGTCTCGGCGGCCGAGGCGGAGAGGGTCGTGCCGATCGTCCTCGACGCGTTCGGCGTCGGGACGTCCCGGTTCCGGAGCGAGCTCGTCCTCGCGAACCGCGGCGGCACGCAGGCGACGGTCGAGATGACCTACACCGCCGCCAGCGCTCTGAACGCGAGCGGGAGCGGTACGGTCACCGAGACGCTCGGCGCGGGTCGCCAGCTCGTTCTCGACGACGCCCTCTCCTACCTCAGGGCCCGCGGGCTCCTCATTCCCCCGGCGGTCTCCGGCGCTTCGCAGGGAGGGTCCCTCCGGGTCCGCTTCCGAAACCTCTCCTCTCCCGACGCCGGGGCGGCGTTCGCGAGGACGACGGCTCTCCTCCCCGAGGGCAGGGCCGGCGTCGCCTATCCGGCGGTCGCCCCCTCGGAGTGGCAGTCCGCCGCGGGGCAGCACGTCTTCGGGCTCAGGGAGTCGGCCCTGGCGCGCTCGAACCTGGCCCTCGTCAACCTGGGTTCGACGGAAGACGTCGCGCTGCGTGTCACGCTCCAGTCCGGAACGATGGGAGACCGCAGGTCGTATCTCCTTCCGGAGACGATCTGGCTCCGGCCCCTCCAGTGGACGCAGATCGGCTCCGTCCTGGCGAGGGCCGGCTTCACGAACGGATGGGCGCTCGTGGAACGGGTCTCGGGGGGCAGCCCCTTTTTCGCCTATGGTGTCTTCAACGACTACGGAACGAACGACGGCTCCTTCATCGACCCCATCCCGGCCGCCGCGGACGTGGCTTCCCGAACGGTTCCGGTCGTCCTCGAGCTCGGGATCTACTCCTCGGAGCTGATCCTCACGAACCCGACCGCGTCGAATGTCGCCGTCCGGCTGGGCTACGTCGAATCGCTCGCCGCGGGCGCGTCCCTCGAGGTCGCGCGGCCGATCGCGCTGCCGCGGGCGCGCCTGTGGTCACCAGAAACTCCCTACCTCTACCGCCTGCGCAGCTCCGTCGCGGTCGGCGCCAAGGTCGTGGACGAAGTGACGACGCCGTTCGGCGTGCGGCACATCCGGTTCGATGCCGACCGCGGTTTCTTCCTCAACGGCCGCCGCGTGCAGTTTCGCGGCATCAACATGCACCAGGACCACGCCGGCGTCGGCGTAGCCATGCCCGACCGGCTCTACACGTGGCGGCTCGAGCGGCTGAAGGAGGTCGGGTGCAACGCCATCCGCATGGCGCACAACCCGGTCCCGCCCTTCCTCCTCGATGAGTGCGACCGGCTCGGCTTCCTTGTCATCGCTGAGAACCGGCACTTCGGCGACACCTTCACAGACCAGGCGCCGGAGACCACCCCGGCCGTCGACCACCACGACCTGAGCGCCCTGATCCTGCGCGATCGCAACCACCCGAGCATCATCCTCTGGTCAATCTGTAACGAGCAGTGGATCGGCGGTTCGCCGGGCGCCGCGCGCATCGCGCGGGCGATGAAGCAGCGTATCCGCGAACTCGATCCGACCCGCCCGGTCACCGCTGCGATGAACGCGGGATTCGACAGCCCACAGGGCATGATCGGCGAACTCGATGTCGTCGGCGTCAACTACAACCCCTCGGTCTACGACCCGGTGCACGTGCTCTTCCCGAAAATCCCGATGATCGCCTCCGAGATCGCCAGCGAGATCAGCACACGCGGCGTTTACCGAACCGACTCGTGGGAAAACTACCACGGCGATCGCGAGCGCGGCTACGTCTCGGCCTACAGCATCTCCGCCGGTCCCGCCGGCCAGACCGTCGAGAACGCCTGGCCACCCGTCGTCGCGCGCGAGTTCATCGGCGGCGGTTTCGTCTGGGCGGCCTTCGACTACAAAGGCGAGCCGCGCCCGTTCGGCTGGCCGGTGATCAACTGCCACTACGGTTTCATGGACATCTGCGGTTTCCCCAAGGACAGCTACTACTACTACAAGTCCTGGTGGACCGACGAGCCGGTGCTGCATCTCTTCCCGCACTGGAACTGGATGGGGCGGGAAGGCCAGGAGATCCCCGTCTGGGTCCACAGCAACTGCGACGAGGTGGAGCTCTTTCTCAACGGCGTCTCGCTCGGCCGGCAGAAGGTCACGCCACTCCACCACCTGGAGTGGAAAGTCAACTACACGCCCGGCACGCTCGTCGCCCGGGGCGTGCGCCGCGGTACGCCGGTCGAAACGGTGCGCGAGACCACGGGCACGCCGGCGGCGATCCGGCTCGTGGCCGACCGCACCGTGCTCGCCGCGGACAATGCCGACCTGTCCGTGGTCACCGTGGAAGTGATCGACGCGCAGGGTCGTGTCGTTCCGACCGCGGGCAACAAGATCACATTCACGCTCTCCGGCCCGGCCAAGCTGGTCGGCGTCGGCAATGGCGACCCGAGTTGCCACGAGCCGGACAAGGCCGACAGCCGCTCCGCTTTTCACGGCCTCGCGCAAGCTCTCGTACAGACGACCCGCACCGCTGGCGAGATCGTCCTCCAGGCCGACTCGCCCGACCTGAAATCCGCGCGCCTCTCACTCCAGAGCCGCTGACGCTGCCTGGGGCGATGCGGGACACGTCGCGCAAGGCCGCGAAGATACCTTGCGTTCGTCGGGTTGGCGCTGTTCGTGGCGTACGATCCGACCGCCAGCGGACGGCACCGACTCGATGCCGCCCGGGCGCGGTTGCTGCCCGGCAGCCCCCTCCATGATCGCCGGGAGTTGCCTCGTCTGGACTGTCTGGCCTCGTTCGACTGCGAACGGCTGCCATTGCACCACCGCCCTGCCGCTTGAGGAACGGCGGCCGCGACGCGAGACGAAGCGTTTCGCAGGAGAATCGACTCCCTGGTCGAAGTCCTCGCGACACGCCAGCATGCGCCGAACCGCGATAGCTGCCTCACCCCATGCTCCACCCGCGGCGGTCGAACTCGGGGAAGAAGATCCGTCGACGATGCCGGCGTGGTGGTGCCGTCCTATGTGGTGGACAAGCTAATGGCCTGGTTGCCGGATTCACTTCGGTTCCTCGGGAAAAGCAGGCACTCGGGATCATGCTGAATGTGGCACACACCTTCGAGAATTGCCGGCTTTTCGGCCCCGTCTGACCCGTGCGTGACGCCACCGCGCGTCCCTCGGTGGGTAGGGGCGCCCGCACGGAATCACCAAAGAATGATCCCGGATCACAAGACGTCCACGGGCGCCTCGGCTACCCTCGCGCTCTTCCCATGAGCGATGTGCATCCCCTCACCCTGGCCATCACAGCCGGTCGCCGCAAAGAGGTCCCCGAACTCGTGAAGCAATGCCTCGCCGCCGGCGAGACTGCCGCCTCGATCGTCGAAAACCGGCTCGTGCCGGGCATGATGATCGTGGGTGAACGCTTCAAGAAGAACGAAATCTTCGTCCCGGAGATGCTCGTCGCCGCCCGCGCGATGAAGGAGGCCCTCAAGGAACTCGAGCCGATGCTCGTCGCCGCCGGCGTGAAGCCCGAGCACACCGCCGTGATCGGCACGGTCGAGGGCGACCTGCACGACATCGGCAAGAACCTCGTCGCGATGATGTGGAAAGGCGCGAACCTCGAGGTGGTCGACCTCGGGGTGAATGTGCCCGCCGCGAAGTTCATCGCCGCCGTGCAGCAGCACAAGCCCTCGCTCGTCGGGCTCTCGTCGCTGCTGACCACCACCATGCCGGCGATGCGCGAGACCGTGAAGGCGATCCGCGCCTGCGGCGTCCCGGTCAAGATCGTCGTCGGCGGCGCGCCCATCACACGCGAGTTCGCCCGCGAGATCGGTGCCGACGGCTACTCGCTCGATGCCGGCAGTGCGGTCGACGAGGCCATGAGCCTGCTCAAAGCCTGAGCGGCTCCGTCCGACCTGCGCTCACCGCCCCGCGCCGTGGAACGCCAGTATTTCCTCGATCTCGCCGCGGCCGGCCTTCACATGCCGATCGGCACGCACCTCGTCCTGCACGAGCATCCGGACCCGGAGGCGATCGTGCTCGATGGCGCGCGCCTCGGGCGCGTCGTCGCCGAGACGGCGCGGCGCTTTCGCGTCCCGCTGGCGCTGCCGCTGATGGACCTCAAGCTCGAGAAGGAGGCGCTGCTGCTTGCCCGCGGCATCGCCGCCGCCGAGGTCGACACCTACCACTTCCACGAGGCGCCGAACGGACGCGCGCCCTTTCGGATGACGCCGAAGATGGCCGCGGCCTGCGCGGCCATCCGCGAGGTCGCCACCACGACCGACCTCCTCCCCGTCGGCATGAGCATCGGTCCCTTCTCGCTGATGACCAAACTCGTGACCGACCCGATCGCACCGGTCTTCATGGCCGGAACGGGCGCGACGGCCGGGGACGATCCGGAGGTTGAACTGGTCGAGCGTCTGCTGGATCTGGCTTTCGAGACAATCGCGGCCTACATCGACGCGCAGATCGATTCCGGTGCCCGCGCCATCATCGTATGCGAGCCGGCCGCCAACTGCGTCTATTTCTCCCCGAACCAGCTCGCGCAGAGCTACGAGGTGTTTGACCGCTACGTCATGCGCCTCCTCCGCGTGCTGCGCGACCGCCTCGAGGCTCGAGGCGTGGATCTGATCTTGCACGACTGCGGCGAACTTCTCGACGGCATGGTGCGGCGCCTGGCCTCGCTCGATCCCGCCCTGCTCAGCCTGGGCAGCTCGCGCCGGCTCTGGCACGACGCCACCCTCGTGCCAAAATCGACCGTGCTCTACGGCAACCTGCCGACCAAGCAGTTCTACTCCGACGAGGTGATGAGCGTGGCGCGCGTGCGCCAGCTCGCGGCTGAACTCCTCGCACGCATGCGCGACACCGGCCATCCGTTCATCCTGGGCAGCGAATGCGACGTGCTCAGCGTCGCCGGTTGCGAGGAAACCATCCGGGCCAAGGTCGCCGCATTTCTAGATGTCGACCGCACCACGATCGCCTAAGACTCGTCCCATGTGGAAAGCCAACTGGCCTGAGACGCAGGCACGTTTCAAGCGATGGTGGGCCCGCGAAGGCTTGCTCGTCGGCATGTGGGGCGCCCCGGAGATCGGCCGCGCCGTGCACGCAGACGTGCCCGCCCCCGTGCGACCCGCCGCGCTCGAGCAGCGCTACTGCGACGCCGCCTGGCGCGCCGCGGAAAACCACCACCGGCTCTCGCGCTCCGTCTTCCCATTCGACGTCCTGCCAACCGCGTCGACCGACATCGGACCCGGGACGCTCGCCGCCTACCTCGGCTCCGAGCCCGGATATGCCGAGGACACCGTGTGGTTTCACCCGGTCTTCGAGCACGTCGAGGAGCCCGAGGAGTTGCCGCCCCTGCGTTTCGACCCCTCGAACCGGATGTGGCAGGTGACCGCGTCGATCCTGCGCGCCTGCGCCGATGCCGCGCGCGGCAAGTACATCGTCGGCTGTCCCGACTTGATCGAGAACATGGACGTGCTCTCCTCGCTGCGCGGCGCGCAGACGCTGTGCATGGACATGCTGGAACGCCCGGAGTGGATCGAGCAAAAGATCGCCGAGCTGAACGCGGTGTGGTTCGAGGTGTATCAGCGCATCTACGACATCATCAAGCTCGAGGACGGCAGCTCGACCTTCGGTGCGTTCTACATCTGGGGTCCCGGCAAGACAGCCAAGGTCCAGTGCGACTCGTCGGCTATGTTCTCGCCGCAGATGTACCGGCGCTTTGTCGTGCCGGCGCTCACGGCGCAGTGCGCGTGGCTCGACCAGTCGCTCTACCATCTCGACGGCACCCAGGCGGTCTGCCACCTCGACGCGCTGCTCGAGATCGAGCCGCTCGACGCGATCGAGTGGACACCGCAGGCCGGCATCGAACCGGGCGGCCACAGGCGCTGGTACCCGATGTATCAGCGCATCCTCGCCGCGGGGAAGTCGGTGCAGGTCGTCAACGTGGAGCTCACCGACATCCGTCCGATCCTCGATACGATCGGCACGAAGGGCGTCTACCTGCTCATCCAGTTCAAGGACGAGCGCGAGGTGGAGCAGGCGGCGAAGCTGCTGGACGGATACTATAGGTAGGGCGAGGCCTCTGGCCGAGCCGCCACCGCACGCACCTCGTTGGCTCGGCCAGAGGCCTCGCCCTACCTCGAGCTACCGCGACGGCTCGTGCGTCCCGTTGCCGTTCGGGCCGTGGCGGAAAACGCGCGGCGTGACGCCCTTCACTTCCTGGAACACGCGGGTGAAGTAGCTCTGGTCGCAGAAACCGCACGAGGCCGCGATCTGCGTCAGGGGCATCTCGCTGCCGCGCAGGAGATCGCAGGCGAGGTCGACGCGGCACTGCCGCAGCAGCTCGGTGAAGGACCGGCCGGTGCGCTCCTTGATCAGGCGCGAGAAATGGCTCGGCGAGATGCCCGCGTGCCGCGCGGTCTCGTCGCGCGTGATCTCGCGGTGCAGGTTCTCCCGCATGAACGCGAGCGCCCGCGTGATGAGCAGCGGCGGAGTGAAATCCTCCTGCCTCTCGATGGTCGAGAAGACGTGTTCGAGTGTCTTGCGCAGCCAGGCGGCGAGTTCCTCGTCGTCCTGGATGCCCGCGAGTTCGGTGAGGAAACGGAAGTTCAGGCCGAGCACCTCGGACTGCGCCGCACCCGCCTCGACGGCCGCCCGCGAGATCATCACGACGAGTTCGAGCAGCAGGCCCTTGAGGAGGTCGCTGCGCTCCTCGCCCGCGCTGTAGATGTGCACGAGGACGTGGTTGATGATGCGGCGCGCCTCGCCGCGGTCGCCCCGGCGGATGGCGGCGAGGAGCATCGGTTCCTGCAGCAGGTAGAGCTCGCGGATACGGTCGTAGGGCCGCAGCTCGAGCAGCGGGATGGCGGGAAAGTCGTTCACGGCCCGGGCGACTCCGCGCGCAGGATACGCTCGTCGGCCACATGTCCGAGCTGGCGCCCGGGCTCGACGATCTGAAAGCGCGCCTCATCCCAGCGACCCCAGAGCAGGTCGCGCAGGAGCGCGGGATCGCCGTGGATGTGCTCGAAACGCCAGCCGAGCGCGTCGGCGCAGCCCTGAGCGTAGGCGGCCTCGCGCGCGGCGTCGTCAGTCGCCAGGTCGATGTAGGTGGCGGTGTCGTGCAACATCCACTGATCGCGCTCGGCATTCATGAGGTAGTCGACGTCTTCCGGGTCGAACTTCGCCGCGAAATCGGCGCGCAGTTTCTCCAGGCGGTCCGGACCGGGCACACGGCGCGACCGGTTCCAGCCCGGCGTGTAGTAGTAGCAGGTCGGGCAGCGCCGCTGGTGTTCGGCATAGGCCTCCTTGCTGCCGAGGAAGAGCGTGATGCAGTCGTGCGCTCGCGCGATGACGAGCGGGTGGCGGCTTGTGCGCAAGCCCGCCGTGCCCCGGCCGCACAAGCCGTAGGCGAGCACGATCGCATCGATGTCGTCGCGCCGATCGACCGCGGCGAGGTGGTCCTGCAGCGTGGCGCGGAGCTGATCAGGGTTGTCGTGCAGGCCGATCTCGAACCAGCACGTCTCCACGATGTGTGAGGCCCCCCGTGCCAGCAGCGCGATTTCCTGCTCGAAGACCGAGCAGGCAAGCACGGCAACGCGCGGCATGGGCGCACCTGAAGCGTGTCCGGAAGCCATCGCCACGACTCAACCCTCGCGGGCCCGGACGTTCAACCCAATCACACAGTCCGAAGAGTCTGGCCGCGCCGCGTCCGTCGAGCAGACTCGCCCTCCCCCGCCCCCGACCTGCGTCGCCCGCCATGTTTACGCTCGAAACCCACGACACCCACGTCGTCTTCACTTCGGGGAAGCGCCGCCTGCGCATCAGCTTTCCGGCGCCCGCGATCGCACGCATCACCTGCACGGAGGACAAGCCGTTCCTCGAACGGCCGAGCCTGATCGTCGTACCACAGCCGCCACCGGCGCCGTTCACGCTGCACGGCGATGCGGGCGCCGTGTCGATCTCGACCGGGCAGCTCACCCTCGTCGTCGATCGTGCCACCGGCGCGATCCGCTATCTTGATCCAGACGGGCGCACGCTGCTGGCCGAGCCGGCGCGTGGCGGCACCTGGCTGACGCCCAAGAAGGTCTTTCGCAACGTGTTCAGGGCCGGCGCCGGGACCGCGACCGGCCAGAGCATCGACGGCGCACGCGCCAGCGCCGAGGTCGCAGAACGCGTCTTCGATCGCGATGCGTTCGAGGCCAAGGTCGAATTCGAGTTCGCGCCCGACGAGGCGCTCTATGGCCTGGGTTCGCATGAGGAGGGCTATGGCAACCTCCGCGGCCGCTCGCGCGAACTTTACCAGCAGAACATGAAGGCCGTGGTGCCTTGCCTCGTCTCGACGCGGGGCTACGCGCTGCTCTTCGACTGCCATTCGCTCATGACCTTCCACGACGATGCGCTCGGCTCCTACTGGTGGGCCGATGTCGTCGACGAGCTGGACTTCTACGTCGTGCGCGGCGCGACTTTCGACGAGGTCACGCGCGGCCTGCACCAGCTGACGGGCCGGGCGCCGCTGCCGCCGAAGTGGTTCTTTGGTTACGCGCAGTCGAAGGAGCGCTACGTCAACGCCGCGGAACTCCTCGACGTCGTGCGCGAGCACCGCCGCCGCGCCATCCCGCTCGACCTGGTCGTGCTCGACTGGAAGTCCTGGCCCGACGGCGCGGGCTGGGGCCAGAAGTCGCTCGACCCGGTGCGCTTTCCCGACCCTTCGGCACTCACGCGCGAGCTCCATGCGCTCGGCGCGAGGCTCATGGTCTCGATCTGGCCGATCATGACCGGCGGCTGCCCGGACCAGCAGGAACTGCTCGCGCGCGGCCTCATGCTCGGCAACCAGTCGACCTACGACGCGTTTCGCGCCGAGGCGCGCGCCGTCTACTGGGAGCAGGCGCGCCGCGGCCTCCTCGCGCACGGCGTGGACGCATGGTGGTGCGACTGCACCGAGCCGTTCGAGGCCGACTGGCAGGGCGCGGTCAAACCCGAGCCGCACGCACGCCTCGCGCTCAACACCGAGGCGTCGAAACGTTATCTCGATCCTGGATACATCAACAGCTACTCGCTGCTGCACTCGCAGGGCATCTACGAGGGCCAGCGGGCGGCCGCGCCGGACAAGCGCGTGGTCAACCTCACGCGCTCGTCCTACGCCGGCCAGCACCGCTACGGCACGACCACGTGGAACGGCGACGTCTGCGCGACCTGGGAGACGCTGCGGCGCAGCATCCCGGAGGGCGTGAACTTCTGCGTCACGGGCGAGCCGTACTGGACCGTCGACATCGGCGGCTTCTTCATCAACCACGACCGCTCGTTCTGGTTCTGGCGCGGCGACTACGCGGAGGGGTGCCGCGGGTTGACCGACATGAACGCCCTCGAGCCCGATCCGCGGGACACGGGCTGCCGCGACCTCGGCTTTCACGAGCTCTACGTGCGCTGGCTGCAGTACGCGACCTTTCTGCCGATGATGCGCTCGCACGGCACCGACGCGGCGCGCGAGGCCTGGCGCTTCGGTGAGCCGGGCAACTTGTTCTACGACGCGATCGTCGCCGCCATCCGCCTGCGCACCCGGCTCGTTCCGTATCTCTACTCGCTGGCGGCAGCGGTGACCTTCCGCGGCGAGATGATGCTGCGCGCGCCGGCGCTGGAGTTCCCGCGCGACACGGCGCTGCACGCGGTCGACGACCAGTTCCTCCTCGGACCCGCGCTGCTGGTCTGCCCGGTGACGCAGCCGATGCACTACGAGCGCGGATCGCGACCGCTCGAGGGCGTGGCGAAAACGCGCGAGGTCCGGCTGCCGGACGGCGTGGGCTGGTACGACTTCTGGACCGAGCGCATGCACGAAGGCGTCCGGGCCCTCGCGGCGGAGGCGCCGCTCGAGCGCATGCCGCTCTTCGTGCGCGCGGGGTCGATCCTGCCGCTGACCGAGGTCGCGCCGCATGTCGACGCGAGGTCTGCGGCTCCCTGGGAGATCCGCGTCTATCGCGGCGCGGACGGGGCGTTCATCCTGTATGAGGATGCTGGCGACGGTTACGGCTACGAGCGCGGCGAGCGGGCCTTCGTCCGGCTGGCGTGGGACGAGGCGCGCGGCGAACTCACGATCTCCGCGAGGGACGGCGACTTTCCCGGGCTCGTACGCGCCCGCGACTGCACGCTCGTGTTCATCTCGCCGCGCGGCCGGCTCGACCGGACCGTGCGGTACGCGGGTGACGAGATCCGCGTGCGCCCCGGCGACTGACGGCGCTCAGGCCTCGAGCGTCGGCTCGCCGGCACCGCGGGCGAGGCGGTCGGCGTTCCATGTCTCGAAGGCGGCGCGGAGGGTCTCGAGCGACTGCTGGGCCGAGGCGACATCGCCCTGCTGCGAGCGCTCGTAGACGGAACGGCACGGCGCGACCATCGGTTCCATGCGCAACGCGAAGATCGTGTTCTTCAGGTAGTGCGCGCGATCCGCCGCGTGCTCGAAGTTTCCGGCCTTGAGGGCCTCGCCGATCTCGTCGAGGAGGCCCGGGATCTCGGCGACGGCCTGCTTGACGATGTCGGTATCGCCGCTGTTCGAGAGGTCGGGCATCCAGCTCATGACCCCCGGCGGCGGCTCGGAAACCGGCGCGTCGTCATCATCCCCGAGACTCCCATCCGCCGTACCCATCTCCCCGACACTCGCATCGTCGCCCGGCTCGTTCGAGCCCGGGTCGCCGGAAGCCGCCGCGGATGCGGCGGCCTCGCCCTTGAGCCGGGCAAACATCGGGCTGGCCTGGATCGCCTCGATGAGGCTCTGCACGAAGAAGGGCTTGCCGAGAAAGTCGTTCATACCCGCGAGCATCGCGCGCTGAATCTCGCCCTCGGACAGCGTGGCGGAGACACCGATGATCCACGGATGGTTGTCCTTGCCGGAGGCGGCGCGGATGCGTGCGGCGGCGGTGACGCCGTCCATGCCGGGCATGCGCAGGTCCATGATGAGCAGGTCGGCGTCCTGCCAGTTCTCCACGGCCTCGAGGCCGTTGGTCAGGGCGCGCGGATTGTACCCGATCGAGCGCAGGTACTCGACCATGAGGCGGCGGATGAAGGGGTTGTCCTCGACGACCAGCACACGCAGGGGCAGGACCACGCCGAGGTTGGTCGCGGCGGGTGGCGTGGCCTCGAGCGGCGACGGCGTCTCGGCGGCCGAGGCGGCGGCCTCGGCCTCGACGGGCTGGAAGGGGATGCGCACGATGAAGCGCGCGCCCTTGCCCCACTCGCTCTCGAGGTCGATCGTGCCGCCCATGAGCTGGCAGAGGCGCTTGACGATGGCGAGGCCGAGCCCGGCGCCCTCTTTTGGGGTGGCCTCGGCGTAGGAGAGCCGCGTGAACGGCTCGAAGAGCCGGCGCACATCCGCCTGGCGGATACCCATGCCCGTGTCGCTGATGGTGAAGCGCACCCGCTGCAACACGCGTTCGCCGACGCGCTCCTCGCCGTCGAGCACGACGTCGATCTGCACGCTGCCGACATCGGTGAACTTCACCGCGTTGCCGGCGAGGTTGAGCAGGATCTGCTCGATGCGCACGGCGTCGCCCACCACGACCTCGGGGACGTCGTTGGCGATGGTGAGCTCGAAGCGCACGCTCTTGCGCGCGGCCAGGGGACGGAGCGTTTCGTAGGCGGAATTGACGAGGTGATGCAGGAAGACGCGCTCGGTCTTCAGCGTGTAGCTGGACTTGCGCAGGATGGAGAAGTCGAGGATGTCCTGCACGATGCGCAGGAGCGTGCGGCCCTGGCTGCGGATGGCGTCGAGGTAGCCGCTCTGGGCGGCGGTGAGCGGCGTGCGCGCCATGAGCTCCCCGTAACCGAGCACACTCTGCATGGGTGTGCGTATCTCATGGCTCATGACGGCGAGGAACTCGTCCTTGGCCCGGTCGGCGGCCTCGGCGCTCTCCTTGGCGACGAGGAGCTCGGCCTCGTGCTCGCGCAGCATCTGGTGGGCGAGGAAGAAGACGATGAGTGAGGAGAACAGGCCGACGAGCGCGATGGTCTGGAGGCGCGCGCGCGCCTGGGCGTCGAGCCACTCGCTCGCACTGATGTCGAGACCGAGCCAGGCGGCGGCGGCCGTGGCCTCGGTCTCCATGATCGGCGCGGTCGCCACGATGACCGACTCGCCGCGCGCCCCGATGGGACCGAGCAGCTGCCGGCCGCGCAGGCGGCTGATGGCGTCGCCGCCGACCTTGACGATCCCGGGCTCGGAGGTGTCCTCGCCGGCGAGCCACTCGCGCGGAGGCGGCACGCGACCGCCCGCGATATTCCAGACATAGGCGCGCTCGAACTGGCTCGCGCCGAGCAGGCCCCGCACCTGGCGGCTGATGCGAAAGGCCGAGTCGCTCGCGACATCGACCGCGCCATCGCGCCAGGCCTCGCGGACCATAGCGGGCTCGACCGCAAGCGCGGCGGTGCCGACCAGGTTGAGGTAGGCACGCTCGACCTCGCTGCGGGCACGGTCCGAACTCCAATTCACGAGCGAGTAACCACAAACCAACGTCACGACGATGACGAGGGGCAGGACGACCGCGGCGAGCGGCGAGTTCATCTCGCGCCGCCCCGCGAAGAACGTCCGCCTCCGCAGCACGCCGTGCAGCCACAGGCCGAAGCCCGCGACCCAGGCGAGGACACACGCGCAGATCGCCGTCTCGATGCCCTCGCCCGTGATGAACAAGCCATAGAGCCCATCGATCGTCACCCCACCCTGCTGGCGCAGGATCTCCACCGGCCCGAGCAACAGCAGCGCCGCAGCCGTGGCGAGCAGCGTGCGCGTGCCCGCGCCTACGGTCGCGATGATGACGACGGCCGCGGACACGCCCGCGAGCGAACCGATGATCACCTCGGGCACCGGCGCCGCCTCGGGCGCGAGCAGCAGCACGCCCTGCGCGACGGCGACGAGCGCGGGCGGCCCCCAACCCGAGAGGCGCACCCATTTCAGCTCCGCCGCCGTGCGACGCGAGAACTCGAGCAGGAAACCGTAGCCGACCAGCCGGAAGATCGCCTCAAACCCGGGCGACGAGATGTGCGGCGTGACCATGCGCGCGAGGTCGAGCGCACCGTCGATCGCGGCGAACAGGCAGAACGAGGCGAAGAGCTTCCACGGGACGGAACGCACGCCGACGCCGCCGGCGGCATTGCCCCAGGCGATGAGGCCGGTCGTGACCCAGCCGAGCACGGCGAGGAACGTGAGATAATCCTGCTGGTAGAGCCAGCCGCTGGCGTCGTGACTGAGGGTGTTCACACCAATTGGGAAAAACGAGACGGCCACGGGCCGCGGCTGACACTGCAGACGGAAACCCGGGGCGGTTCAAGCACCGCGTGCGCCGGTCCCGCCTGCCGCGAACCGGCGCCGCAGCGCCGCGATGCGTTGTCGCGCGGCCTCAAACGCCCCGGCCTCGGCCAGTTGCTCGATCTCGCGGCACACCTGCAGCCCGTCGTCGAAGCCGGTGACCAGGCAGCCGTTGGCCAGGTAGTGCGCCTCGGCGCCGAGTCGCGCGCCCTGCTCCTCGAGGCAGGATTGCTCCAGCCGGTCGAACATCGGCTCGAGTTCGGCGAAAAACGCCGCGCGCTGGTCGGCTGAGAGGGCGACCTCCGCGGCAGCGATCCGGTCCTCCGCGGGCGTGATCTTCGCGGCCGCCGGGCTCATCCGGATCGTCTCGGCCAGGCCGGCCATCGAGACGGGTTTGAGCAGAAAATCGTTCACCCCGCGCTCGAGCGTGGCCTGGATCTCGGCATCGGACACACCGGCCGAGATGCCGACGATCCACGGGTCCGTGGGCGAGCGCCCGGCCGCGCGGAGTCGTGCCGCGAGTTCCGCGCCCTGAAAATCCGGCAGCCGCAGGTCGAGGAGCACGACGTCGAACGGCTCCTGCCCGCACGCCTCGAGCCCCGAAGTGCCGTCGGCCCGCACGACCACCCCCGCGCCCAGCCGGTGCAGAAAATCACGCAACAGGTCGCGCACGTAGGGGTTGTCGTCGATGAGCAGCACATGCAGCCCGGCGAGCGACGGGATGGAGGCGACCTCGGTGTGCACCGTCCCGGGCTGCCGCACCTGCTCGGGCACCGGCCCGGGCGCGACCGCGAGTTGGAGCCGCAGGCGAAACACCGAGCCCTCGCCGTCGACACTCTCCACCTCGATCGCCCCCCCGAGCAGCTCGACGATCTGCCGACTGATGGCCAGGCCCAGGCCCACGCCGCCACCGCCCGGCGTGTCGTCATCGCGCATCTTGCGAAACGGCTCGAAGAGCCGCCGCATCTGCGCGGGGTTGATGCCCGGGCCTGTATCCGAAACCAGGATCTCGATGGCCGCTCGGCCGTCGGCCACGCCGGTGCAGCCGACCGCCAGGCGCACGCCACCGCGGTTGGTGAACTTCACGGCGTTGACCGCGAGATTGAGCAGCACCTGGGCGAGGCGCACGCGGTCGACCAGCACCCACGGCGGGACGGTCCCGTCGATTTCCGTCGAGAAGACGATGCCCTTGGCCTGCGCGCGCCCGGCCATGCCGCGCTGCACGTCGTCGAGCAGCTCGCGCAACGACACGACCTCGGGGTTGAGCGCGAGCCCGCCACCGCGCAGCGCACTGAAGTCGAGGATGTCCTGCACGATGCGCAGCAGGATCGAGCCCTGCGCCCGGATCGCGCGCACGTGCCGCGCCGCCGCCTCCGACAGACCCGTGCCCTCGGCGAGCTCGGCGTAGCCGAGCACGCTCTGCAGGGGCGTGCGGATCTCGTGCGAGATCATGCCGAGGAAGGCGTTGCGCCCGTGGTTTTCCGCCTCGGCACTCTCCTTGAGCAGGCGCAGCTCGGCCTCATTGCGCGTGCGGACTGAATACACCGCGGCGATGGCCACGATCACAACCGCGAGCGCGAAGATGGCCAGCGCCTGCAGCCGATGGGTGGCGACGAGCCCCGCGAGATCGGGTGAGTCGATCGCGAGGGACAGGTGCCAGCCCGCTCTCTCCGCGATGGGCACGCTCACCACCGCCCGCTCGAAAGCCGACGTGCCGTGCACCCACCACGCGCGGCCGGTGCTGCGCGCGGCCGGGAGGTCCGCAGCGGACGGGAGGAGCGCGGCCGCATCGAACGGCACTGGCGCCCGCGCGCGCGTGACCGCGGCGAGCAGCTCGGATCGGCCCGAGGGCGACTCCGCCCAGGCCACGGCGGCCGAAAAACTCGTCGAGCGTTGCACGACCCGGTCCAGAAACCGACGTAGGGCTGGGGCCGCGTCCTCGCCCGTCGCGCCCGCCCGCGCCTCGACGGTCTCCGCCGCCACGGTCATCACCCCCTCGTCGAGCATGCGCCGGCCGGCATACGCCTCAGCCTGCTCGCTGCTGGCGATGAACCACGCGCTGCCGAGGCAGAGCACCCCGACCTCGAGCATCGGCAAGAGAAATACCGGCCGCATGCCGAGCATCCCGCGGCGGGCCTGTATCTGCGGCAGCGTGCACGCGGCCAGGTACGTGCGCCAGACGAGCGCGAAGGCCAGCGCCGCCGTGGCCGCGAGCACGGCACCCTGCCACGCGTACACGGCCTCCCCGGGGTGCGCCCCGCCTGCCGGAGCGTTCCACGGGGCCGCCGCCAGATGGCGTGCGCTGAAAACCAGGCCGAGCGCGAGAAGCATGACTCCCAGCGCGAGATCGATCGCCGTCCCCGACGGCCCACGCTCGCCCGGCCGGCGCATGGACCAGCCCGTCACCATCACGATCACGGCGCCGCCGGCGACCGCCGCCGCGCCAGTCCACCACCCGGTCACGAGCCCGGGCACGCCGAAAAACGCGGCCGCCGCGAGCGCCGCCGCGCCCCACGCCAGGCTGGCCCAGCGACGACGCAGGCGGCCTCCGAACCGCTGCGGCACGAGGCCAAGGCTGCACAACACGGCGACCGCGGCGCAGCCGTGCGCGAGGTCATGGGTGCCGGTTCGCACATGCAGGAGCGGGCCGTAGTAACCGAGCAGCTGCAGCCCCGAGACGGCGGCCACGGCGAGGAACGCCGTCGCCACCGTGATCCAGAATCCGCGCCCGCCGCCCGAAACCGCCTCACCCGTCCGGGGGCTGAGGAAAAAGAGCGCCAGACCCGCATTCACCCCCCAGCCCGCCGCGGCGAGGAAGAAGAGGAAATCCGCGTCGAGCAGACGCGTGACATCGAGGGTGGCGGGGTTCATCGGTCAGCCGGTCGGATGCGTTCGGGTCCCCCAGACTGACGCCGCGGGCCGCCGGTGCCAAGTCCGGGCTGGACCGCGCGCAGGAGCGGCCTCAGGTGCAGCGCTGCACCCACATCGTCGCCTCGCGCACGAGGGCCGGGGCGTGCTCGAGGCCGAGCTTGTTCTTGATGTTTTCCCGATGCGTCTCGACCGTCTTGATACCGATGCCGAGGCGCTCGGCGATCTGGCGGGTGGAATGCCCGAGGCCGATGAACTGAAACACCTGGAACTCGCGGTCGGAGAGCGCGGCCACGCCGCTGCGGTCGCCGGAGGGACGATTGACGCGGTTGAGCACGGTCATGGCGGCCTTGGCGCTAAGGTGCAGCTCGCCCCGGGCCACGCGCCGCAGGCCGGTGAGCAACGTCTCGTTCGGCTCGGTCTTCATCGCATACCCGAGCGCGCCGGCCTGGAGACAGCGCTCGGCATAGGCCTGCTCATCGCGCACGGAGAGGACGAGCACGCGCACATGCTGGTTCTCCTCGCGGATGCGACGGATCACCTCGAAGGCGTCGACCCCGCCGAGCATCAGGTCGAGGCAGACGACATCGGGATGCAACTCCCGCACGGCCCGGACGGCCTCCTCGGGACTGGTTGCCTCGCCGCAGAGGGCGAGGTCCGGCGTGCCAGCGAGCAGCGCGCGCATGCCTTGTCGGACCATGGGATGATCCTCCACCAGCAGGACGCGAATCCGGCCGGTGGGGACGTTGACCGTCGTGGATTTGGGATTCCCGGGGCTCATGGGAATGCGCATGAGCATGCATTGCGCGTCGGTCCGGGCAAGTCCACTCCTCGAACGATCGTTGGCGCAATCCGACTCCTAAAGCGATCCGAGAAGGCGCCGCCCGCTCCGAGCCGTCGCCGCCGTTACTTCGCCGCGGAGTCTGCGGGGCCGAGATGCTTGTGCAGGAACGCGGCGATCCGGTCGTACAACTCGACCTGCTCGCCGAAGTGTCCCCAGCCCGGGTTCTCCCCGGTCGCGGTGATCACGGTATGCGGCACGTCGTACTTCTTGAGTGCATCAATCAGGCGGCGGGACTCGTTGACGACGAGAGGGCGGTCGTCCTTGTCGTAGGCGACCAACACGGGGACGCGCACCTGGCCGACGTGGCGTGCGGGCGACATCGCTGCATAGCGTTCGGCCTGCTCCTTCGTCGAGCCGAGCCAGCGTGTCAGCTGTCCGTACTCCGGATCATCAAACCGGGTGATCCTCAGCTCCTCGAGGCGCTCGGCCCAGTCGAAGGTCCCGGAGACCGTGGCCGCGCAGCGGTAGAGCGACGGCTCAAACGCGACTCCGGCCATGGCAAGATAACCTCCAAATCGCCAACCCACGATCGCGACGCGATCTGGATCGATCAGGCCGGTCTTGAGGACGGTGCGCGTGGCAGCCGTCACATCGTCGTGCATCTTGCGGAAGGCCCAGCGGTCTTCATACGGAAACATCCAATCGGTCCCGGCCGAGCCGCGGTAGTTGGGCTGGAGCACGGCGAATCCCCGGCTGGCAAAAAACTGCGCTTCTCCGTCAAACCCCAACGTGTCGCGCCCCCAGGGCGAGGCGTGGGGCAGGACGATGAGCGGCACCGGCTTCTCCTTGGAAGCACCAACCGGGAGCGTGACGTAGGCGTCGAGCTTTGCTCCCTCGGCCGTCCTAAATTTCATGGCCGACATCGGCAGCATGCGCTGCGGGTCGATCCATGGGGCCGAATTCTTGATCACCGAAAGGGTCTTCTTCTCAAGGTTGGCGAGGTAGAAGATCGAGGGCTGTCGGTCGGAGTACACCTCGAGGAAGATGTTGCTGCCGGTCGGATCGGCCGGCCAGGGTCGCACGACCTTGCCCGGGAAGTTGCCTTCGAGAAACTTCTGCACCGACCGGTACTGCTCGGAGAACCAGACCGTGACGGGCCCGGTGCGCGCCAGGCCCAAGCCGAGCAGCTGGTGTGTGCGCGGGTCGCGGATCAGCCATCCGTTGAACTCGTAGCCGGGATCCTCCCAGATCACGTCGCCGGAGGTGCCGGAGGGAGCATCCATGTAGCGCAGGGCCCGGGGTTTGCCCGGCTGGCGCGGGCCGAGGACAATCAGCTCACCCGGCTTGTCGCCGTACGAGACGATCTCGGTGCTATCGAGATCGATCGGGCACTCCTTCCACTTGTCGGATACAAGATGATGCACCTTGGCGACGCCGTCGTCCATGGTGAGGGCGAACGCCAGTTCGCCAGCCTTGTCGGAGAGAAAGCCGGTCTCGAAAAGCGAGCCGAGATCGGGGAACGTGGCGGCGATGTGCAGATCGTTGCGGTTGCGCCGCGCCTGGCTCGAGTTGCCGGTGAGCTCCGTATCCTGCTTCACGGACAAGTCGACGTCCGTATTGACCTCGATGACGTGGCCCTTCCGGCCGTGCCCCTCCGCGATATCCCACCGCACCATGAGCTGCGGACGCTCCTTGCGCGCGTCCGGCACGCCCACGAGAGAGGTGCCCGCACCCTCGATCACCGGATAGTTGCCGAGACCACGCGAGACGTGCGCCACGAACGTCCCGACATCGCCTGACTCGCGCGAGGATGCGTGGCACAGGAGCCGGTCATCCGTGAGCCAGTCAAAGGTGTCGACGCTGTATTCGTGCGAAAGCGACAGGAGCATCGGCTTGGCCTCCAGGTTTCGGAGATCGATGACGATGAGCCCGGTCTTGTCCGCGGCGAGCGGGACGAGCGCGGCCAGATGCGTGCCGCCATCGTTGGGTTCCGGACGCTGAAACAGCGCCGGGCGCAGAAAATCCTGGGTCGGGATCGGTTGGTCTGCCGACACGGGCGCAACCCGGCTCAGGTCGATCTTCTCGGCGGCGAAACAGACACCGCCGGCAAACATCACGGTCGCAAGAATCGTGCGAAGGGTAACTCGGGGCATGCCCAGAGCATGCCGGAATCAGCCGACCGTTGGCACGAAAATACTGGTCTAGCGGTATACCCCGAGCGCTTGCAGATTTCGGCCCCGATCACCGCACTGCGGCCGCGAACCTGCCGATGATGCCGTCGAAGGAGCCGTTGCTGAAGAAGACCACGAGCTGCGGCGCCGCAACCGTCGCGACGGCAGCCACGCGCTCGAGTGTCGCGAGCGCCTCGGCGGCGGAGGCGCTGGCGTGGGCATCGCGGCCGCGGCCGCGCAAGGTCGCGGCGACCTCGGCCGTGTCGAAACGCTGGTCGGCGCCGAGCTTGTCGGCGCGGTTGACTGCACCGAGGATCACGCGATCAGCCTCGGCCAGCGCGTCGAGAAAGCCCGCCTGCAGGACCTTGGTCCGCGCGGTGTTGCTGCGCGGCTCGAAGGCCGCAGTGATCACGCGCCCGGGAAAACGCGCGCGCAGCGAATGCACGGTCTCGCGAATCGCCGTCGGGTGGTGGCCGAAATCCTCGATCACGACGAGGTCGGGGCGATTGACGAGGATCTCCTGGCGACGCCTCACGCCGCGGAACTGAGCGAGCGCGGAGAGATCCAGCCGCGTCGGGTCGTTGGGGAAGAGCGCGAGCCCGGCCGCGGTGGCGGCCATGGCGGCGTTGCGGGCATTGAAAAACCCCGGCAGCGCCCAGCGCACCTCGCCCCAAGGGCGCCCCTGCCAGCTCAGGCGGAACGACACGCCCTCCGGTCCCTCGCGGAATTCGTCGATCCGCGTCGCAGCATCGGCGCGCGCGGGGTCGGCGCTGACCGCGACCATGCGCGTCCACGAGACCGGCATGAGCGCGCCCAGGTTGGCATCGTCGGCATTCCACACCACGAAGCCGTTGCGCGGCACGATGCGCAGCAGGTGTGAGAACGTGCGCTGGATGTCCGCGAGGTCGCGGAAGATGTCGGCGTGGTCGAACTCGAGGTTGTTCAACACCGCGACGTGCGGCGCGTAATGGATGAACTTGCTGCGCTTGTCGAAGAAGGCGCTGTCGTACTCGTCGCCCTCGATGACGAACGGGTCGACCTCGGTGCCGAGAAACGTGCCGACGGGCGGGTCCAGCGGCACGCCGCCGATGAGGAAGCCGGGGTCGCGGCCGTTGGCGCGCAGGAGGAAGGCGGTGAGCGAGGTGGTGGTGGTTTTCCCGTGCGTGCCCGCCACGACGATGTTGCGCCGCCGGGAGAGCACGTGGTCGTGCAGGATGCCCGGCAGCGAGCGGAACGGGATGGCGCGTGTCTCGAGCAGCCACTCGACCTCGGGGTTGCCACGCGACATGGCGTTGCCGACGACGACGAGGTCGGGCGCATGCTGCGCGAGGCGGGCGGCGTCGTACCCCTCAAAAAAACGGATGCCAGCCGCGGCGAGCACCTCGCTCATCGGCGGATAGACTCCCTGGTCGGCGCCGGACACCTCGTGGCCCGCGGCGCGCAGGAGGAGCGCGGCGTTGCCCATGGCGGTGCCGGCGATGCCGAGGAAATAGATGCGCATGCGCGATGCATAGGCGCCCGCCCGTCCAGGGAAACCCGATAATGCGCCACCCATCCCACCACCCGCCGCCTCGGCCCCGGGAAACACCGGCACACTGGCCAAGCCGCCGATTCCGGCCTACATTTCGCCCGAATACCGGGCGTCCGGCGTGCGTCACACTGTCGATCAGACCAGACTCTTCTTCTCCGATGAAGCGCTCTCCCATCCCACTTTCGATCCTCGCGTTCGCGGGCGCGTGCTCGCTCGCGCCGACCGCGCGCGCCTCGGACGTGCATTTCGGCGTGTCGCTCGCGATCCCGTTCGACCACGGCGCTGTCGGCATCACGGTCGGCAACGGACCTGTCTACGGCGGATACGGGCCCTACTACGGGCACCACCACGGACACGGCCACCACAGGTATCACTACAGCCCACCGATGTACGGTGGCTGCGGGCCGTGGCTGCCCTACTCCGCGGTCAGCGTCGCGATCCCCGTGCAGGTCGTCGCGCCAGCCCGAGCACCCGCACCGAGCGAGCCGGAACCGGCCTTCGTCCCGGCCCCAGCACCTGAGATCGCACCCGAGCCCGCGGTGTTTCTGCCCAAGTCGACCGACATGTCCGGAGCCCTCGAACTTCGGCTCAACGGCAAAACCTACTTCTATGCCGCGGGCACGTTCTTCAGGCGGACGTCGTCGGGCTACGTGTCGACACCGGCTCCGGTCGGCGCCATCGCCCAACGACTGCCCGGCGACGCCGAGGCCATGATGCTCGGCGGCCAGGAGTATTTCGAGAGCGGCCCCGCCGTGTTCAAGATGGTCGGCAAGGGCTTCATGCTCATCGACGGCTGACGGCGGGCCGCGGCGTCCAGACGATCGCCGGACGCAGGCTGGAAGCCTGCGCTACGTCGCGCGCTCGAGCGCAGCGATGACCTTGAGAAAATCCGCCGGCAGCGGCGCGACCAGCTCGAGGCGCTCCTTGGTGATGGGATGGTCGAACGCGATGCGCGCGGCGTGGAGCATGACGCGCGGCGGCGTGCACGGGAAACGTTCGTCGCGCCGCCAGCCATAGGTCGTGTCGCCGAGCACGGGATGGCCGAGCGACTTCATGTGCACGCGGATCTGGTGGGTGCGGCCGGTGTGGATACGGCAGCGGACGAGTGCCGCGAGTTTTCCGAACGCGCGTTCCCGCTCCCAATCCGTGTGCGCCTCGCGGCCCACGCCTTCGGCCGCGACGGTCATGCGGTGGCGGTGCACGGCATGGCGTGCGATGGGCTTGAGAATCGTACCACTCATCAGTGCTGGCACGCCGGCGACGAGCGCGAGGTACTCCTTCTCGAGGTCGCGGTTGGCGAAGTGCTCGGAGAGTCTGCGGTGCGCCTTGTCGCTCTTGGCCGCGACGATCACGCCGGTCGTCTCGCGGTCGATGCGGTGGACGATGCCGGGGCGCTCCACGCCGCCGATGCCGCTGAGCTTGCCCGCGCAGTGCGCGAGCAGCGCGTGCACGAGCGTGTCGTCGCCGGTGCCGGCGCCGGGATGCACGACCATGCCGGAGGGTTTGTTCACCGCGATGAGGTCGTCGTCCTCGAAGAGCACGTCCAACGCGATGGCGTTGGGCGTGAGATCGAGCGGCTTCACGTCGGGAAACGAATACTCGAGCACGTCGCCGGCGGAGACGCGGTGGTTTTTCGGCACGGGTTGGCCCGCGACCCGCACGCGGTCGTCGTCGAACGCGCGCTGCACGGCGGCGCGGCTGAGGTCGGGATGCGCGGCGGCGAGGATCTTGTCCGCGCGCTCCTTATGCACGCCTTCGGCGACGGTGAGAGTGGTCATGGTGTAGCGCAGGCTTCCAGTCTGCGTCAGGAGGCGCCAGGCTGGAAGCCTGCGCTACTCGATTCGATCCGGGTCAGTTCGTCGAGCGCGGCCTGCTTCGCCGCGGCGGGCATCGTGGCGATCTGGAAGCCATTGCGCGCGATCCGGACGAGTTCGCGGCGCGAGAAACCGGCGTCCATCGCGAGCGCCGCGTATTCCTCGCTCAGGGTGTTGCCGAAGCTGAACGGGTCGTCGGTGCTGATCGTGCAGCGCACGCCGGCGTCGAGCATGCGTCGGATCGGGTGCTCGCGCATGCTGCGCGCGACCTGGAGTTTCACGTTGCTGATCGGGCAGACGTCGCAGGTGATGTCGCGGTCGCGCAGGAGCGCGAGGACGGCCGGGTCGTCGACCGACTGCACGCCGTGCTGCACGCGCTTCACACCGAGGATCTCCACGGCCTCGCGCACATTCTTTGCGCCGCCGAACTCGCCGGCGTGAGCCTTCGTCTCCTTGCCCGCGGCGCGCACGCGCTCCCAGACCGACTTCGTCCACGGCTCGAGCGCGTGGACCTCGACACCATGCAAGTCGACGCCGGCGAGGTGTTCCCATTCCGGCAGGCTGTCGATCACGGGGGCGAAGTCGGGGGTGTAATCGATGCGCAACATCCCGGTGAACACGCGCACGGTCATGCCGGCGGGCGCGGCCGTGCGAATGGCCTCGAGGATCTCGCGGCCGGGCACGTGGATGAACTTCTGCACGGGCAGGTGGAAGCTCGTCTCGACGTACCGCACGTTCTGCGCCTGCAGACCGGCGAAGATGACTTTCGCCGCCTCGTGGTAACGCTCGGCGGTGGTGAACCAGAGCAGCGCGTGGTCGAGCAGGATCTTCTCGAAGGAGGGAAAATCCGGATACCGATACTCCGGCGCGAACCACGGCGGCTGGTCGCCGTTGCGAAACAGCTCGGGCGCGACTCGGTGCAGCAGCTCGAGCGGGAGCGCGCCCTCGATGTGCAGGTGCGTCTCGGTCTTTGGCAGCGACTGGATGAAGGCGGCGAGCGACGC
>JACSRI010000057.1 GCA_014879845.1 Opitutaceae bacterium
CCGTGGGAAGACGAGGACGAGATGATCCGCATGCGCCACCGCGCCGGCGAGTCCGGACTGAAGGTCGCCCTCGCGCGCGCCACGCTCATCGACGTGCTCCTGCAGCGGCTTTTTGCGCCGGTCATCGGCGCCGCCCCGCGCGTGAAGGGCAAGGGCAAGGACGCGGCCGCCCGGGGCCCGGAGGCGCCGGCCGTGGCGCTCATCGCACTCGGCGGTTACGGCCGCGCGGAGCTCTGCCCGCTGAGCGATATCGACATCATGTTCCTCTTCCCGGAGACGCTGAAGGGCGACGATCTCAAGGCGCTCCAGCAGTCCCTCACGGACCACGTTCTCTACGTCCTCTGGGACTGCGGGCTCAAGGTCGGTCACTCCTTCCGCACGATCGCCGACGCACTCGCCGAGGCCCGGGCGAACATGCAGAGCAAGACCGCCATGCTCGAGTCGCGCCTGGTCGCCGGCTCGGAGGCGACATTCGCGATGTATGAGTCGGCGTATCGGAACTTCTACCTCAAGGAGAACCCCAAGGGCTACATCCAGGCCCGGCTCGAGGACCAGGCGCAGCGCCGCGCGAAATACGGCAACACAGTCTTCCTGCAGGAGCCCGACGTGAAAAACGGCGTGGGCGGCCTGCGCGACTTCCAGAACGCGGTCTGGATGGCCCGGGTGAAACTCGGCGTGCAGCGCATCGACGAACTCGTCGACATGAAATACATGCGGCCGGCCGAGCTGCGCGAGTTCAAGAAGGCCTACACCTTCCTGCTGCGCGTGCGCAACCAGCTCCACTTCGAGAGCCGCAAGCCCACCGACCTGCTCGACCTCGAGAAGCAGACGCGCGTGGCTCCACAACTCGACTACGACCAGGGCGACTCGCTGGAGCGCGTGGAGGTGTTCATGCGCGACTACTACCGCGCGGCGCAGACGATCTACCGCACCTCGCGCATCCTCGAGCACAGGCTCGCGCTCTCACGCGACGGCGAGGACGCGGGCAAGATATCCTTCCGCGAGGTGATCCGCGCGCGCCGCCACGAACCGGTCAAGCGCCTGGACGGCTTCATCGTGCGCGGCCGCGAGCTCGCGGCCGAGAGCGAGACCGTCTTCGAGAAGGATCCGACGCGCCTGATCCGCGTCTTCCGCCACTGCCAGCAGCTCGGGCTGCAACTCGAGTTCGACCTCGCCTCGCTCGTCCGCGTGTCGCTGCCGCTGATCACCCGCAAGGTCGTCCAGTCGCACGAGGCCAACCTCAGTCTCCGCGCCATCCTCGAGGACGTGGGCCGCGTTTTCCCCGCGCTCAGCTCGATGCATGAGCTCGGCGTGCTCGGGCGCTTCGTGCCGGAGTTCGACCGCCTCACCTGCCTCGTTCAGCACGAGCTCTACCACCGCTACACGGCGGACATCCACACGCTCAATACCATCCAGGAACTCGATCAGGTCTTCACCAGCCCGGACGAACCCCACGCGGGCTACCGCCGCGTCATGCGCGAGACGGCGCTGCCCGACATCCTCTACATCACCCTGCTCCTGCACGACATCGGCAAGGGCGACGGCATCCGCGACCATGCCGATGTGGGCGTGACCGTGGCCGAGCCCATCCTGCATCGACTCGGCTACGACGAGCCGCACCGGGAGATTGTCAGGTTCTTGATCAAAAATCACCTGGCGATGGCACGGTTTTGGCAGAAGTACGACCTCGATGACCCCCAGACCACCGCGGCCTTCGCAGAACTGGTGGGCGATGCCGAACGGCTTCGCCTCCTGTTCGTTCACACATTCTGCGACGCCCGCGCCACGGCGGCCACGCTCTGGAACAGCTACAAGAACACCCTCCACACCTCACTGCTTCGCAACACGCTTGAGTTCTTCGCCCACGGCCCGGCCGCCGCGGAGAAACAGGCCGCCGTCCGCTTCGAAATGACCAAGAACGACCTTCTTTCCCGCACGATCCCCGGTGTCACCGAAGAAGAAATCAGCGCCCACTTCGGCCTGCTGCCGGAGCGGTACTTCATCTACACGGACAACGACGAGATCGCCCTGCACCTGCAGATGGTGAACCGTCTGCTCAAGACGATCATCTCGACCGAAACGATCAGCTCGCTGCAGCCGATCATCGACTGGCGCGACGACCTGAACCGCTCGCTCACCGTCGTCAACGTGGTCACCTGGGACCGCGCCGGCCTCTTCTACAAGCTCGCCGGCGCCTTCTCGCTCGCGGGTCTGAACATTCACTCCGCGAAGATCATCTCGCGCGCCGACCACATCGCGATCGACACGTTCTACGTGGCCGAGCCCGGCCGCGGCGTGGTGCAGAGCCAGAAGGTGATGGATCAGTTCACGAAGAACGTGCACCTCGCGCTCATCTCGAACAAGGACCTCTATCCCGAGATCCTCGTGCAGGCGCGCAAGCACCAGGCCCGCCTCCTCGGCGCCGACCGCAATCCCCTACTCGCCTCGTTCACGCCGAAGATCGACGTCTACCACGAGCTTTCGCTCAAGCGCACGATCGTGGAGGTGCAGGCGCCCGACCAGATCGGCCTGCTCTATCGCATCTCCAAGGCGATCTACGACCACGGCTTCGACATCACCTTCGCGCGGATCAACACCGAGCGCGGCCTCGCCATCGACACGTTCTACATCGAGAACGCGAACAAGGATGAGATCGCCCAGACGCACCGCCTGGTCGAGCTGCGCGACACGCTCAACCGCATCATCACGGTCGAGCATCGCGAAGCGGTGGACTACTGAGGCGGCGAGGGGCGCAAGGCCGCGTCGGGCAAACGCGGCGGCTGTGGTGCGTCTCCACAGCCGTACCGGCGCCCGCACGCACGACCCGCGATGCCTTGGGCAGGGCGAGGCCTCTGGCCGAGCCGCCACGAGTGTCGTGCGTTATCGCGGCTCGGGCGGAGGCCCTGCCCCACCCGCAGAGGGTCAATGCGACCCTGGCGGATTGCGCCCGCTCTTGAGCGTTGCGAGTCCGCCGGCCGCGGCGAAACTCCGCTCCTCCCACGAGACCGATGGCCGACACGCCCGCCAGTTCCACGCCTCCGCCTGAACCCGTGATCCCCGAGCGTGACGTGCTCGCGACGCTCTATCGCATCAGCGCGCTCGCCGGCAGCCTCGATTCCCCGGGCGAGGCGATGTCGCGCATCGTCGACGAGATCGGCGAACTCTTCCACGCCGACGCCGCCGCCCTCGCGCTGATCAACCCGGACACGACCGCCCTCGAGGTCGAATGCAGCCGCGGTTACCCCGACGTGAACGCCCGCATGGAGATTCCCCCGGGCATCGGCCTGCTCGGCTGGGTCGCCGTGCACCACCGGCCGCTCGTCGTCCCCGATGTCGCCACCGAGCCGCGACACCTCCCGCTTCGCCCGAACGCCCGCTCGCTCATGACCGGGCCGCTCGAGGTCGACGGCCAGTTTCACGGCGTGGTCGTGGTGGAGTCCGACGAGGCCGGACGCTATCACGAAGCCCACCTGGCCGTATTCACGACCGTCGTCCACGAGGCCGCCAGCGTGCTGCGCCGCCTCTGGGCGGTGGAGCACCTGCGCCTCAAGGCCGGCCAGCTCGAGATCCTCGGCAACGTCGCACGCGAGCTCGCCGCCAAGCTCGCGCCCGGCGAGCTGATGGAAACGCTCACGCGCGAGTCGCACCGCCTCGCCCATTGCCGCCTCGCCTCGCTCCAGCTCTACGACGCGGGCGAGCGCCGCGTGCGGTTGCAGGCGTATCACCCTCCTGGTGACCACTTCCGCGCGGCGCCGCGGGACTGCGCGATCGAGGACTCGCTCGCCGGCTCGGCCATCTCCACCCGCCGCCAAGTGGAGTATTCGAACATCCAGCAGCACGAGTTTCTCGACCTGCTCGACATCCCGGCCGGCCTGCAGGTCGTGTCCGTCCTCTGCACCCCGCTCATCGTCGACGGCGAGGTCGTCGGTGTGCTCAATGTCTACACCGACCGCCTCCACCGCTTCGCCAACGACGAGCGCCGCCTCTTCAAGGCCCTGGCCAACCTTGCCGCCGTCGCGCTGCAGAACGCCCGGCTCTACCAGCGCGTCTTCGAGAGCGAGGAGAGCCTGCGCCAGAACGACCGCCTCACCACGCTCGGCCTGCTCGCCGCCGAGATCGCACACGAGACGCGCAATCCCCTCACGGTCATCCGCCTGCTCTTCGGCGCGCTCGCGCTCGATTTTCCCGCCGACGATCCCCGCCGCACCGACGTGGCGATCATCCGGGAAAAGCTCGACCAGCTCGAGCAGTTCGTCACCCGCGTGCTCGCCTTCGGCAAGGCCCCGGAGAGCCTGCACACGCGCTGGGGCCTCGACGACATCATCCGTGAGACCTGTCACCTCCTGCGCCTCAAGCTCAACCAGGCCGGGATCCACATGCACTACGAGCCCTCGGAGCGCCCGATCGTGATCGACTGCAACAAGGGCCAGATTCAGCAGGTGCTGCTCAACGTCATCCTCAACGCCACGCACGCCATGCCCGAGGGCGGCTCGATCACGATCCGCAGTCGAAAGCAGCTCGGCGACGGCCCGGCCACCGCAGTCGTGGACATCACCGACACCGGCCACGGCATCCCGCCGGAGATCGGCGACAAGATTTTCGAGTCGTTCCTTTCCGGCCGCACCGGCGGCACCGGCCTCGGCCTCGCCATCGCCAAGCGCATCATGCGCAGCCACCACGGCGACATCGAGGTGGCCGAGACCTCGGACCGTGGCACGACGATGCGGCTCAGCCTGCCGGCGGCGCCATGAGCGCGCGGGCGCGCGAAATCCTGGACGTCCGCGGCCTGCGCATCCGCCGGGGCGATACCCAGATCCTGCGCGGCCTCGACTGGAGAGTCGCGCGCGGCGAGCATTGGGTCATCCTCGGCGCCAACGGCTGCGGCAAGACCTCGCTCCTGTCCGCGCTCACCGGCTACCTCAGCCCGACGGCCGGCGCGGTGACCGTGCTTGGCTCGACCTACGGCCGCACGGACTGGCGCGAACTGCGCAAGCACGTCGGCTTTGTCTCCAACGCGCTGACACGCGGAATCGAGCCCGACGAGCCGGCGCTCCACGTCGTGGCCAGCGGACCCGACGCCATGCTCAATCTCTGGCACCCACCGCGCGGCGCACGGCGCACGCGCGCCCTCACGCTGCTGCGCGCGTGGGGCGCCGGCGCGCTCGCGGAACGCCCGTGGGGCGTGCTCTCGCAGGGCGAGCGCCAGCGCGCGCTCATCGCCCGCGCCTTGCTGGGCCGCCCCCCGCTGCTCCTGCTCGACGAGCCGGCCGCCGGGCTCGATCCGGTCGCGCGCGAGCACCTGCTCGCGCTCGTGCAGCTCGAGACGCAGCGCCACCGCGGCCCGTCCCTCGTGCTCATCACCCACCACGTGGAGGAGATCATGCCGGGCTTCACACACGTGCTGATGCTCCGCCGCGGCGAAGTCGTCGCCGCCGGGCCGATCGCCACCACGCTCACTCCGCGAAACCTCGCGGCGACTTTCGCTGCCCCGATTAGGCTGCGGCGCGGCCGAGACGGACGATGGACGCTCAGCCTGCGATCGTTCGCGGAGTGACTAGAACCACATCGCGCTTTTTGCCGGACGGCAAAAGCGCTGAAGACACGGAAACACAACGAATAGACCTGAAGAACGGGCCACAGAAGGCACAAAAGCTCGGACTCTGAATCCCGTATCTCCGTGGCCAAACTCCGTCTGTCCGCCTTCAGCGGATGACTGCCAGCGTGCCCTCGGTCACGCCAAGCTGGCTGGCGACCTTGAGGCGTGAGAGCAGGTCGGGCGGGGCGATCTCGCCGCGCAGGAGCGCCTGATACGCGCGGATGAGCGTGGCCGTGCGCGGACCGTCCTCATCGACCAATTCCACGCGCACGCGCCGCAGGCCGCGCGCGACGAACTCACTGAGGTAGTTCGCTCCGCTCTGCGCCTTGGCGTGGTAGACGGTGTTGCGGCAGCCGACGTCAACCTTGACCGGGTGCTCGATGCCGAGCCGGTCGCGCAGCCGCACCTCATGTTTCTCGCACACACGGCCGCAGTCGAGGTGCGTGTGGCCATTCGAAAGAAACGCCGCGAACACGCAGTGCTCCATGTGAAAGAGCGGCATGTGCTGGTGGATGGTGAGCTCGAACCACTCGCCTGGCGCGCCCGCGAGCAGCGCGCCGACCTGCTGGTGGTTGAGGTCGTAGGAGACCGTGAGCCGGTCAAAGCCGCGCTCCATCAGGAGCGCCGCGGTGATCGGGTTGGCAACGTTGAGCGAGAAATCGCCGACCTTCTGCAGCGGTGAGTCCTGGAAATGGGCGAGGCCGCCGAGGTTGCGGATGAGCACGCCCTGCGGGCCGGCGTTTTCGATCAGCTTGAAGAAACCCTGCTCTCCCGCTTTCTGGATACGCGGCGTGGCCAGCAGCAGCGTGGCACCCGGGCGCGTGCGGCCGAGCGCGACCGCCTCCGGGTAGCGGCGGATGTCCTCGAAATCGACGTAGACCGTGTCCACGCCGCACTCCAACGCCGCGGCGATCTGCGGGATCGTGCGGCAGAGGACGGCGAGACGCACGGGGACCTCAGCCGTAGGTTCGACGCGCTGCTTGCGGACGGTCGCAAGGATTTGGTCGAGAGCGGCCGTGTGGTTCACGGTCGACGGCGCGGCCGATGCGCGGGAAATCACGGCCGCCAGCGCCTCGAGCCCGCGCCGCCGGAGTTCGTTGAGTTCGCGCAGCGGGAGAAACGTCGCGCCTTCGATCCCGCCGTCGAGCGCGGCGAGGGTGTAGCCGGAGCCGCCGAGGCGTCCGAGCTGTTCGCGCAGCATCTCGGGCGTAAGCGCGTGGGCGCGCGCCGGCTGCAGCGGAAGCGTGGACTCCACGGCGACGCGCGTGTCGCCGCTGGCGAGTTCCAGGCGCAGCGGCTGGCCGACGGCGCCGGAGACGCGCAATGTGAGCGGCCGGTCCGGCGTGGTGGAGATCTGCTCGAAGCTCTTGCGCATCTCGCGCTCGAGCGCGGGGTCGGAGTTTTTCCACACGCGATGGCCCGGCCGGAGCTGGCGGAAGTTGATCTTGCCGCGCTGGAAGTAGAGGCGCTCGCCGCGGACCTCGTAGATGCGGCCGCCCTGCTCATCGTCGGGGTTGAGGCCCGTCTCGAAGACCACGCCGTCTCCCGGCTTGAGCAGCACCTCCGGCGTGAACTCCACGAAGTCCGCCCCGACGCGCGCGATCACGCCGGCGAACGGCCCGCGCTTGGTGCCAAAGCGCGCGTGCACCAGCCTCTGGTGGTCAACGCCGTGCAGCCAGCCGCTGAAGAGGCCGCGCGAGAAAGTCATCTCGAGCTTGTAGCGGTCTTCCGGTGACACGAGGGGCGCGGCGGCAGACGTCGCGCGCGCACCCGCGGCCGGCGCGGTTTCTCCGGCCTTCTTCAACGCGGCGTCGATCGCGCGGCGGTAGACCTGCGTGACCGCGGCCACGTACTCGGGCGCCTTCAGGCGTCCCTCGATCTTGAAGCTCATCACGCCGGCCTCGATCAGCGCGGGGATGTCGTCGATGGCGGCGAGGTCCTGCGGCGAGAGCAGGTAGCGTTTGTCGCCGAGATCGCGCGTGGTGCCGTCGACCACGAGGTCGTAGGGCAGCCGGCAGGCCTGGGCGCATTCACCGCGGTTGGCGCTGCGCTGGCCGAGCGACTCGCTCGTCAGGCACTGGCCGGAATAGGCCACGCAGAGTGCGCCGTGCACAAACGTCTCGACCGGGAGCATGTCCGGGTCGTCCGGGCGGAATTTCGCGAGCTCGCGCAGCGAGAGCTCGCGGGCCACGACCACGCGGTCGACCCCGATCGTCCGCGCGAAGTGCACGCCCTCGGGCGAGGTGATCGTCATCTGCGTGGAGGCGTGGATCTCCAGGCGCGGCGCCACGGCGCGCGCGAGGCGCACGAGGCCGAGGTCCTGCACGATAATGGCGTCGACGCCCGCCTCCTCGGCCTCGCGGAGAAACGTCGCGGCCTGCGCCAGCTCGGAGGTGAAGATGAGGATGTTGAGCGTGAGATAGCCGCGCACGCCGTGGGCGTGGATGAAGCGCATGAGCGCGGGCAGGTCGGCCTCGGTGAAGTTGTCGGCCCGCATGCGCGCGTTGAAGGCGGGCAGCCCGAAGTAGATCGCATCCGCGCCGTTGGCCACGGCCGCGCGGGCGCAATCCCAGTTGCCCGCAGGGGCGAGCAGTTCGGGTCGAAGCTGGCCGGACGACATCCGCGCGAATTGATTCAAACCCGGCGCGAGGGCAACCCGTTTGAGCGATGGCGCGCCCGCCGCTGTCGGCCGGGCTACTTGGTCGCGAGCAGCATCGTCGTGCTGGCCAGCGTGAAGTTGGCCGACTCCGGCAGCGCCCGCACGAACCCCTCGCCCAAATAGGCCGTGGGATGCCTCAGCAACTCGCCGATCTTCATCTCGTGGAAGGCGCGGCGTTCGGCCTGCGGCAGGCTCTCGCTGTATTCGCGGATGTACCAGCCCAACGACCAGATCGGCAGACCGCTCAGCGGCACCTGCTGGGCGATCACGGTCAGCCCGGAGAACAGGTTGCGCAGGCCCTGTGCGGTCATGTTGTAGTAGTGGTGCGGGAATCCGTGATACGGCTGCAGGAACGGCACGACTGCGCAGAGCAGGCCGCCGGGCTTGAGCACGCGCTGGATCTCCGCAGCGCAGGCGAACGGATCGCGCACGTGCTCGAGGACGGCGAGCGAAAGCACGGCGTCGAAGCTGCCGTCGCGGAATGGCAGGCGCTCGCCCGCCGCCAGCACGTCGCAGGTCGGGTAGTCGACGACCTCGAGGTTGACCACGTTGGGTCGGTAGTCGGGGTTGAAGCCCGCACCGGCGTCGAGGATCAGGCCGTCCGGCAGGAAACTGAAAAGTCCGAGCGCGTAGGCATCATAGGGGTTGGACGAGACCGCATCGGTGGGGCTGAGGTGCGCGGTCTGGCGGAGTTCGTCGGTGAGAAAGTCCAGGCAGCCCGGCCGCTCCACCCAATCCAGGCCCGGACGCAGGATGGCGCGGATGCGATCGAGTTTCGATTGCTTGACGGCGGGATCGATCCCTCCGGCGAGCGACCGGCGGTAACAGCAGGCGACTCCGCCGAACGAATACCGAAAGGTGAGCGCGTCGTCCGCCAGGTCGCGACGATCGACCACGACGGAGAATCCCGCTACGTGGGCGAACCCCGGAAACGCCCCCTCGACATCCGGCCGCGGCCCGATCGTGAGCGGGATCGATCGCCCGTCCTTCTCGTCGAGACGGACGTCGCCGAACGCAAAGTTGCCAGCCAGCCAACCCGTCACCTGGACGGGGCCGGGAGAGGCGACGGGGAATGCGGGCGAATCGAAATAGAGGAGCGGTGCGGGCCAGGCCGCCGGATCCGGATTCAGCATAGGGACCCGACCGTGCGCCGATACGCCGGCCGGGCCCGCCGAAACAAACCCCACCCCGGGTCTCGGTAAACGACAAAGCCCCCCGGGCAGTCGCACGCTAACACCGCGCTGCCGGCGGCCGATAAAGGAAGGAGTCTCCCGTCTTGGCGAAATCTCCATCACTTTCCCGGCACCCGTGCCCCGCGGCCACGGTGGCGGCACTGGCGTACGGTGCCGCACAGGGGAGCGTACGTGTTCGCCGGGCCGCGAGGTGGTGTCTGCTGGGCTTGGTGCTGATCTTCGGCGTCACCCCGTCCCGCGCGCAGGATCGGTCCGCGGATCCCGGCCGGATCGAACTCGGCTCGCGCTACATCTTCAATGCGCCGACCTTGGACGAGACCCTGTCCGCCGTCGTCACCGCCATCGTCCAGACCCCGGATGGTTTTCTCTGGGTCGGCACCGAGAGCGGTCTGGCGCGCTTCGACGGCCTGCACCACGTCGTCTTCCGCACGTCCACACATCCCGAGCTCGGGAGCAACGTCATCCGTCGTCTCCATGCCGACCGCACAGGCGCCCTCTGGATCGGCACCCAGGCGGGCCTCGTGCGTCTGCAGGCCGGCACCCTCGAACCGACCGACCTGCCCGCGACGGAAGTCCGCGGGCTCGCGGAAGATGGCCATGGACACCTCTGGGTCGCGACCTCGTCGGCCGGAGTTTTCGAACTGCACGGCACGACCGTCATCCCACACCCCGAACTCGCCCATCTCGGCGACGAGGTGGCGTTCGTCTTCAGTGATGCGACGCGCCGGGTCTGGGTGGGATTCAATCGCCCCGGCGGCGTGATCCGGCGCACGAATGACGGCTGGGAGACTCCCGCGGTCCCGGCCGTGCAGGAGGCCCAGGTGGAGGCGATGACCGAAGGTCCCGCGGGCACCTTCTGGCTTTCCACCGGTCGCCACGGCCTGGTGCGCCTGGAGGGGGACGAGGCGCGACATCTCGGCCAGTCCGACGGCCTGCGCAGCGATGTCATCAACCAGATCGCCACGACCGGTGACGGTTCGATCTGGGTCATGAGCGCGGACCTGCGCCGCTGGAACGGCCGTGACCGATTCGTACTTTGTCCCACGCCGTTCGGCCTCGCACCACGCACCATCACGAGCGACGACGATGGCAACCTCTGGATCGGCACGACGGGTGCCGGGCTCTGGCGCATGCGCGACATCGGCACGCGCACGCTCGGTGCCGACGATGGCATCCCCGGCGGCACGACCAAAAGCGTGACCGTCGACGCGTCGGGCGCACTCTGGGCCACCCTGCCGCTGCGGGGGGTCGTGCGCCTGCCCGCGGGCGCGACGCAGTGGGAGAGCATCGTCCCCGCCGACCAGTCCCTGGCCGCCGACGCCTGGTGCGCCACGGCGACACGGGCCGGGGCCGTGTGGATCGGCTCGCGCGGCGCGCTGCGTCGGTGGAGCGAAGGCGTGATGGAGGAGTATCCGGATCACCTCTTCGTCCGGGCCGTCTTCGAGGATGCACGCGGTGCGGTCTGGTTCTCCACCGAGGCCGGGGGCATCGTGCGTTGGCTGGATGGATCATTCGAGACAATCGTCCCGGCCGCCATGATCGGGAGCGATGTCTTCGTCGGCTTCGCCGAGGGCGCGGACGGCGCCTTCCACTTCGGCCTTCGCCGCGGCGGCGTGCTCACGCTGCGCGACGGCAGCGTGACCCGATACACCACGCAGGACGGCCTGCCCTCGACGGAGATCCGCGCACTGGTCCTCGACCGTGCGGGCCGGCTCTGGGCCGGGCTGCGCGGGGGTGGACTGGCCGTGCACGAGGACGGCCGGTGGTACCGCTCGGACCCGGTCGCGGAGTTCACCCAGGACATCGTCTCGGCCCTCGCGCTCGATCACACAGGCCGCCTGTGGGTCGGCTCGCAATCCGTCATCTACTGGGCCGACCCGGACGACCTGGCGCGCGCCATGCGCGGCGAGATCGAGCCGGCGTCCGCGCTGCACGAGTTCGTACGCGGCAGCACCCTGACCTCGGGTTCGCAACCCGTGGTCTGGCCGGCCGCGGACGGCACGTTGTGGTTCTCGACTCGCGCGGGATTGCTCCAGGTCGATCCGACCCGCATCCGCGAACGACGTGAACGTCCGCGCGTCTTCATCGACGGCATCACCATCGACAACCGGGCCGCCGACATGCAGACCGCGATCGAGGCGCCGCCTGGCGCGCATGCGATCTCCGTCAGCTACACCGCGCCGGCCCTCACGCATCCCGGACGCATCCGGTTCCGGTACCAACTCGAGGGATACGACCAGGGCTGGACCGAGGCCGGCACGCGCCGCACCGCCGTCTACACCAGTCTGCCACCCGGGCGCTACCTGTTCCGCGTCCTCGCGGCCGACGAGGGCGGAGACTGGATCGAGCCAGGCGCCTCCGTCTTCGTCGTCCAGCGGCCGTTCTACCACCAGACCCGGCAGTTCTACCTCACGCTCGCCCTCGCCGGCATGCTGGCGCTCTGGTTCATCTACCGCCTGCGCACGACGGCGCTGCGTCGCAAGACCGAGGAACTCGAGCGCGCCATCGCCGCCCGCACACGCGAGCTGCAACTCGCCAAGGAGCAAGCCGAGGCGGCGGCCCGCGCCAAGAGCACGTTTCTCGCGAACATGAGCCACGAGATCCGCACGCCCATGAACGGCGTGATCGGCATGACCGGGCTGCTCCTCGACACGCCGCTCACCGAGGAGCAGCGCGAGTACGGCGAGACGATTCGCAAGTCCGGCGAGGCCCTGCTCTCGATCATCAACGACATCCTGGATTTCTCCAAGATCGAGGCGGGCAAGCTCCACATCGAGTCCGTGCCGTTTGATCCGCGCACGGCGGTGGAGGACGTGCTCGAGCTCATGTCGTCGGCCGCCCAGGCCAAGGCGCTCGAGCTGGCGTGGTGGGCCGACGACGACGTGCCGCCCGCGCTCATCGGCGACCCGACTCGGTACCGCCAGGTCCTCACCAACCTGGTCGGCAACGCGGTGAAATTCACACCGAGCGGCGAGGTGTTCGTCAGCCTCGCCACGACCTCCGCCCCGGACGGCACCCGCCACCTGCGCACGGAAGTGCGGGACACCGGCATCGGCATGGACACGGCCGGCAGGGCGAGGCTGTTCCAATCGTTCAGCCAGGTCGACAGCTCCACGACGCGACGTTTCGGCGGCACCGGCCTGGGGCTGGCGATCTGCCGCCAACTCGTCGAATTGATGGGCGGGGAAATCGGCGTCGAGAGCGAGCCGGGGCGCGGCTCGACCTTCTGGTTCACCATGCGCACGACAGCTGCCGCGGCGACCCAGGCGGGCGACTCGCTCCTCGCCCTGGCCCGCCGTCATGTGCTGTTGGCTAGTCCATCCGCCCGCCACCGCACGATTCTCGCGCGACACATGCACCGCTGGGGCATGCACGTGACCGAGCTCGACCACGTGGGCGCGGTCCTCGATCAGGCGAGCCGGGCCGAGGCCTTCGACCTCATTCTCCTCGACGCCCAGGCCAAGGACGCCGACCCGCTGACCGTCGCCGAGGCACTGCGAACGACGCCGCACATGCGGGCCGTACCGCTGGTCCTCATGGGCCAACCCGGGAGCGCCCAGGCCCGGCAGCGCATCGATCGATGCCAGTTCACCGCGGTGCTCGCCAAGCCGGTGCGCCCGGGGCAACTCCGCCGCTTGATGCTTCGCCTCTGGGACGGCTCGTCACCCCAGGCGCCCGCGTCCCCCGCGGGGCCGGCCGCGACACCGGTCCGGCCCGACGCCCCACACGTGCTCATCGTGGATGACAACGCGATTAACCTCCGCCTCGCCGTGCGCATGGTGCAGAAGCTCGGGGGCCGCGCCACCGCGGTCGCCAGCGGCGAGGAGGCCCTCGATCTGCTGGAGCGGGAGCGTTTCGCCCTGGTTCTCATGGATTGCCAGATGCCGGGCATGGACGGCTACCAGGCCACGGCGGCCTGGCGCGCCCGCGAGGTCCCGGGCGGGAGCCGGCTGCCCATCGTGGCCCTTACCGCCAACGCCCTGGAGGAGGAGCGCAGCCGCTGCCTCGCCGCGGGCATGGACGACTACCTGACCAAACCGGTGCAGCCGGCGGCCTTCGCCGCCGTGCTGCGGAAATGGGCGCCTGTCACTTCGGGCGGATCGCCCCATCGGCCTTCAGCCTGAGCCGACCGCCGGCCCCCGGCTGGGGCGACTTCGGCTCGAGGGACGCAGCTATCGCAGCCGGGCCGACCCGCAACCACGCCGACTCACGCAACTTCCTGATCTCCGGCACCTAAACCAGGCTTCACCGGAGTCGATTACTCAGGGATACCCGTGCCCTGTCCCGCGTCCATCGCGCCCCATCATTTCCGCCTACCCGACCGTCGCCGCGGACCGTCCCTGCGTCTGCGCCACCTCGTCGCCGGACTCAGCCTGCTTGCGACGTGCCTCCAACCCGCGACCGGGGCCGCGCCTTCGCCCGCGCATCCAGAAGCCGACTACGCGATCGCCACCCTGGGCGTCGAGGCCGGCCTGCCACATAACACCGCGTCGGTGCTCTTCCAGACCCGCGATGGCTACCTGTGGATCGGCACGGAGGCCGGCCTGGCCCGCTACGACGGGACACGCTTCACCGTCTTCCGCACCGCCACCCATCCCGGTCTCACGCACAACCTCATCCGTTGCCTCTATCAGGACCGTTCAGGCATCCTCTGGATCGGCACGCACCGCGGCCTCTCCCGCCTGCGCGACGGCGAGATCGAGGCCGTCGGCCTGCGCGAGACCTCGGCGACCTGCGTGACCCAGGATGACCGGGGTCGGATCTGGGTGGGCACCGGCAACTCGGGACTGTGGGAGGCCCGATCCGACGGGCTCTACAGCCACCGCCAGGCCGCCGGCATGCCCGCGGACGCGGACGTGCGCTCGGTGCACGCCGACTCCCAGGGCCGGCTCTGGCTCGGCTTTCGCCGCGCCGGCGCGGGCACGTATGACGGGACCACCTACACACCTCTGGCCACGCCAGAGCCGGTGCGGGACGTGCCGCGCATCACCAGCGACGCGCGCGGCGGCGTCTGGCTCGCGACCAACGCCGGGGTGCTCTGCGTCCGCCCGGACGAACAGCGGTTCCTCGGGACCGCGCACGGTCTCGACGGCGACCCGATACGCGATCTCTACTTCGATCGCGCCGGGCGGCTCTGGGTCGCGACCAACCACCTCTACCGCTTCGCGCCCGAGGGCGACGGACGCTTTCACCACCTGCCGACTCCGCGGATGGACAACACCCGCACCATCCTCGAGGACCACGAGGGCAGCCTCTGGATCGGCACGGCGACCGACGGCATCGGACGCCTGCGCCGCGTCGGCATCCGCATGGCGCACGACGGCGACGACCAGCGCCAGATCACCCGGACGGTCGCAGCCGACCGTGAGGGGAACATCCTTCTGGGCGCCCGCGGCGCGGGCGTGCAGCGGCTGACCCCGGGCGGACCGACATCGACCATAAGTCTGCCCCTGGAGAGCGGAGGTGAGGTCTGGTCCGTGGCCGCCGCGCGCGACGGCTCGGTCTGGATCGGGACCAAACGCGGCTTCTATCGCTGGCGCGACGAGATGCTCACGGCCATCCCCGGGATCGCCGGCGTGCGGGCCCTTTTTGAGGACTCCGTCGGCCGCATGTGGGTCGGCGCCGAGACCGGCGGCCTCCTGTATTGGCAGGACGGGCACGTGACCGACCTCCGCGGGAAACTTCCTGCCCAGTCCACCGCCGCGACGGAGGAGATCTACGTCGGCATGGCGTTCGCCCAGGACAGCTCGGGCCTCGTCTACGCCGGGCTGCGCAGCCCGCACGGCATCGCGCTGTTCCGCGGCGACACGCTCGAGGGCCTGCTCGACGCGGAGCACGGCGCGCCCGTCTCCGACATCCGCACCATCTACCCCGAACCGGACGGCACGCTGTGGGTCGGCACCAAGGGCCGCGGGCTCGTCGTGCGCCACGCCGGCACCTGGTACGCCTCCGAGGCGCTCTCCGGCCCGCTCAACGACCAGGTCAGCGTCGTGATCGAGGACCCGCAGCAGCGCCTGTGGCTCGGTACGCCGCGAGGCATCTACTGGTCCGACAAGGCCAACATCCTCGCCATCGCCCTCGGCGCTTCCGAGGCGGACCCTCTGCACTTCGTCGGCGCCGACCTGGGCGTCAACTCCGGTTCGGTCGGCCTCGGCTCGTCGCCCGCCGGCACCGTCGCCCCGGACGGCCGCATCTGGCTCGCCAGCCGCAACGGCCCGGTGGTGATCGACCCGGGTGCCGTCACGGCGAACACCACGCCGCCGCCCGTCGCGATCGAGCGCGTGCTGGTCGACCAGCATCCCGTCGGGACCTCGGACGCGCTCGAGCTGCCGCCCGGCACCGCGTCCCTCGTGATTGAATACACCGCACTGAGCTTCGTGCAGCCATCGCGGGTCATCTATCGCTACCGGCTCGAAGGCCATGACAGCGCCTGGGTCGCCGCGGGCAGTCGCCGCGCCGCGATCTACTCCAACCTCAAGCCCGGCTCCTACCGATTTCAGGTGGTCGCCTGCAACGACGACGGCGTCTGGAGCACCGAGGGCGCCTCCCTCGCCGTGCGGCAGCAGCCGTTCTTCCACCAGACGCGGACATTCCGGCTCGGCGCGACGGTCGCGACGCTGTTCGCCATGCTCGCCGTGCTACGCTGGCGCACGCGACGCCTCGAGCGCACGAACGCCGAACTCGAGAGCCGCATCGCGGAGCGCACGCGCGAGCTGCAGACGGCCAAGGAGCAGGCCGAGGCCGCGACCCAGGCCAAGAGCCTGTTCCTCGCCAACATGAGCCACGAGATCCGCACGCCCATGAACGGCGTGATCGGCATGAACGCGCTGCTGCTCGACACGCAGCTCACGCCCGAGCAGCGGGAGTTTGCCGAGACGGTGCGCAACTCGGGCGAATCGCTGCTCGGAATCATCAACGACATTCTCGACTTCTCCAAGATCGAGGCGGGCAAGCTCGAGCTCGAGCGCGTGCCGTTCGATCCTCGCGCCGCCATCGAGGACGTGCTCGACCTGCTCGCCCAATCCGCCGCACGCAAGGGCATCGAGCTGATCGGCTGGATCGAGGACGACGTCCCGACCGAGGTCGTCGGCGACCAGGTCCGCTTCCGCCAGGTGCTGGTCAACCTCATCGGCAACGCCATCAAGTTCACGCAGGTCGGAGAGGTCGTGGTGCACGCGTCGGGCGCCGGCCAGGCGGAGACGCACTCCACCCTGCGCGTCGAGGTCCGCGACTCCGGCATCGGCCTCACGGCCGAGGGCAAGGCGCGCCTCTTCAAGTCGTTCTCGCAGGTCGACAACTCGACGACCCGCCGCTTCGGCGGCACCGGACTGGGACTCGCCATCTCGCGCCAGCTCGTCGAGATGATGGGCGGCACAATTGGCGTGGAGAGCGAACCCGGGAAGGGTTCGACGTTCTGGTTCACGATCAAGCCGGGCCGCGGCTCGCCCCATCCCCCGAGTCCCTCCGCCGATCTCGTCCCGCTGCGCCACCGCCGCGTGCTCGTGGTCGACGACAACGCCACCAACCGGCTCGTCCTCCTCCGCTCCCTGGCCCGTATCGGAATGACGGTGACAGAGTCTGACAGTGGCCCGGATGCGGTCAGCCAGCTCCACCACGCCACGCGCGAGGGTCGCGCCTTCGATCTGGCGATCATCGACTTTCAGATGCCCGGGATGGACGGGCTGGAACTCGCCGACGACATCCGGGCCGACCCGCGCACCGCCTCGCTGCCCCTCATCATGCTCAGCTCCGCGCTGATGCGCGATCACCGCGAGCACATCGACCGGCTGGGGTTCCACGCCGTCTTCCAGAAGCCCGTGCGCACCACCAGCCTCACCCGCTCCCTGCTCGACCTGTGGACGCCACGGAAACCGACCACCACCGCCGGAGCCGGCGCGCCGGCAACAGCCCCCAGCGGCGTGCGTGTGCTCATCGCCGAGGACAACCCGGTCAACCAGCGGCTCACCCGGCGCATGGTGGAGAAGCTCGGCCACACCTGCGTGGTCGTGGAGAACGGCCGCGAGGCGTTGCGCACGCTGGAGCGCGAGCGTTTCGATGTCGTGCTCATGGACGGACAGATGCCGGAGATGGACGGCTACGAGGCCACGGCCGAGTTGCGCCGCATCGAGTCCGAAACCGGCCGGCCCCGGATACCGGTGATCGCGCTCACGGCCAACGCGCTCGAGGGCGAGCGCGACCGCTGCCTCACCCTCGGCATGGACGACTACGTTTCCAAGCCTGTCAGCTTCGGTGAACTCTCCCGCGCCCTCACGCGCTGCCTCGCACCCAATCGCGAGGCCGATCCCGACACCCAGGCAGCCACTGTCGGCTGAGGACGCCGCTCAGATGTCGATCACGTCCTCGTGATCGCGATCCGGCCGGTGGATGCGTGCGGCCGGCGGCCGTCCACCCTCGGGCCCGCGCCGGCCCGGCTCCGGCGGCGGCGGCATCGCTCCGCGCCGGCGGCCGTGCCGCATCACCACCGGCATATCGCCCGCCAGCGAGCCGAGCACGAGATTGATCACGCCGACGACCAGGGCACCGAGGAACGCCGCGAAGAATCCCTCCACACCGAAACCGGGAACGATCTCCGCGGCGAGCAGGAGCAGGAGCGCGTTGATGAAGAGGATACCGACGCCCAGTGTCATGATCACGAACGGCAGCGCGAAGAGCACGAGCAGCGGCTTCAAAAACGCGTTGAACAGGCCGAGCATGACCACGACGATCGCCAATGACTTGCCATCGCGAAACGAAATCCCGGGGATGATCTCCGCCGCCACGAAGATGCCGAGGGCGTTGATGCCCCAGCGCAGCAGCGTGGTGACGAATGGATGGCGGCCTTTCACACGGCGCAGTGAGACACATCCAGACGGCGCGGCAAGCCCAGGCCGGGCCGGCGGGACCACGCCATGAGGATCGCGCTCGTCCAGGACCACCTGCGCGTCGGAGGCACCGAGCGCCAGACCGCCTCCCTCGCACGCGCCTTCGCCGCCGCCGGGCACGAGGTGCTTGTGGTCACCTTCCGCCCGGGCGGAACACTCGCGCAGGATATGCCCGCCTCGGTGCGCTCGGTCGCGCTGCAGCCGTTCGACCTGCACCTCGACTGGTTCGCACCCGGCCTCGTCCGCACGGTGCGGGCTTTTGCGCCCGATGTCGTGCAGCTCATGGGACGCATGGCCAACTGCCACGGCGCCCGACTCGTCGGCGCCCTGCCCGGGACGCGCGTGGTCGCGACGTTTCGCACCGGCAAACGCATCCCGTGGCTCTATCGCCGCGCCCTGCGCCGTGCGGCCGCCGTCGTGGTCAACAGCGCCGAGGCCGCACGCCGCATCGCGCGCGACCACGGCGTCGCCGGCGCACAGGTCCACGTCATCCGCAACGCCCTCGCCGCGACGGCCGCACCCGCCATCGACGCCCGCGGGCGGGTCCGCGCCGAGTTGTCTGCGACGCCCGACACAACCGTGTTTCTGTGCACCGCCATGCTGCGACCGGGCAAGGGGCACCGCCGCCTCGTGCGCGCGGCGGCCGCACTGCCGCGCGATCTTCCCTGGGTGCTTTGGATCGCCGGCGACGGCACGGAGCGCGGGCCCGCCGAGTCGCTCGCGCACGAGCTCGGCTTGGGCGAACGCGTGCGTTTCCTCGGCCTGCGTCGTGACACGGCGGATCTCTACGCCGCGGCCGACGTGGCGGTGCTCGCGTCGGATCTCGAGTCGCTCCCGAACTTCCTCGTCGAGGCGCAGTGGCTCGGCCTGCCCGTCGCCGCCTGCGACGTCGCCGGTGTCGGCGAGACCTTCCTCCCCGGCGCATCCGGCCTGCTCGTGCCGCAGGGCGACCACACCGCGCTCGCCGGCGCGATGGAACGACTCGCCCGGGATCCCGCGCTCCGTGGCCGGATGGCAGTCGCCGCCCGCGAGCATGCGCGGTCCGAGTTTGACCCCGACCGGCAGAACGCACGCTACCTCGAGCTGTTCGCCGGGCTCCGTCGGTAGGGACACCTCGCGAGGTGTCCGCGAACGGTCTGTGCACGCACGCACACGTCACGCGGAGGCCTCGGCGAGGCTTCCCTACCGTCCGGCTCCGCTCACGCGGCGAAGATGAAGTCCGCGCCCTCGACGAAGCCGCGTGACACCAGCGTGGCGCGATGCAGGTCGCGCGCGCCCCGCACGCCGACGCCACCGACCACGAAGCACCCCTCGCGCGGTGGAATGTCGCGCGGGGCGAGCACGGGCAGTCCCGCGACGAGCGTGCCGATCTTGCGCGCATCGATATCGATGTAGCCGGCGAGCCGCACCCCGTGTGCCGCCAGCGCGGCGAAGCGCCGGCGCGTGATCCGACCCGCGCCCCACAGGAGGATCGCCCGCGTGGGCACGACGTGCGCGCTCAGCCAGCGCGCTAGGTAGCGGCACTTGCACGCGTAGAAGGCGCCTTCGCCGTAGCGCGGGTCGGTGCGCGACAGGCGCGCCGGCGGATCGTTCCAGCGCAGCAGCACCGCGGGCACCTTGGCGAAACGCACGCCCGCATCCATCCAGCGCAGCCACAGCTCAAAATCCTCCGGAAAAGGTCCCTCGGCGTAGCCCCCGTGGCGATCGATCACCTCGCGGCGAAACATCACGCTCGGATGCGCGATCGGCGATTCGACGAAACGGGCCCGGGCGATCTCGTCCGGCTCGACGAGCGAGTTGATCCAGTCGACATGCACGGCATAGCCACGCGACGCCGCCCGATCGCCGCCGAACTCGACCCGGCAGGAAGCCACGCCGACCTCCGGCCGCGCGTCGAGCAGCGCTATCTGCGCGGCGAGTCGATCCGGGTGCATGACATCGTCGGCATCCATCCGCGCGATGAGCGGCGCACGCGCGTCGGAGAGCCCGGCGCTCAGCGCCGCGACGATTCCCGCGTGCCCCCGCCGGAGCAGTCGAATGCGGGCGTCGCCCACCGACGCCTGCTCGACCGCATCGGCCGTCGCGTCATCCGAACCGTCGTCGACAACGATGAGTTCCCAGGGCGCCAACGTCTGCGCGCGCACGCTCGCCACTGCCGCGGCGACTGTCTCTGCGGCGTTCCACACCGGCATCACGACGGAGAGGTGGGGTGTCATGATTCAGCGAATCGAGGCATGTCCACAAAGAGGCACACAAGGTCACAAAGATCCGGAATCATGTCTTCGTGACCTCTTGTGCCTCTCTGTGGCCCCGTCTACTCCGCCAGAAGCTTTGCCACCGTCTCCACGAACTTCTCCCGCGCGTCGAAGTGGGGATTGTGCCCGCTCTCCTCGATCGTCGCGAAGGTCACATAAGGGAAATGCTCGCGCGTCACGCGCTCGTCCTCGGGCAGGAAATAGCGCGACTTGCCGCCGAGCACGAAGAGCACGTCGCCGTCGAAGCGGTCCCCGGGCTGGAGGAAGTTGGCCTCCAGGACCGGCAGCGCCGCGGTCAACGCCTCGAGATTGATCACCCAGCGAAATCCGCGGCCATCGCTGCGCCGCTCGAGGTTGGTCAGGAGAAATTTCCGCATGGCCCAGTCGGTCACCTCGGCGGCCAACTGTTCCTCGGCCTGCTGGCGCGAGGTGAGCGCGGCGAGGTCGAGCGCGTGCATGGCGGCAAAGTTGAGGCCGTGCGAGCGCGGGTAGGCCTTGGGTGCGATGTCGACGACGACGAGTTTTCCCACGCGCAGCGGATGATCGATCGCCAGCCGCATCGCGGTCTTCCCGCCCATGCTGTGGCCGACGACGTGGGCGCGCTCGATCCCGTGGGCGTCCATCCACGCGATCACGTCCGCCGCCATGACCGGGTAGCTCATCTCGCGCGCATGGAAGGAGTCGCCGTGGTTGCGCAGGTCGAGCGCATGCACGTGAAAGCGAGCGGCGAGGTCTCGCCCGGCGCTTTGCCAGTTGCGCGAGGACCCGAGCATGCCGTGCAGGATGACCAGCGGCGGCAGCCCCTTCCCTCCGAAGTCGCGATGGGCCAGGATCGGCATGGTCTTTGTCATTGCGGGTCGGAAACGCGCGTGGCAATCCCCCAACGCCTCCGTCTCCTCGACTCCCTACCGCCACGTCCGCATGTCCAAGCCCGCCAAAGTCACGCCGATGATGCAGCAGTACCTGGAGGTGAAGCGCTCGCTTCCCGCCAACACGCTGCTGCTCTTCCGCCTGGGCGACTTCTACGAGATGTTTCACGAGGACGCGGAGCTCGGCGCGAAACTCCTCGGCATCACGCTGACCCGCCGCAACGACTACCCAATGGCGGGCATCCCCTTCCACGCCGCCGATGCCTACGTCGGCAAGGTCCTCGCCGCCGGCGTGAAGGTCGCGATCGTCGACCAGATCGAGGACCCGCAGCCGGGCAAGCTCGTGAAGCGCTCGCTCACGCGTATCCTTTCCCCGGGCACGACGCTGGACGCCAACCAGCTCCAGGCCAACCGCAACCACTACCTCGCCGCGCTCGACCTCACCAAGCACGGCCTGCACGCGGCCTGGATCGATCTCTCGACCGGCGAGTTCCAGCTCGCGAGCGACACGGCGCCGGAAAAACTCCTGCCCGTCCTGCACGCGCTCAATCCCGCCGAGCTCGTCCTCGCCGAGCGCGCGCTCGAGGAGTGGAAGGCGCATCCCCACGAGCACACGCCGCACCGGCTGCTCGCCGCCTTCTGCGAGGGCCGCTCGATCAGCGAGATCCCCGGCTACCACTTCGAGATCGTGAGCGGCGCGCGCACGGTGATGGAGACGCTCGGGGTGCTCAATCTCCAGGGCTTCGGCCTGGCCAACGACCACCCCGCCCTCGGCTCGGCCGGCGCGCTCGTGCACTACGCGACGGAAAACCTGCGCGCGAAACCGGAAAACCTCCGCACCGTCCGCGAGTACCGCAGCACCTCCGCGCTCCTCATCGACCCGGCCACCCTGCGCAATCTCGAGATATTCCAGAGCAGCCGCGGCACACGCGAAGGCAGCCTGCTCGCCGCCATCGACGACACGACCACCGCGGCCGGTGCGCGCCTGCTCGAGCAGTTTCTCATCGCGCCGTGCGTCGACCTCGCCGAGTTGCAGCGCCGCCAGGCCTGCGTGGCCGCACTCCTCGCCGCTCCCGGCACGGCCGCCGATCTGCGCGAACAACTCGGCCGCGTGCGCGACGTCACGCGCATCCTCGGCCGCCTGCAGAACCGCCTGCGCAACCCGCGCGAGCTCGGCGGCGTGCGCGACACGCTCGAGCAGCTGCCTGCGATCCTCGACGCGCTCGCGCAGTTCGCGGCACCCGAGGTCGCCGCGCTCGCCGCGCAGATCACCGACCTGCCCGACTTGCGCGACCTGCTCCGCCGCGCCCTGCGCGACGAGTTGCCCGCGGCGCTGAGCGACGGCGGATACATCCGCCCCGGTTTCGATACAGAACTCGATCGACTCCTCTCGCTCAAGAGCGACAACCAGCACTGGCTGGCCGAGCTCGAGCGCACCGAGCAGGAACGCACCGGGATCAAGAACCTGAAGGTCCGCTTCAACGGCGCGTTCGGCTACTTCATCGAAGTCACCAAATCCAATCTCGGCAACGTCCCCGCAGACTACATCCGCAAGCAGACCATGGTCGGAGGCGAGCGTTTCATCACGGAAGCGCTCCGCGCGAAGGAGAAGGAGATCTTCCACGCCGAGGAGAACGCGCAGGCGCGCGAGCAGTTCCTCTTCGGCGAACTCGTCGCCGCCGTGCTCGACCAGGCCGACCGCCTGCGCACGACCGCGCACGCGCTGGCCGCACTCGATGTGTTTCTCGGCTGGGCCGCGCTCGCGCGCGAGTGGGCCTGGTGCCGCCCCGAGCTGGACGACTCCGACGCACTCGAGATCACCGAGGGGCGCCACCCCGTGGTGGAGCAGATGCTCAAGCAGCAGGCGCTGGGCGTGGCCGGAACGCACAGTTTTGTCCCCAACGACACGTCCACCTCGGCCTCGGAGGCGCAGATCCTCCTCATCACGGGTCCGAACATGGCGGGCAAGTCGACCTACATCCGCCAGGTCGCACTCATCACGCTCATGGCGCAGATCGGCTGCTTTGTGCCGGCGCGCTCGTGCCGCCTCGGGTTGGTCGACCGCATCTTCTCGCGCGTCGGCGCGAGCGACGACCTCGCCCGCGGCAACTCGACCTTCATGGTCGAGATGAACGAGACCGCGAACATCCTCAACAATACCACCGACCGCAGCCTGATCATCCTCGACGAGATCGGCCGCGGCACCTCGACCTACGACGGCGTGAGCATCGCCTGGGCCGTGGTCGAGCACCTGCACCGCGACCCCGCGCGCGGCCCGCGCACGCTCTTCGCCACGCACTACCAGGAGTTGACCCAGCTGGAGAAACACCTGCCGCGCCTGCGCAACTACTCCGTCGCCGTGAAGGAGTGGAACGAGGAGATCGTCTTCGTCCGCCGCGTCGTGCCGGGCGCCGCCGATCGCAGCTACGGCATCCAGGTGGCCAAGCTCGCGGGCCTGCCGCGCGAGGTCATCGCCCGCGCGACCGAGATCATGGGCCAGCTCGAGTCCGACGAAGCCGTCGTGACCGTCTCCGCCCCCGCGCCGAAGAGCCGCCCGAAACGCACGATCCACGTGGCTCCACCCGACGACTCGCAGCTCAATCTTTTTAACCACTGATGGACACTGATGCACACTGATTCAAACCGCTGAGATTGAACCGCTGATCTACGCTGATTTTCGCCTATGGATCCGATCCATACTTGTCGGCGCGAATCAGCGCAGATCAGCGGTTCCCCGGCTCGAATCAGTGTTCATCAGTGTCCATCAGTGGTTCCACCATGTCTGTTCTCCTCGACGTCCGTTCGCTGACGATCCTCGCGCCTGAGGCGCCGCGGCCAATCGTCGACGCGCTTTCATTTTCGATCGCGAAGGGTGAGACGCTGACCGTCGTCGGCGAGAGCGGCGCGGGCAAGTCCATGACCGGGCTCGCCGTGATGGGCCTCGTTCCGCCGCCGTTGCGCGTGAGCGCGGGCGAAGTCCTTTGGCGCGGACGCGATCTCACGAAGCTCCCCGAGTGCGAGTTGCGCGCGCTGCGCGGCGGCGAGATCGGCATGGTTTTCCAGGAGCCGACGGCCGCGATCAATCCCGCGATCAAGGTCGGCGCCCAGATCGCCGAGGTCATCCGCGTGCATCTCGGTCTCGACCGCGCCTCCGCGCACACGCGCGCCATCGCCGCGATGGACCGCGTGCGCATCGCCGACGCCGCGCGCCGCTACCACGCCTACCCGCACGAGCTGAGCGGCGGCATGCTCCAGCGCGTGGCCATCGCCATCGCGATCGCGTGCGAGCCGGAGTTGCTCATCGCCGACGAGCCCACGACGGCGCTCGACGCCTCGGTGCAGCGCGGGGTGCTCGAGCTCCTCGCCGAGATCCAGGCGACCAGCGGCATGGCCCTGCTTTTCGTCACCCACAACCTCGCCCTCGTCGCCGAAATGGCCGACCGCGTCCTCGTCATGCGCGACGGCCGCGAGGTCGAGCAGGCCGGCGTCTACGATCTCTTCGAGAGACCGCAGGCAGAATACACGCGCGAGCTCCTCGCGGCCAATCCCGGGCAGGTGAACCACGAATGAACACGAATGGACGCGAATCCTGACAGAATGCGAAGTCGCTGATTGGCGCCGCGGGGCCGTTGACTCCCCAAGGAAGAGCCCAGGCTCTGTTTTTTCTCATCCGAATTCGTGTTCATTCGTGTCCATTCGTGGTTAACTCCTCCTCCGTCGTGCTCCTCTCGATCCGCGATCTCTCCAAGACATTCCGCCAGCGGCAGGGTTTTCTCAGCCGCTCGGCGCACGTCGTGCGCGCGCTCGATGCGGTGTCGCTCGATATTCCGCGCGGCACGACGCTCGGCGTGGTGGGCGAGAGCGGCAGCGGCAAGTCCACGCTCGGGCGCTGCCTGTTGCGGCTGACCGAGGCCGACTGCGGCACGATCACCTGGCACGACACCGACGGCGCGACGACCGACGTGCGCGCGCTCGCGGGTGAGGCGCTGCGGCGCTTCCGCCCGCGCATGCAGGTGATCTTCCAGGACCCCTACCACTCGCTCAATCCCGCGCGACCGGTCTGGCAGGTGGTGGGCGAGGGGCTGTTCATCGCCGACGGGGCTTCCCGCGAGGCAATACGCGAGCGCGCCGCCGCGATGCTCGAGTCCGTCGGTCTCACGCGCGAGCACCTCGACCGATTCCCGCACGAGTTCTCCGGCGGCCAGCGCCAGCGCATCGCCATCGCCCGCGCCCTC
>JACSRI010000071.1 GCA_014879845.1 Opitutaceae bacterium
TCGACGATGAGGCCGTGCATGCGCCTGACCGGCTCGGGGAGGGCGCCGAGGTCGTACTGGATCTCGGGAATCGGGGCATTGGGATCGATCTCCGGCCGCGCGGCCTCGTTGCCGTCCTCGCCGTCGGTCTGCCCATCCGTCTCTCCGTCTTCGGCCGGGTTCGCCGGTACCGCCGGATCGGTCGCCGGCTCTTCGCCGACGGCTGGCCCAAGACGCTGATCAAGGCGGCGCTCCTGGCCGGGGCGTACTCGTTTACGCTCGTCGTCGCGTTTTCTACGGTGGCGGCGTTGATCTTCGTACTGTGAGCGCGCGCGAGTCGCGCGTGCGCCGCCCTACACCCGTGCGATGTGCAGCGCGACGGTGCCGAGGGTGAGCGGGATGGCGCGCACCTCGCTGAAGCCGGCCGCGCGAATCTCCGCCGAGATGGCGTCGCGCGTCGGATACGCCTCGATCGAGCCGCAGAGATACTCGTAGGCGGATCGATCGCCCGTGCACCACGCGGCGACGCGCGGCAGGATGTGGCGCAGGTAGAAGAAGTAGACCGGCGCGAACCACCGGTACGGCTGCGAGAACTCGAGGACGAAGAGATGGCCGTGCGATTTCCGCAGCGCACGATGCATCTCACGCAGGGCGCGGCCGCGATCGGCGGCGTTGCGCAGGCCGAAGGAAATCGTGATCGCGTCGACGGAGTTGTCTGCGACGGGTAGGTCGAGCAGGTCGCCCGGCGCCCAGGACGTGTTGACGGGATTGCCCTGCGCGGCGGCCTTGCGGCGGGCCTCGTCGAGCATCGGCAGGCAGAAGTCCATCCCGGTGATGCGCGTCGCGGCCGGCAGTTTTTTGCGCAGCGCGAAGACGACATCGCCGCTGCCGGTGGCGAGGTCGAGCAGGTCGGCCGGCGCGACCTTGTTCACCTCACGCACGAGGCGCCAGCGCCAGGTGACATCGAGCCCGCCGCTGAGGAGGCGGTTGGCGAGGTCGTAGCGGCCGGCGATGCGGCCGAACATGGCATTGACGGCGACGGGATCAGGCATGGAGGAGCAACGAAGAGCGCGGGTCGGTCGCTAACGTGCAAACAAGAACGGAGTTTAACCACAGAGGACACAGAGGGCACAGAGAAAGCCAGGATGGCCGCAAAGAGGCACAAAAGGGCGTTTTGCTGCGTCGGGAGTTTGCCGCGCGCCTAGAGGCGCGATGTGAGCAGCCGTTCTTGCGAGTGATTCTTGTGCCTCTTTGCGGCCCACTCGGTCCGAACCTCTGTGCTCTCCGTGACCTCTGTGGTTCAATTCTGAATCTCCGAACGCAGGTGACGGTGACCTCCGCTTACTGAGGTGTCGGCGCTGCCGGCTCCTCCGGCGGCCGGTAGCTCGCCACGACCCAGCGCGAGAGTTCTTTCTCGGGATTCTGGATCACGGCAGCGTTGATGGTGAACTTCGTCGAGCCGCTGTTGCGCGCGACGAGTTTGAGCCCGTGGTGGAAGTCGCGGAACTTCTCTTCGCACAGGCCGCGGATCGTCTTGTCGCGGGCGAGGCTCTCGTCGACCAACGCGGTGAGCGCGTCGTCGGCGAACTCGAGGTCGAAGCCATGGTCGCGGTGGAAGCGCCGGGAAAACTCCGCGATCTCGCCGCGCAACACCTCGCGCTGCGCTTCGCTGTTGGCGCGCAAGAGCGTGCGCACCTGCGCGCGCGGGTCGTCGATCATCTCGCGCGTGATGGTGAAGGCGCGGATCGCCGTCGACGGGAGCTCGAACTTGAAGTCGCGAAAGAGTCGCTCGAGCACGGTCATGAGACCGCGTGCGCCCGTGCCCTCGGCGTAGGCAATCTCCGCCACCCTGCGTAGCGCGGCCGGTTCGATCGTGAAGTCGATGCCGTAACCGGCGAAGTCGGAGCGGTACTGCGTGAGCACGCTGCCCTCGGAGGTGAGCAGGATTTTCTCGAGGTCGTCGGGCTTGAGGGAATGACACGCGACGCGCACGGGCAGGCGGCCGACGAACTCCGGCTCGAAGCCGTATTGCACGAGGTCGGTGGTCTGCACGAGGGCGAGCGCGTCGGTGTCGTCCTCGAGACGGCGTCCGGGGTGGGCGAAGCCGACCTGCGATTTCTCGACGCGGCGGCGCACCTGCTCGGCCAGCTTGTCGAAGGCGCCGCTGACGATGAAGAGGATGTGGCGCGTGTTCATCGTGCGCGGACGCGGGCGACCGCCGCGCTGCATCTCCATCGCGGCCTGCATCTGCCCTAAAAGGTCGGTCTGGCTGTGCAGGTTTACGTCGGTTTCCTCGAGGAGTTTGAGGAGGTTGGTCTGCACGCCGCGGCCGGAGACGTCGCGGCCCTGCAGGCCCGCAGCGCCGGCGATCTTGTCGATCTCGTCGATGTAGATGATGCCGTATTGCGCGAGTTCGGTGTCGCCCTCGGCCGTGCGTACGAGGTCGCGCACGAGGTCCTCGACGTCGCCCCCGACATACCCGGTCTCGGAAAACTTCGTCGCGTCGGCCTTCACGAAGGGCACGCCGATGAGGCGCGCGATGTTGCGCATCAGGTAGGTCTTGCCCACACCGGTGGGGCCGAGGAGCAGGACGTTCTGCTTGGCGTAGTCCTTCTCGCGGAGCTCCGGTTTTTCGAGGCACTGGCGCACATGGTTGTAGTGGTCGCAGATCGCGACCGAGAGGACCTTCTTCGCCTCGTCCTGGCGGATGACGAAACGGTCGAGGTGATCTCGGATCTCGCGGGGTCGGAGATTGAACTCCCGGATGCGGCGCAGCGCGGTTTCGTGCTTATCCTCTTCGCCCTCTGCGGCTTCGCCCCGTTTCGGCGCGCTCGAGGGAGAAACCCCACTTTGCGGTGTGAAAAACGGGATGTTTCCCGACCGCATCATCTGCTGCAGGTGGCGCTGGAATTCCTCGATGGGATTCTTGGGTTCGTCTTTATCGCTCATGCCGAAAGAGTTGCGAAGGGTTTACTGTTGACGCGACGGGGAGCTGGTTGAAATATAGGCCTCGTTCTCAACGCGATACGCGCCAACCCAACTTCCGCCCTATGGCCAACAACCTCACCAAACGGGAGATCGTTCTAGAAATCTACGAGAAAACCGGGTTTCCGCAAAAGCAGGTCCAACAGACCGTGCAGATGTCCTTGGACATCATCCTCAACGCGCTGGCCGCGGGGCGTAATGTGGAGCTGCGCAACTTCGGCGTGTTCGAAGTGCAGGTCCGCAAGGCGCGCATCGGCCGCAACCCGAACAAGCCCGAGACCGACGTGATCATCCCGACCCGCGCGGTGGTGAAGTTCAAGGCGGGCAAGGTGTTGAAGGCGCAGATCAAGCAACTCGACCTCGAGAAACTCCAGGCCGAGAAGGCCGCCAATCCGTCGACCTTCGAGGACGACGACGGCGACGACGAGGGCGAAGAGGGCTCGACTTCGCCGAAGGCGTGACCGCAGGCTAGGGCGCGATGGCCCTTCCTCAGACCCTTCCTGGCTTTCGGGAGTTTTACCCGGAAGCGATGGCAGTGCGTTCCCACATCTTCCGGGTGTGGCGCCAGACCGCGCATGTTTTTGGATTCCAGGAGTATGACGGCCCGGTGCTCGAGCCGCTCGAACTCTACACGCGCAAGTCCGGCGACGAGATCGAGGCGCAGCTTTTTTCCTTCACCGACAAGGGCGGACGCGAGGTGTCCCTGCGCCCGGAGATGACGCCGACGGTCTGCCGCCTCGTCGGCGCCAAGGCCAACGCGCTCAAGCGCCCGATCAAGTGGTTCAGCATCGCGGAGTTTTACCGCTACGAGCGTATGCAGAAGGGCCGCGGCCGCTGCTTTTTCCAGTTCAACGCCGACATCTTCGGCGAGGCCGGCCCCGAGGCCGAGGTCGAGTTGATCGCGCTGCTCGTGCAGTGCCTGCGCGGATTCGGGCTCACGGCCGAGGATTTCTACATCCGCCTGAGCGACCGCAACCTCTGGTTGCACTACCTCGAGGCGCTCGGCTTCGACGAGGCCCAGGCGCGCAGCGTCCTCGGCGTGATCGATAAGTACGAGAAAATCGGCGACGCCGCCTTCACGAGTTTCACCGAGGCGCACGGCGCCATGGATGAGACGCGGAAAGCCAAGATCCTCGCGCTGCTCGCGGTCAAGGGCATCGACGCGCTCGAGGCCGTGGTCGCGCAGGCCGGCAGCGAAAAACTCACCGCCCGCCTCGCCGACTGGCGCGCCTTGCTCGGCGGGCTCGAGGCGATGGGTGTGGGCGCGTTCGTCAGCGTCGACCTCGGCGTCGTGCGCGGGCTGTCCTACTACACCGGATTCGTCTTCGAGGCGTTCGACCGCAAGGGCGACCTGCGCGCGCTCGCGGGCGGCGGTCGCTACAACGATCTCGTCGCCAAGTACGGCGGCCCGGACCTCCCCGCCGTGGGTTTCGCCATCGGCGACATGACCTTCCAGCTCCTGCTCGAGGCGCGCGGCCTCCTGCCGAAAATCATGCAGGCGCCCGACGCCTATGCCGTGATCGGCGGCCCGGCCGAGCGCACGCTCGCGCTCGGGCACGTCAACGAGCTGCGCCAGGCCGCGCTTCGCGTCGACTATCCGCTCAAGCAGACCGCCTTCGGCAAGCAGTTCAAGGCCGCCGGGGAGTCGGGCGCGAAGCTCGCGCTCATCTACGGCGAGAGCGAGGTGGCGCGCGGCGTGGTGAAGATCCGCGACCTCGGCGACGGCAAGGAGACCGAGGTGCCGGCGCATCAGCTGGTGCTGGCGGTGCGGGAGTTGTTGGGGCGCTGAGGAACGACCGCGGACATTTCGGGATCCAAACACGCGGCGCTGCGATCCCCCAATGCCTTCGCTCGTCGAGATCCTGATCATCGCCCTCGCGACCTATGGCTTTTTCGTCGCGTTTGCGCTGCTCGCGGCCGATTGGGTGATTTTTCGCGCGCGCCGGCCGGGCTACCGCGACGGAGCGCGCATCACGAAGATCCAGGCCGACGACGGCGTCCCGATTTCGGCGCTGCACCTGCGACCGCGAGTTGAGCGGCGCGGCATCGTGCTTTTCCTGCACGGCAACGCCGAGGACCTCGGGGACCTCCTGCCGCGACTGGAGGAGTTTCAGTCCCGTGGGTACTCCGTGTTGGCGATCGACTACCGCGGCTACGGCACGACCCCGGGACGACCCAATGAAGTCAATGTCGTCGCGGACTCGGCTGTGGCGTTGCGTCACCTTTGCGCGGTGGAGGGGGTCGCCCCGGGCGACGTCATGCTCTACGGTCGGTCCATGGGTGGCGGGCCGGCTGTCGTTTTGGCGACGCGCGAGCGGGTGGGGGCGCTCATCCTGGACGGCGCATTTACGAGCGCATTTCGGGTCGTCACGCGCGTGGCCATTCTGCCGTGCGACCGGTTCCCGAACATCGACCGGATATCGGCCGTGCGGTGTCCGGTGCTCCTCATCCACGGGACGACCGACCGGACCGTGCCGTTCGCCCACGGTCGCCGCTTGCTCGCCGCGGCACCACCCGGCACCGCCCATCTCTGGGTCGACGGTGCCGGACATAACGACTTGGTCGAGGTGGCGGGCGAGACCTACTGGCAGGCGATCGGGCGCGTGGCCGCCGGAGTGCCTGCGCGGGGTCGCTCAGCGTAGGTCGCCCGCTCGCGGGCGACTGTTGGGTGGGCGCACGGCGCGGCGGGGCCCGCGAGCGGGCGGCCTACGCCAACCAGCATGGCTTGCATGGCCCCCCGCCGGGTTCGCCGCCGCCGGATTCGGCATTGCAATTGCGCCCCTCGCTCTGATTCTCCGGGCTTTTGCGTCCATGAAAGTCCTCGTTTTCGACCGCATCTCCCCGAAAGGCGTCGCCTATCTCCGCACCTGCCCCGGCCTCGAAGTGATCGAGGAGTATGAGGCTCGCACGGTCCCCGGCCGGGTGAAGGAACTCGCGGCCGATGCGGCCGCGATCGTGGTGCGCAGCGAGACGCAGATCACGGCCGACGTGATCGCCACGGCCGCCAAGCTCAAGGTCGTGGGCCGCGCCGGCGTCGGCGTGGACAACATCGACGTCGATGCCGCCACCGAGCGCGGTGTGGTCGTGATGAACACGCCGTCGGGCAACACCATCGCCACGGCCGAGCTGACGTTCACCCACATGCTCTGCGGCGCGCGCCCCGTGCCCCAGGCCGCCGCCTCGATGAAGGCCGGCAAGTGGGACCGCAAGAGCTTCTCCGGCATCGAACTGCTCCGCAAGACGCTCGGCGTGATCGGCCTCGGCCGCATCGGCAGCGAGGTGGCGCGCCGCGCCCAGGCCTTCGGCATGCGCGTGATCGCCTACGATCCCTACCTTTCGCCCAGCCGCGCGAAGGCGATGCAGATCGAGTGCGTCGCGCTCGACCAGCTCTTCCGCGAGGCGGACTACATCACCGTGCACATGCCGCTCACCGAGCAGACGCAGTACATGGTCGATGAGAAGGCGTTTGAGAAAATGAAGAAGGGCGTGCGCATCTTCAATTGCGCGCGCGGCGGCATCATCAAGGAGACCGCCCTCATCGCTGCGATCAAGGCCGGCAAGGTCGCCGCCGCCGGTCTCGACGTGTTCGAGACCGAGCCGCTGCCCGCCGACTCCGAGCTGCGCACGCTCCCGCAGGTCACGCTCACGCCGCACCTCGGCGCCTCGACCGCCGAGGCGCAGGAGAGCGTCGGCGTGGAGATCGCCGAGGCCGTGGCCGAGGTGCTCGCCGGCGGTGTGGTCCGCAACGCCGTGAACATGCCCTCGGTCGACGCCGCCATGATGGCCGCGATCCGCCCGTACATGGTGCTCGGGACCAAGCTCGGTTCGCTTGTGCAGCAGATCGCCCCGCCGCAGATCGAAAAGCTCAAGCTCACGTTCTTCGGCAAGGTCGTCGACCTCGACGCCAACTCGCTCACGCGCGCCACCCAGCGCGGCTATCTCCAGCGCATCAGCGGCGACGAGGTCAACTTCGTCAACGCCCCCGTCCTGCTCCAGCGCCTCGGCGTGCAGGTGGAGGTGGTGAAGTCGTCGGGAGAATGTGACTACACCGAGCTCGTGCAGGTCGAGGCCTTCGCCGCCGACGGCACGGTGGTGTCCGCCGCCGGCACGCTCATCGGCAAGGCCCACAACCCGCGCGTGGTCGAGGTGAACGGCCGCGACATCGAGTTCAGCGTCGACGGCGTGCTGCTCCTGCTCGAGCACCGCGACGTCCCCGGCATGGTCGGCCTCGTCGGCACGATCCTCGGCAAGCACGCGGTCAACATCGCGTCGATGTCGCTCGGCCGCAATCAGCAGGGCGGCACCGCCCTCACCGTGCTCAATCTCGACAGCGCTCCGTCCGCCGACGCGCTGCGCGAACTCCAGGCGCCGGGAGCGATCCAGCGCGCGGTGCTGGTGCATCTCTGAGGAATCGAGCCACCGAGCCGGGGTCACAGAGAGCACAGAGGAGACACAGAGTTCACAGAGCAGATTTCCGATGACTCGATCCCCATTTCCCTCTCGGTCCCTCGCTCTGTCGTGCGCCTCCCGAGGGTGTGAGGACGACTCCGTGACCTCTGTGCCCCCTCTGTGACCTCCGTGTCAAAATCCTGGATGCCCGCATGACCTACGCGCCGTTCGCCGCCGCCGCCATCGTGGGTTACCTGCTCGGCGCGTTGCCGTTCGGCGTGATGGTCGCGCGCTGGCACGGCGTGGACATCTTCAGGGTCGGCAGCGGCAACCCCGGTGCGACCAACGTCAAGCGCTCTGTCGGCAAGGGCGCGGGCAACCTCGTCTTCGCGCTCGACTTCCTCAAGGGCGTGATCGCCGCCCTACAGGCCGGACTCTGGGCGCGTCTCCTGCCCGCCGATGCCGCGCACGGGGCGTGGCTCGGCCTCATCGGGCTCACGGCGGCGATCCTCGGGCACAGCTACTCGTGCTTCATCCGCTTCCGCGGCGGCAAGGGCGTGGCCACGACGCTTGGCGGCGCGATCGCGCTCATGCCGGTCGCCGCGCTCATCAGCGTGGTGGTGTGGCTCGTGCTCTTCTACTCGACCAAGTATGTGTCGCTCGCGTCCATCGGCCTTGCCGTGACGCTGCCCGTGGCCGTTTTCTTCCTCAGCGGCGTCTCGGAGTTGTTCGGGTTCGCCGTCCTGCTCGCGGTGTTTGTCATCGTGAGGCACCGCGAGAACATCGTGCGCCTCATCCGCGGCACGGAAAACCGCTTCGTCAAGAAACCCGCCGGCGCCTCCATCGAGACGCCGGCGCCCGGAAACCAGAAATCGTGAAGTCCAAGCAGCCTCCCAAACCCTCGATCAAGATCGGCCTCTGCGGCTTCGGCGTGGTCGGGCAGGGTGTTGTGAAACACCTCCAGGCCCGCGCGGACGAACTGACGTCGCGCCTCGGCGTGACGCTCGACATCGCGCTGGTCGCCGTGCGCGACACGAAGAAGAAGCGCGATGTCGCCATCGCCGACTCGAAGATCACGGCCGACCCGCTCGCCGTCGCGACCGACCCGTCGGTCCAGATCGTGATCGAGCTGATGGGCGGCACGACACTCGCCCGCGAGATCGTCCTCGCCGCGCTCTCGCGCGGGAAGATCGTGGTCACGGCCAACAAGGCGCTCCTCAGCGAGCACGGTCCGGAGGTCTTCGCCGCCGCGCGCGCGGGTGGGGGACACGTCTTCTTCGAGGCCAGCGTCGCCGGCGGCATTCCCATCATCAAGGCGGTCCGCGAGGGCCTCGTGGCGAACCGCTTCCGCCGCATCTACGGCATCCTCAACGGCACGTGCAACTACATCCTCACGCGCATGGAACGCGAGGGCGCGAGCTACGACGCCATCGTGCAGGACGCCAAGCGCCTGGGCTATGCCGAGGCCGACGAGTCGCTCGATGTCGATGGCTGGGACACCGCCCACAAGGCGTCGGTGCTCACCTTCCTCGCGCATGGACGCTGGGTTAAGGTCAACGAGATGCGCGTGGACGGCATCCGCCGCATCACGCAGGCCGACATCAGCTTCGCCAAGGCCTTCGACTACCGCATCAAGCTGCTCGCGCAGATCGACCGCAATTTCGAGACCAACGACCTCTCGGTCAGCGTGCAGCCCACGCTCGTGCCGACGCGCCTGGTCATGGCCAACGTCAACGAGGTCTACAACGGCGTGTGCGTGATCGGCGACGTGGTCGGGACGACGACCTACATCGGTCGCGGCGCCGGACAGGACGCGACCGCGAGTGCGGTCATCAGCGACATCGTTGACGCTGCCGGCGTTATCTCCGGCGCGCGCCGCTCGCTCATCACCGACGAGGCCCCCTCGATTCTCGGTGGCGGCACCGAGATCAAGCTCGCGCCGCCGCGCAGCGTGGCCGGTCGTTACTACATCCGCCTCACCGTGCGTGACCAGCCCGGCGTGCTCGCGCAGATTGCCACCGTCATGGCGACCAACCACGTGAGCATCGCGAGCGTGCTGCAGCGCGAAGCCTCCGTGGACAAGGCCGCCTCGCTCATCCTCACCACGCACGACACCAACGAGCAGGCGATCCAGCAGACCGTTCTCGGTCTGAAGAGCACCCCCAGTGTGCTCGACGATCCCGTGCTCCTGCGCATCGCCGATTACTCCGACTAGGCATTCCGCTTAACGATTACCGCCTTCCGCTTACCCACCCATGGCCCGCATCGTCCAAAAATACGGAGGCACCTCAGTCGGTGACGTCGAGCGCATCAAGCGCGTCGCGGCTCGTGTCGCCGCCACCCGCGCCGAGGGCAACGAGGTCGTTGTCGTCGTGTCCGCCCGCTCGGGCGTGACCAACGAGCTCATCGCCCGCGCCAAGTCGATCAACGCCCAGCCCAACGACCGCGAGCTCGACATGCTCCTCGCCATCGGCGAGCAGGAGACGATCGCGCTCACCGCGATGGCGCTGCACGCGATCGGCGTGCCCGCGATCTCCTACACCGGCCAGCAGGCCGGCATTGTGACCGAGTCGATGCACACCCGCGCGCGCATTGTGAGCATCGCTCCAGTCAACATCGAGGAGGAGCTCAGGAAGGGCAGCGTGGTCATTGTGGCCGGCTTCCAGGGCATCACCGCCGGCGGCCAGATCACCACGCTCGGCCGCGGCGGCTCCGACCTCACGGCCATCGCCCTCGCCGCCGCGGTGAAGGCCGATGTCTGCCAGATCTACACCGACGTCGATGGCGTCTACACCGCTGATCCGCGCGTCGTGCCCGATGCGCGCAAGATCCATGAGATCAGCTACGACGAGATGCTCGAGCTCGCGAGCCTCGGCTCGAAGGTGATGCAGACGCGCTCCGTGGAGTTCGCCAAGAAGTTCGGCGTGGTTTTTGAGGTCCGCTCCAGTTTCAACGACAAACCGGGAACTATCGTGAAGGAAGAAGTCGCTTCGATGGAAGATGTGGTCGTCCGCGGCGTCGCCGTGGACAAGAACCAGGTCAAGGTCGTGGTCAGCCAGCTCCCGGACAAGCCGGGATCCGCCGCCCGCGTGTTCAAGGCGCTCGGCTCCGCCGGCGTGATCGTCGACATGATCATTCAGAACGTCGGCCGCAACGGCGTGGCCAACCTCACCTTCACCGTGCCGCGCGACGACGCGCACCGCTCGGAGAAGGCGGTGGCCGATGTCCTCGCCGAACTCGGCGGTGGCAAGGTGCAGACCTTTGACGGCATCGCCAAGCTCTCCGTCGTCGGCGTCGGCATGCGCACACACTCTGGAGTGGCCGCGACGCTTTTCACCACGCTCGCCGAGGTCGGTGCCAACATCGAGCTGATCAGCACCTCCGAGATCAACATCTCGGTCGCCATCGAGCTCGACAAGGCCGACGCCGCCGCCCGCGCCGTGCACGCCGCCTTCAAGCTCGGGGCCTGAGCGCTGCTTTCCTGGAGGACCCGGCTCCCGCCGGGCCGCGAACGTCGAAGCGCGCACGCGGCCGGGCAGGAGCCCGGCCCTCCATGCAAAGAGCGACGATTCCATACCTCATGCCATCCATGCGCTACATCTCCACCCGCGGCCAGGCCGAGCCCCTCGGCTTCAGCGCCGCGGTGGCCGCGGGCCTCGCGCCCGACGGCGGCCTGTTCGTCCCGGCCACGCTGCCCGACCTGAGCGGCCGCCTGGATGCGTGGCGGGGACTTGGATACGAGGAACTCGCTTTCGAGTTCCTGCGCCTCTTCGCGGATGACATCCCCGGCGACGAACTGCGCGCCATCGTGCGCGGCGCCTACGCGACCTTCGATCACCCGCAGCGCGCCCCGCTGGTGAAGCTCGCGCCGCATCTCTGGGTGCTCGAACTCTTCCACGGCCCCACGCTCGCCTTCAAGGACTTCGCCCTCCAGCTCCTCGGCCGCCTCTACGAGCGCCAGGTGCGTCTCTCGGGAAAACCGATCACCGTGCTCGGCGCGACTTCCGGCGACACCGGTTCCGCGGCCATCCACGGCCTGCTCGGCAAGCCCGGCGTGCGCATCTTCATCCTGTATCCACGCGGCCGTGTCGCCCCGCTGCAGGAGCGGCAGATGGCATGCACCGGCGCGGCCAACGTGTTTCCCATCGCGATCCCCGGCTCGTTCGACGACGCGCAGAAGATCGTGAAGGACCTCTTTGGCGACCGCGCCTTCGTCGCGCAGGTCGGCCTGTCTGCGATCAACTCGATCAACCTCGCGCGCATCCTCGCGCAGAGCGTGTATTACCTGTGGGCGCGGCTGCAGCTCGACGCCGCGGGCGCGGGCGAAGTCGAGTTCGTCGTGCCGACCGGCAATTTCGGCAACGTGCTCTCCGGCTGGCTGCTCACCCGCATGGGCGTGCCGGGCCTGAAGTTCTGCGTCGCGACGAACCGCAACGACATCCTCCACCGGTTCTTCACCACCGGCCGCTACGAGGCCGGCATGGTCGAGCCAAGTCTCGCGCCGTCGATGGACATCCAGGTCGCGTCCAACTTCGAACGCTACCTCTACTTCCTCGAGGGCCAGGATCGGGCGCGCGTGCGCACCGCGATGGCCGGCATCGCCGCCGGCCGCGGCTACGCGGTGGCCAAGCCCGTGCTCGGTCCCGTCCGCTCCGTGCGGCTCGACGATGGCGGCATCAAGCAGGTCATCGCGCGCGTGCACCGCGAGCACGGCTACGTGGCCGACCCGCACACCGCGTGTGGTTTCGCCGCACCGGCCGCGGGCGTGCCCCAGGTGATCCTCTCGACCGCGAGTCCGGCAAAGTTCCCCGAGACCGTCACCGAGACGATCGGCGTGGCCGCCACGCACCCGACGCTCGACGCGCTGCAGTCACTCCCGATCGTCCGCCACGACATCGACGGCAGCGTGGCGGCGATCCGTGACTTCGTCCTGAAACACGCCAGGTAGGGCGAGGCCTCCGGCCGAGCCGCGCCCGAACGGTGGATGGTCACAGAAGTCACAGAGCCCGGGATCTGCGTTGGAAAGATTGTTCACAGGAGGAAACGGAGCGCCGAAGAGCATTCTCTGCATCGACCTCCGTTTCCTCCGTTACCTCGTGGTGCACCAGATCCGTCGGAGCCCTTCTCCGTGACCTCTGTGTCTCCTCCGTGAACTCTGTGACCTGATTCCTCTCAGTGCCGCCCCTTGCCCTGGGCGCTCAATCGGTCGTTCGGGATATTTGCGCTGGTTGGCCCCCGGCCCCTGTGCTAGGCAACTCGTTCCCTCCAAAGTCCAGACCATGCTCAAGATCTACGACACGACTCTTCGCGACGGCACCCAAGGTGAAGGCATCTCCTTTTCGGTGGCGGACAAGATTCGTATCGCGGAGAGGCTCGACGAGTTTGGCGTGGACTACATCGAGGGCGGCTGGCCGGGCTCGAACCCGCGCGACATGGCGTTTTTCGCCGGCATCAAGACCACGAAGCTCCGCCACGCGCGCATCGCTGCCTTCGGTTCGACCCGCCGCGCCGGCGTGAAGGCCGAGGAAGACGGCCAGCTCAAGCTCCTGATCGACGCCGAGACGCCGGTGGTGACCATCTTCGGCAAGACCTGGCTCATGCACGTCACCGAGGTGATCCGCACCACGGCCGAGGAAAACCTCGCCATGATCCGCGACTCCGTGCGCTTCCTCGTCTCCAACGGGCGTGAGGTGATCTACGACGCCGAGCACTTCTTCGACGGCTATTTCGACAACCCCGACTACGCCCTGAGCACGCTCGCCGCTGCGGTTGAGGGTGGCGCGGTGAACCTCACGCTCTGCGACACCAACGGCGGTCGCCTCCCCGAGGAGGTGCGCGAAGCCACCGCGGCCGTGCGTGCCCGCTTCCCGGATACGCCGGTCGGCATCCACGCGCACAACGACTCCGGCCTCGGCGTGGCCGTGTCCCTTGCGGCGGTCGCCGCCGGGGCCTCGCTCATCCAGGGCACGATGAACGGCTACGGCGAGCGCGTGGGCAACGCCAACCTCACGACCATCCTGCCGAACCTCTTTCTCAAGATGGGCCGGGACGCGGCGTGCAAGGCGAACCTCGCCGGGCTGCGCGAGCTCTCGCTCTTCGTCGACGAACTGGCCAACTTGCGGCCCGACCCGAAGGCGCCATTCGTCGGACGCTCGGCCTTCACGCACAAGGGTGGCACCCACGCCGACGCGACCAAGAAGGTCGCGCACAGCTACCAGCACATCGACCCGACGCTCGTCGGCAACGCGCAGCGTTTTATCATCTCCGACATGGCCGGCCGCAGCAGCCTGCTGCTCAAGGCCAAGGAACTCGGCGTCGAGGTCGACCGCGATTCCGACGCCGCGCGCAAGGTCATCGACCAGGTCAAGGACCTCGAGTTTCGCGGCTTCGAGTTTGAGGCCGCCGATGGCTCGCTTCGCCTGCTCCTCGCGAAGAGCCTGGGCCAGGCGAAGGATCACTTCGAGTTCGAGGGTTACCGCGTCATCGTCGAGCGCAGGGCCAAGGAGGATTCGGTCGTGGCGGAGGCTACCGTCAAACTAAAGGTTAACGGCGAGCCGGTTTACACCGTGGCGGAGTGCTCCGGCCCGGTTGGCGCCCTCGACAAGGCGCTGCGCCTCGCCATCGAGAGGATTTACCCTGAGATCCGCGACGTGCAGCTGCGCGACTACAAGGTGCGCATCCTCGAGAGCAACACGGGGGCGAACTCGCGCACGCGGGTGCTCATCGAGTCGAGCGACGGCCAGTCGACCTGGGGCACGGTCGGCGTCAGCGACAACATCATCGACGCCAGCTGGCAGGCCATCCGCGACTCCGTCGAGTTCAAGCTCCTCGCCAGCGGTTCGCGGTAGCGAACCGCGAGCAAGGTGCCGGCGGCAGCGCCAACGCCGCCCCATCGGACCGCGATGCGCCTCGCCAGATGTTTGTGCAACAAACCTCGAGCATGGTGCCGGTGACGAGTCGCTGGTTCGCCCGCGTGGTCGGGTCTTGCCCGACCTGAAAGGATCGCCTCAGAACCCGCTGAAGACCATGAGTCCGGCCACGACGACCGATCCCAATAGCGTGGCTGAGACAGCGCACCAGATCAGAAGCTTCTTCCTGACAACGGTGTCCAGGGGCGGACAGTAGTCTGCTTGGGGTGAGTTCAGACGGGCGCGAGTCTGCGGCGGTCCGGCAGGCAGGCAAGCTGGATTTTACACTCCCCACGGGTTTTCCCCGAAAATCACCCCAAGGGTACGGCCATCGTCAACGAAGTCGCCGACGGTCTCACGACACGCCGGCGGCTCGAAACATCAACCAAGTCGTCTGGAAAGGGAGTTCTCGGATCAGTGCGCGGAGCGGGGCGGGAAGAGGATCATTCCGGCCGTGCGGAACAGGATCTCGAGGTCGAGGAGGATGGACCAGTTGTTGATGTAGAAGATGTCGTAGCGGACGCGGCGTTCGAGCATCGAGACGTCGGAGATCTCGCCGCGCAGGCCCTTGCACTGGGCGAGGCCGGTGATGCCCGGCTTCACGAAGGCGCGCGTGTAGTAGGACTTGAGCAACGGGCTGAACTGGTCGTCGTACTTGATCAGGTGGGGGCACGGGCCCGCCACGCTCATGTCGCCGAGGAGCACGTTGATGAATTGCGGCAGCGCGTCGAGCCCGGTGCGGCGCATGAAGCGACCAAATGGATACACACGATCCCCGGCCGCCGCGCCCTCCGGGCCGGCACTGCGCAGCCCCATGGTGCGGAACTTGATCGCGCTGAACGGCCGGCGCGTCATGCCGCTGCGCGGCTGCGTGTAGAAGATCGGCCCCGGCGCCTGGCGCCGCTGGAAAAACCAGACGAGCAGCGTCATCGGCGGCAGCACGAAAGCCACGATCGGCACGGCGATCGCGAGGTCGAGCGAGCGCTTGATGAAGCGGTTGAGCGGATTCTCCAGCGGCTCGTCGTCGAGGGTGAAGAACGTGTAGTCGCCCTCGTGGTCGACGACGATCGGGTGGCTGAACTCCTCCGCCCAGTTGTTGAAGACGTGCAGGCGGCAGCCCACCTTCTGCGCCAGAGCGATGACCTGCTCGGTCTGCGCGCGGTCGAGGTAGCCCTGCTGCAGGATGATCTGACCGACGAACTGGCGACGCATCACGCGGTCGAGCTGCGAGACGGTGCCGAGGAACCGCACCGGGCACGAGCCGCCCGTCGCCATCGCATCGTCGTCGCTCGCGTACCCGAGGATGTCGACGCCGAGGTTGGACTTTGACTCGATCCACGTGTTCAGCCGCGTGACGGAACTCCGGCTGCCGATCAGGATGGTCGGCATGGTCTTGGTCTTGAAGACCACGCCGCAGATCGCCTCCGGCAGGAAGCGGTTGCACAGGAGCAGCGCGACGGCGGCGAGCCCGAGGAACACGCCCAAGTAGAGCCGTGTGACACCCTGGGTCTCGGTGTCGTAGGCGAAGACGAACGCCAGCAGCACGAGCGCAAGGCGGACCATCTGCTGCTTGGTCAGGCTGATCGCCTGGCTCCAGTTCAGCGCCGCAAGCTTGGAAGCCCACCGCTGATAGACGCGCAGGCTGACGAGCGTGCCGCCGACGATGGCAAGGAAGTAGATCTTCAGGTCGGTCTGCTGCAGGCGGGGCAGCCATTCGTGGGCTTGGACCGCGCGGGAATAGCCGACGAACAGACTCGCGATGATGATCGTCACCCAGATCGACTGGAGCGTAGTGAGACCTTCCTGACGGTTTTTGAGCATCTTGCGCGGGTGGTGTCGAAGCACGCGCCATGGGCGCGAGGAGGACAGGCTAGCAGATGCCGAACATTCGTCCTATCGGGCAGCGGTGGGCTTGGTTTCTAGGTGAAAACCCTAGGGTCTTCTGGGGTGTCAGGGCATCTCGGCGAAGGGTGAAGCATCGACGCTGAAAGATGCTGAATATCAATATCATGTGCGCGAAGTTGTCTGTCGCGATTCGCGCTGGCCCCAGGGTCGGGGTTTTTGGCTTTCGAGACTCGGGCGATTGACCCCTGATCGGGCGGATGGCTTTGGACGCAGTCGGACAGCGATGCATGAGTGAACGCGAGCCCGAGCTCGGGCTCGGCGTGGTGGCGAGCGTGGATCGGGCGCGCATCGGCATCCGCTTTCCGGCGACAGGCGAGCAACGCATCTATGCCGCGGGCTCGCCGGTGCTGCGCCGCGTGACGTTCCGCGCCGGCGAGACCGTCGCCGGCCGCGACGGACGTCCCTTCGCCGTCGAGGCCGTGGACGAGGACGGGAAACTCCTGGTCTACGTCGGTGCCGGCCGTCGGGTCCGCGAGGATGAGATCTCCGATGTCACGAGCGTGGCCCAGCCTCAGGAGCGCCTGCTCGCGGGTCAGGTCGACGACGGTGAAACTTTTGACCTCCGCCTGCGCGCGATCGAGGCCCAGGCGCGGTTTCGCCAGTCGGAGGTGCGTGGGTTCCTCGGCGGACGCCTCGAGCTCATCCCGCACCAGCTCTACATCCTGCACGAAGTGGCCTCGCGCCAGATCCCGCGCGTGCTCCTCGCCGACGAGGTCGGCTTGGGCAAGACGATCGAGGCCTGTCTCATCGTGCAGCGTCTGCTCGCCACGGGACGCGCCGCCCGTGTGCTCGTGCTCGTGCCGGAGACGCTCGTGCACCAGTGGTTCGTCGAGCTGCTGCGACGGTTCAATCTCTGGTTCTCCATCTACGACGAAAGCCGCTGCCTCGCCGCCGAGGCGGGCGACCCGGGTGGCAATCCCTTCCTCGGCGAACAGCTCGCGCTTGCCAGCGTGGCCTTCCTAGCCGCCGACGAGGCGCGCGGCGCCCAGGCCGTGGCCGCCGGCTGGGACATGGTCGTGGTCGACGAGGCGCACCACCTCGCCTGGTCGCCCGAGTCCGCCAGCCCGGAATACCGGCTCGTCGAGCAGCTCGCCCGGCGCGCGCCCGGGCTGCTCCTGCTCACGGCCACGCCGACCCAGCTCGGGCTCGAGGGGCACTTCGCGCGCCTGCGCCTGCTCGACGCGGACCGGTATTCAGACTTTGAAGCCTTCGCGCGCGAGGCCGAGGGGTTTGCCGCCGTGGCCGAGATCGCCGGCCGCATCCTGGAGGAGAAGCCGCTCAAGCCCAAGGACCACGCCGCGCTCAAGCGCCTCTTCACGCGCGACCCCGAGGGACTCGAACGGCACCTCGCCGCGCTCACCGCCGGCGAGCCGGGCGCGCGCGACCGCCTCATCCGCACGCTCCTCGACCAGCACGGCACCGGCCGCGTGATCTTCCGCAACACGCGTGCCGCGATGACGGGTTTTCCCAAGCGCAAGTATTGCCCGGCCTCCCTCGCGGCGCCCGCCGATCAGCCCGCGCTGCTCGCCCGCCTCGCCCGCGAACTCGAGGCCGAGGAGACGGGCAACGAGTCGGGCATCCGCTACTCCTTCCGCGAGGACCCGCGCCTCGACTGGCTCGCGAAGTTCCTCAAGGACCACAAGGCGGCCAAGGTGCTGCTCATCTGCCGCTCGCAGCGCAAGGTCGCGGCCATCGAGGCCGCCCTGCAGGACCGCGTGAAGCTCAAGGTCGGCCTCTTCCACGAGGGCCTGCCGCTCGTGCAGCGCGACCGCAACGCCGCGTGGTTCGCCGAGCCTGACGGCGCGCAGCTCCTCCTATGCTCGGAGATCGGCAGCGAGGGGCGCAATTTCCAGTTTGCCCACCACCTCGTGCTCTTCGACCTGCCGCTCAACCCCGGCCTGGTCGAGCAGCGCATCGGCCGCCTCGACCGTATCGGGCAGACGGAGACGATCCGCGTGCACGTGCCGTTCGTCGCCGGCAGCGCCGACGAGGTCGTGGCGCGCTGGTACGACGAGGGACTCGACGCCTTCGAGACCCCGCTGCACGGCGGCACGGAGTTCATCGCGCCTTTCCGCGAGCGCCTGCTCGTGGCGGCGACCGGCACCGGGGCGGGCGGCACGCGCGCCGCCGGGGCAGCCCGCGAGGTCGACGCCCTCGTCGCCGAGACGGCGGAGTTTCGCAAGAAGCTCCTGCAGAAGCTCGCCAAGGGGCGCGACCGCCTGCTCGAGCTCAACTCCTTCCGCCGCGACGTGGCCGAGCGCGTGATCGAGAAGATCCGCGCCGCGGATACGGACAAGTTCCTGCGCGCCTTCCTCACCGACCTGCTCGACCATTTTGGCGTGCGCCTGCACGAGCATGAGGGCGGGGACGTCTTCCTCGACCCGAGCCACGCCTACATCGAGGGCTTTCCATCGATCCCGCGCGAGGGCATGCTCGCGACCTACGACCGCCGCCGTGCCATCGCGCGCGAGGACATCCGCTTCATCTCGCAGGACCATCCGCTCGTGCGCGACGCGATCGACCTGCTGCTCAACTCGCCGCGCGGCTCCACCGCCTTCGGCGTGATCGAGGCGAAGAAACCGAACCTGCTCCTCGAGGCGGTATTCGTGCTCGAGACCGTGGCCGAGGCGCGCTGGCACGTGGACGAGTTTCTCGCGCCCACGCCGGTGCGCGTGCTCGTCGACGTGCGCGGTGGCGACCTCACCGAGTCGCGTTCGGCCGACGAATTCGCCGACGAGGTCGAGGACGGCAACCTGCAGCGATTCCTCGAGAGCCCGGGCTTCAATGCCGCGGTCCTCAAGGCCATGCTCGAGGGCGCGCAGGCGCTCGCGACCACGCGCAGTCGCGGCGTGATTGAAGCCGCGCGCACGCGGGCCGACGACGCCCTCGGCGCCGACCTGCGCCGCCTCACCGACCTGCGCAAGCTCAACGACCACGTTCGCCCCGAGGAGATCGGCCTCGCCCAGGAGCGTCTCGAGCGCACGCGCGAGGCCATCGCCGCCGCGCGCCTGCGTCTCGACGCGCTACGGCTGGTGGTCGAGGGAGCGGTGGGTCCGCTGCGAAAGGACTGAGTCAGCGCGCCGGGCACCTGAGGCAGGGCCAGCTCTGCAGGCTGGGCCCGACCTCTCGACTCCGGTACGGTGAGCCCGCGCCGCGGTAGCCGAAAATGAAACAAGGCGCAGGGGACACCTGCGCCTTGTTGTGTCTGGAGAGACGAATGTACTCTCGGTTCGACGCGTCGATCAGCGGCGGCGACGGTTCACGAAACCGATGAGGCACAGGGCGCCGCCCAGCAACGCCAGCGTCGAGCCACCGTCAGGCACGCGGTTGAGCTGCACGTCGTCGACCAACGCGCCGTAGGAATTCGATGTTCCGGTTCCCCGGAAGGTCAGGGTGTCCGAACCAGTGGCAAACACCGAGGTGGCGTAGAGCGCCATCACCGTGCTCGTCGGTGCGAAGCTCGCGATGAGGCTGTTGTTCCAAAGAATATCGAAACTGCCACTCATCGACGGCACGCCGGACCGCTGGGCATAGAGGAAGGACAGATTGTACCAACCGCCGGTGATCGTGGCGACCTGGCTCACCTCCACGTTGCCGGTCGAGTCTAGCTCCATCACGTTGTTGCCATCGAAGCCGGTCACGCCGTACGTGCCGCCCGCGCCGATTTCGATCGGATGCTGACCCGTCGCCGTCCATCCAGGGATTGAATTGTAGAGCGCCCATCCGCCGCTTGAGAAGGGCGTGGGCTGTTCAAAGCTGCCGTTGACGATCAGGTTCGCGTTCGCCGTCAGGGCAGAGGCGAGCAGGCAGCCAGCAACGGCGAGGAGCTTCGGTGTGTTTTTCATGATGGGGTGGTGCGTTCGTCGACTCTCTCATGCTTCAGGGGCAGGAGCCATGCCACACGACAACCGTGGTTCCACCGCCACGTTGCTACGCGTCTGTAACACGTTGCTTGCGAGATTCGTGCGATACAGATGGCTGTAGTGACAAGGCATCGAAGCTCCGTTTTCGGATGGACCGTGGTGTAAGGTCCTCCGAAGCCAATACGGACATCTGGCGGGTCGAGTGTTGATAAGCTCCTATTTTCGAGCGTCTTGTACTTGCTCGGGTTTCTGTAACTTTCGCCGACACTCTCGGCGCGCTCTCCCGAGCCCGGAATGCGGCTGGGGATTCTATCCGGCTGGACAGGCGGCGCGCTGCCAAGCATGTGCCCGTGCGGCCCGGCGACTGGGCGGGACGGATTCGTGGCTGGCTGCCGTCGGAGGCAAAACCAAAGACGCGAGGCCAAGCGAAGGCTTCGCCGGTGCGATGACTCGGGTGCCAGGCTCGGTTTCCGGACGCCGAAAACCGCGCGTCCGGTTCGCGGCCGTGCATCGTCCCCGACATCGATTCCCCGCTCGCTTGCGGACTGACGCCAGTTCATCGACCGAGCGGCGGTTGTGGCGGACGTGCGCTCCACCGTGGCGCCGCGCTCAATCATTGATCGGCGCAAGCAATCCGTTCATTTCCTCCTACGGCTTTGGCCGTATTCCGGTAGGAAGCAGTCCGCATGGCCCCCGACAAGCACACCCTCGACGCGCTGAAAATCCATCGCCCGGCTTCTGCGGCCGGTTCACGCGGCCCGATGATGCTCGGCGTCGTTGCCGTCGCCGCACTGATCGGCGCCGCGATCTGGTGGTTCTATCACCCGAAAGCCATTGAGGTGCAGACGGCGTCGGCGCGCGCGATCACGGCATCAGCCGGCGACGGAGCGCGCACGTTGCTCAATGCCTCGGGCTACGTCACCGCGCGCCGCGCGGCCACGGTCTCGTCGAAGGTCACAGGACGCGTGATCGACGTGCTGGTCGAGGAGGGCATGAAGGTCGAGGAAGGCCAGGTGCTCGCGCATCTCGATTCATCCAACGTCGCAGTCAACCTTCGCCTCGCGGAGGCGCAACTCGAGGCCGCGCGGCAGTCGCTCGGCGAGACCGAGGCCAATCTCGTGCTCGCGCAGAAGAATTTCGAGCGCTCGACCAACCTCGCCGAGGCGAAGGTCGTGAGTGCGTCCGACCTCGATCGCGCCGTCGCCGAACTTGCCGCGTTACAGGCACGCCTCGCACGCCAGCGTTCCGAGATCCTGGTGGCCGAGCAACAAGTCGCGACCTGGAAGCAGCAGATCGACGATACCGTCATCCGCGCGCCCTTCGCCGGCATCGTCACGTCCAAGAATGCGCAGCAGGGCGAGATGATCTCGCCGATTTCCGCGGGCGGAGGCTTCACGCGCACGGGCATCTGCACGCTCGTTGACATGAACTCGCTCGAGGTCGAGGTGGACGTGAACGAGGCCTATATCAACCGCGTCTCGCCCGGCCAGCCGGTGCAGGTCACGCTCGACGCGTATCCGGACTGGCGCATCCCGGCCAAGGTCATCGCGATCATTCCCGCGGCGGATCGCCAAAAGGCGACCGTGCGCGTGCGTGTCGGATTCGAGGCGCTCGATCCCCGCATCCTGCCGGACATGGGGCTGAAGGTCGCCTTCCAAGAGGCCGAGCCGCCGGCCGGCGCCGTCGCCTCGACGCCTGGTGCGCCGCGCACGACGATCGTCGTGCCCTCGACGGCCGTGCGTCGCGCGGGTGATCGGGACGTCGTTTGGGTCGTGCGCAATGGCCGCGTCGAGCGCCGTGCCGTGAACGTCGGCATGCGCACCGGCGACGAGACGACCATCGCCGCCGGCCTCACCGGCGGCGAGCGCGTCGTCATCCAGGGCCCGGATACGCTCGCCGACGGCGCGCGCGTGGCGGAAACAAGCCACTAGGATTCAACCACGAATGGCCACGAATGAACACGAATGGCGAAGATGACCGTGGAAACCCCTGATCTCCGCTGATTGGCGCTGATGCCTGAGAAATGCAGACTAGACCACGGATGACACGGATGGGCACAGATGAGAAGGCATGCAGTGCGCCACGCGATCAACGCACTCATGGTCTTGAGGCGAACGGGATCACGCATCGGACACGATGGCTCAATCCGTGTTATCCGTGTAATCTGTGGTCTGGACTGGCTGTGGTATTTCGAATGATCGGAGGAGGTGGCGAAGACAGAGGCATCAGCCAAAATCTGCTCCCATCTGTGGTCTCACGTCTGCCTCTGGATTCGTGTTCATTCGTGGTTAACCCAACTTCCGAGACTATTTCATGAGCACCGCACCCCGCAATGGCGTCCTCGTGCACATCGAGGGCGTGGACAAGACCTTCCGCCGTGGCTCCGAGGAGATCCACGTTCTGTCGAATCTGAACCTCGAGGTGAAGGCGGGCGAGTTTCTCGCCCTCATGGGCCCGTCCGGTTCGGGCAAGTCGACGCTGCTCAATCTCATCGGCGGCCTCGACCGAGCGACGCGCGGCACCGTGTCGATCGGCGGCGACCGCGTCGACCAGATGTCCGACCGCGAGCTCGCCGGGTGGCGCGCGCGGCACATCGGGTTTGTCTTTCAGTTCTACAATCTGCTCCCGGTGCTCACGGCCGAGCGCAACGTCGAACTGCCGCTCCTGCTCACGCACCTCTCGAAGGCCGAGCGTCGCAAGCACGTGGAGACAGCGCTGCACGTCGTCGGGCTCGACCATCGCACCAGCGCCTACCCGCGCACGCTCTCCGGCGGCGAGCAGCAGCGTGTGGGCATCGCGCGCGCCATCGTGACGGATCCGACGATCCTTCTCTGCGACGAGCCGACGGGCGACCTCGACCGCAAAACCGGGGACGAGATTCTCTCGCTGCTGCAGGCGCTCAACCGCGACCAGGGCAAGACCATCATCATGGTCACGCACGACCCGCACGCCTCGCACCGCGCGAGCCGCACAGTCTACCTGAACAAGGGGCAGCTTTCGGCGGAGGCTCCGGAATGAAATACTTCCTGCTCGTCGCCAGCAGCCTCCGGCGGAAGAAGCTGCGCACGGCGCTCACGATGCTTTCCGTCGCGGTGGCCTTCCTGCTCTTCGGGGTGCTGGCCATCCTCAAGCAGTCGCTCACGGCGGGTATCGATGTCGCGGATGCGAGCCGCATCATCGTGCGGCACCGTGTTTCCATCATCCAGACCCTGCCTGCCGCCTACGAGGCCCGCATGGAGCGGCTGTCCGGCGTGGCCGACGCGATGCATCTCACCTGGTTCAACGGCATCTATCAGGACCCGAAGAACTTCTTCGGCAATTTTCCGGTCAAGCCGGAGGAGTTTTTCTCCATGTATCCGGAGTACGTCATGCCGGAGGAGGAGAAGGCCGCGTGGCAGCGCACGCGCAACGGTGCGGTCGTGGGCCGGCAACTCGCCGACCGGTTCGGCTGGAAGGTCGGCGACCGCATCCCGCTCGTCTCGCCGATCTGGCCGAACAAGAGCGGCGGTGCGTGGGAGTTCGAAGTCGTCGGCATCCTCGACGGGGCGAAGAAAAGCACGGACCTGAGCGGCTTCTATTTCCGCTACGATTACTTCGACGAGGGGCGGACGTATGGCGAGGGGCAGGTGGGCTGGTATTCGGTGCGGATCAAGGATCCACGTGAGGCGGCCGCCGTGGCGCGGGCCATCGATGAGGAGTTCGCCAACTCCTACGCTGAGACCAAGGCTGAGCCGGAGGGGGCGTTCATCCAGGGATGGGCGCAACAGATCGGTGACATCGGCGCGATCGTGACCGCCATCGTCGGGGCCGTCTTCTTCACGATCCTGCTGGTGGCGGGCAATACCATGGCGCAGGCCGTGCGCGAGCGCACCGAGGAGATCGGCGTGCTCAAGGCCATGGGATACTCCAACGGCCTGGTGCTCGGCGTCGTCTTGGCGGAGTCTTTTTTGATCGCGGGTCTCGCCGGCGGGGCGGGCCTCGGCTTCGCCTGGGTGATGACGTTGGGCGGCAGCCCGGTGCCCGCGATGCTGCCCGTCTTTTACCTGCCGGGTCGCGAACTGGTCGTCGGCGCCGGCCTCGTGTTCGTCCTCGGATTCCTCGCCGGCATCCTGCCTGCGCTCCAGGCGATGCGACTGCAGATCGCCGTGGCCCTGCGGCGGCAGGCTTGAACAGGCCGCCGCCCCGTAGCCAACCCAGGCCCGCCGCCGTCGGCCGGACGGAGAAATGACCCAAAACACGTATCCAAGAAAAACTTCCGACGATGAATGGATTGATCAACTGGCTTTCCCAGATTCTGGCGGTGACCATCTTCGCGCTGCGCTCGATCCCCGAGCGGCTGGGCTCGGTCGCGACCTCGGCGGTGGGCATCGCCGGCGTCGTCGCCGTGCTCGTCGGCGTGTTGTCCATCGTGGCTGGCTTCCGGCAGGCGGTGCAGGGCAACGGTTCGCCCGACATCGCGATCGTCATGCGCGAGGGAGCGGACGCGGAGATGACGAGCATCCTCAGCCGCGAGGACGTGCGTCTGGTCAAGGATGCCCCGGGCGTGGCGCGCGGCGCGGACGGGGCGCTCGTCTCGGGTGAGTTGTTTGTCATTATCAACCTGCCCAAGCGCTCGAGCGGGACCGACGCCAACGTGCCGTTGCGCGGGGTGGAATCGGCGGCCTATGCCGTGCGCGGCAAGGTGAAGATCCTGCAGGGCCGTGCCTTCGAACCCGGGCGCAACGAGCTGATCGTCGGCGTGGGGGCGGCGCGTGCCTTCGCGGGTCTCGATCTCGGGCGCACGATCAGGATCGGCGTCAACCAGTGGGAGATCGTGGGCCTGTTCACCGATGGCGGGGGCCAGGGCGACTCGGAGATCTGGACCGACGCGGCCGTGCTGCAGCCGGCCTACCAGCGCGGCAGCTCGTTTCAGTCCGCACTCGTGCGGCTCGAATCGGTCGGGAGCTTCGCGGCATTCAAGGACGCGCTCACGACCAACCCGCAGCTGAAGGTGAAGGTCGTGCGGCAGGATGAGTTTTTCGCCGAGCAATCGACCTTCACCTCGGCCTTCATCACGACCATCGGCGCGGGGATCGTCGTGCTCATGGCCTGCGGAGCGCTGTTCGGCGCGCTCAACACGATGTACAGCTGCGTGGCGGCGCGGGCGCGCGAGATCGCCACGCTGCGTGCGCTGGGATTCGGCGCGAGTCCGGTCGTGGTGTCGGTGCTGGTCGAGTCGATCGTCGTCGCGCTGGTCGGCGGGGCGGTCGGTGCGACCGCGGCTTACCTCGCGTTCGACGGTTTCCAGGCGTCGACGATGAACTTCCAGACCTTCAGCCAGGTGGCCTTCGCCTTCAGGGTCACGCCGCCGCTGCTCGTGCTGGCCGT
>JACSRI010000208.1 GCA_014879845.1 Opitutaceae bacterium
CACGTCGTCAACCCGACGTATCGCGACGTCTGCAACGGCACGACCGGCCATGCCGAGGTGATCCAGATCGAGTTCGACCCGGCGGTCGTCTCGTTCGAACGCCTGCTCGAACTCTTCTGGGAGGCCCACGACCCCACCACGCTCAACCGGCAGGGTGCGGATGTCGGCACGCAGTACCGTTCGGTCATCCTCACGCACGACGACGCCCAGAAGCAGGCGGCGGAAAAGTCCAAAGCCGCCGCGCAGGCGAAGTTTTCCCGGCCGATCGTCACGGAGATCGCGCCGCTCGGGGACTTCTATCCGGCCGAGAAATACCACCAGGACTACTATCGCCGGAACCGCAACGCACCCTACTGCCGCGCGGTGATCGCGCCCAAGCTCGAGAAACTCGATCGCGACTGAGCCCGCGACGGCCGACGGCGCGCGTCGCAGGAGCATTTGTATTGCCGCACCCACGGCGGCCGCGCGAGATGGTAGGCACACACACGGGGGTCAGAACACTGATCCAGCCCCGGGGCCCGCGCCCGGTGGTCCACTCGTCAACCGCTCGCGCCGCCGGGACCTCCCGCTGGCGCGCGCCTTCAGTCCTAGTCCCATGCTTCGATTCCCGTGTGTCAGTCCGGGCGCCCTGCGCCTCTTCCTCATCGCCGCCGTCTCCATCGCCGTCGCGCGCACCGACTCCGCCGCGGTGTCGTTCTACACCCACCGCCTCGACGACGCTAAGGCGGTCTATCTGGAGCGGCCCGCCTTCGCTGTTCACGCCGACGGCGTCGGCGACGACTCCGATGCGCTGCAGCAGGCAATCAACCGCGTGCAGGAGACCGTCGGCATGGGCGTGCTCTTCATCCCCGAGGGCCGCTACCGGCTGACGCGCACGATCCACGTGTGGAAAGGTGTGCGGCTCGTCGGCTTCGGCGCGCGGCGCCCGGTTTTCGCGCTCGGACCCAACACCCCCGGCTACCAGGAGGGCGACGATCGCTATATGATCCATTTCGTATCCGATCGCCCGGCACAGGGTCAGCCGGTCCGCGACGCCAACCCCGGCACCTTCTATTCCGGGATCAGCAACATCGACATCGAGATCGGCCCGGGCAATCCCGCCGCCGTGGGTGTGCGCGCGCACTTCGCGCAGCACTGCCACCTCGCGCACATGGAGTTTCGCATCGGCGAGGGCCGCGCCGGCGTGGAGGAGGTCGGCAACGAGGCGGAGGACCTGCATTTCATCGGCGGCGACTTCGGCATCACCATGCACAAGCCCTCGCCGAGCTGGCCGTTCGCGCTGCTCGATGCGACGTTCGAGGGCCAGCGCGTCGCCGCGATCGAGACCGAGGAGGGCGGGCTCACGCTCATCCGCCCGCGCTTCCGCAACGTGCCGACCGCGATCCTCGTGCGGCCCGACCGCGCCGAGGAGCTATGGCTGCAGGACGCCGTGCTGGAAAACATCACCGGCCCCGCGATCGTGATCAGCGACGAGGGCAGCGCACGCACGATGATCAACGCCCAGAACGTCGCCTGCGACGGCGTGCCGGTCTTCGCGCGCTTTCGCACCAGCGGACGCGAGGTGCGCGCGCCCGGGCCGCGCTACGTCGTGCGGCAGTTCTCCCACGGTCTGCACCTCGATCATCCCGGCGCCGTGCCGGAGATCCGCACGACCACGGACTTCACGCCTGTCGCGACGCTGCCGCCGCCGGTGCCGTCCGACGTGCCCGACCTCCCGCCGCGCGACACCTGGGTCAATGTCCGCACGCTCGGCCTCGTCGGCGACGGCGTGACCGACGAGACCGAGGCGCTGCGCCGGGCCATCGCCGCGCATCGCACACTCTACTTCCCGACCGGACGTTACCGCGTAACGGATACGATCACGCTGCGACCGGAAAGCGTGCTCATCGGGCTCACGCCGACCGGCACGCAGATCCTCATCACCGACGACACCCCGGCCTTCGGGCCGGTCGCGATGCCGGTCCCCGGCGTCGAGCTGCCGCCGGCCGGCACGCGCGAGTTTCCCGCGCCATTTCACCCCAGCGGTCCGCCGAAGGCGCTGGTCGAGTCGGCCTCGGGCGGCGCGGCCATCCTCACCGGCCTCGGGCTCGACACCGGCGGCCGCAACCCGCGCGCCGTCGCGCTCAAGTGGATGGCCGGTGAACACTCGCTGGTGAACGACGTGCGTTTCCTCGGCGGCCACGGCACGTATCACGCCGACGGCAAGCCGCTCGCCATCTACAACAGCAACCGCACGGCAGACCCCGATCCGCGCCGCCGCTGGGATTCGCAGTACTGGAGCCTCTGGGTCACCGCGGGCGGTGGCGGCACGTTCAAGGGCCTGTGGACGCCGAGCCCGTATGCGATGGCCGGCATGTATGTCTCGGATACGACGACGCCGGGCCGGGTCTACGCCATGTCGAGCGAGCACCATGTGCGCCACGAGGTGATCCTGCGCCGCGTGGCCAACTGGGGGCTTTTCGCACTGCAGATGGAGGAGGAGCGCGGCGAGAGCGGACACGCCCTTCCGCTCGAGATCACCGACTCGCACGACATCACGATCGCCAACCTCTACCTCTACCGTGTCGACATGGATACGCCGTTCGCCACGGGCGTGGTGGTCGATCGCAGTCACGACATCCATCTGCGCGGCGTACACGCCTACAGCCCGGGCAAGCTGACCTTCGACAACACCGTGCGCGACGCCACCACCGGCATCGACGTGCGCTCGCGCGAGATCGCCTGGCTGCGTTTTCCGGCGGATCGCCCGGCTGCGCCGACCCGTCGTCCGCCTGAGGCCGTGCTCGCACCCGGCGCGCAGATCGAGCGGCTCACTGGCGGCTTCAATGCGATCGACTCGCTTGTGGTCGACGCCGCGGGGACCGCGTACTTCGTCGATCCACGCTGGCAGCGGATCTATGCGTGGGCGCACGAGGCGCGGCTGCTCTCCGTCGTCACGGACGCGCCGCTCCATCCCGCCGGACTGGCGCTCGACGCCTCGGGCCATCTTCTTGTCGTGACCAAGTCCGGCTCCGTGCTGTCGCTGCGTCCGGGCCAGGCCGATACGACCACGACCGTGCTCGCGCCGCAGGCGGCGGCGCCGCGCGGCAAGGCGGTCGCGTGGTTGCCGGTCAGCCGCTGGCGCGACAGCCACGACTGGATCGCGGCCACGACGCGCCGCGAGCCGTTGCACTACGTCGCGGAGGATGCCTCGATGTTCGTGCCCGCGCCGGCGTCGTTCGCGACGCTTGGCGTGTCGGGCATCCCGTGGTGGAGCCGCGGCACGGTCGACCTCGCGCGCGCGTACATGCTCGCGCCCGCCGTGCCGGCCCGGCCGTTCTATGCCGCGGATGAGTTCGGGCAGAAGACGTGGCGCTTCACCGTGCAGCCGGACGGCACGTTGACCGATCCGCAGCTCTTCGCCGAGGAAGGCGAGGCCGGGGTGGCGGTCGACGCTCACGGCAATGTCTTCGTCTGCGCGGGTCAGGTATTCGTCTACGCGTCGAGCGGGAAACTCCTCGGCGTGATCGACGTGCCCGAGCGCCCGGCCGCGCTCGGCTTCGCGGGAGCGGACCGCCACACCTTGCTCATCGCGGCGCGAAGTTCGCTCTATGCGATACGTCTGCAGTAGGGCGAAGCCTCTGGCCGGGCCACCACCGCGCGCCTAACGTCCACTCGGCTCGGCCGGAGGCCTCGCCCTACCTCGCCAGGCCAGCCTGGATCACGGCGACGCCGCGGGCCGGCAGATCGAGCGCGCCGGCCACGTCGCGGTCGGCCACGAGGTCGCGGCCGGCCGGCACGCGCACGTTCACAGGCGTCTCGTTGTGGTTGATGACAAACCACAACACGCGCCCGGCGCCCTCGCGGCGCGTCACCTCGACGCCAGCGGGCAGGTCGCGCAGTGCGGGCTCGAGGCCCGCGAGCTTGACCAACTCAGGCACGAGCGCCTGCGCGACCGCACCGTTCAGGTAGGTGCCGACATAGATCACACGACCCTGGCCGAGCGGACGCAGCGTCGCGGCGGGTGAACCGGCCTGGTGGCGCGTGGCCCAGCGCAGCCAGGTCTCGGTGCCCGCAGCGGGCTCGAGCTGTTCGTACCAGTCGGACGAGACAACACGGCGTCCGCCAATCTCCAGCTCGAGCGGACGCTGCTCCTCGGCATTTTGCCGGCCGTACTCGACGACGGTCGCGCCCACGAGCGGGCGAAGTGCGCCGGGCAGCAGGTCGGTGACGACGTTGTTGTCTCCATCCTTCGTGCCCGAGCGCGCCCCGAGCACGAGCGTGCCGCCCGCGCGCACCCAGGCCTCGAGGCGCGGCAGCCAGGTCGGATCGACGAGCGTGAAGTGCGGGATGACGTAGAGCTTCACGCCCGCGAGCGAGTCGCCGGGATGCACCGCGCCGACGCGATAACCGGCGCGCCAGAGATGGCCGTGCCACTCCGCCGCCACCTGATCGGAGCCGGGCAGACCGAAGTGCAGCGCCTCGTGCGCGTAGGTGTTGTCGAAGTCGCTCGCGGCCACGGCCACGTCGATCGCGACGTGCGTGCCGAGCACGGCCGGGCCGACGCGCGCGAGCTCGCCACCGACCTGGGCGACCTCGACGTAGCGGCGGCGCGGGACGTTGTCGTGATCGAGGATGCCCGTCCAGTACTCCTCCGCACCGAAGCGCGCGCTGCGCCAGCGGAAGAGCAGGATGCTGTCGGCACCGTGCGCGATCGACGTGTAGTACATGCGGCGGAGTTCGCCGGGCTCGGGGTTGTCGTGGAGATAGTCGGTCTGGCCGCCGGGGCCGCTCTGGTGCTCGGGGATGATGAAGTTGCCCGTCCACGCGCGCACGGCGTCGAGCGACCACGCCTGGTTCGCGCCGCGCTGGCGAGGGTCCCACGTGAACATCGGGTAGACATCGTAGCCGAGCACGTCCAGGTCGCGGCCGAATGGACCGCGGTAGTCGATGAGGCGGAACAGGCCATTGTGCGTGATCCACCAGCGCGGCTGCGTCGCGCGCAGGATCTCCACCTGGTCGTGCTGAAAGCGCGCGACCGTCCAGGCGATGAAGCGGGAGTAGTCGAGGTGGTGCGCGGGGTTGAGGTGCGTGGGCAGGCCGCGCGCGGGCAGCGGCACGTCCTCGAGACGCACATACGTCTGCGCCCAGAATGCGGTGCCCCACGCGCGGTTGAGCGCGCCGATGTCGCCGCGGAATTTCTCGCGCAGGAAGACGACCCACGCCTGCTCGGCGCCGACGGAGTAGTCCTCGGAGAAATGGCAGTTGAACTCGTTGTCGGTCTGCCAGCCGATGACGTGCGGGTTGTCGCGGAAGTGTTCGGCCATCGCGCGGGTGATCTTCCGCGAGTACTCGCGGTAGAGGTCGCTCGCCGTGCTGGCCTGCTGGCGCGAGCCGTGGCGCAACGTGACGCCGCGGCTGTCGACACGGAGGACCTCCGGGTGCTTGAGCGTGAGCCAGCGCGGCGGCGCGGCCGTGGGCGTGCACAGGATCGTGCGGATGCCCTTGGCCCCGAGCCGCGCGATCGCCTCGTCGAAGAGTGCGAAGTCGAAGCGGCCCTCCTCCGGCTCCATCAGGTCCCAGGCGAACTCCGCCAGGCGCACCGTATTCATGCCGGCGGCACGCATGCGCTCGGCGTCGAGGTCGAGCGTGGCGAGTTCGCCGTGCTCGGGATAATAGGCGGCGCCCCAGAGGAACTGCGTCATCGACGAGGGGCGCAGGTAAAACCGGGTTGATGACATGCTCAATTATTTGGGCACGAATATCTTCCTGGCTGATTTCTG
>JACSRI010000134.1 GCA_014879845.1 Opitutaceae bacterium
CCTCGACCTCGAGGTCAAGGACGCCCAGATCATCTTCAACGCCGTCTGGCAGCGACTCGAGGACACGATCGGGCGCGATCACCTGCGTTTTCCCAAGGAACTCATCCTGCTCGGCGGCGCTCCGGGCGCGGGCAAGGGCACAAACACGCCGTTCATCATGAAGGTGCGTGGGCTCACCTGCGCGCCGATCGTCGTGAGTTCGCTGCTCGACAGCCCGGAAGCGCGCCGAATCAAGGACGCCGGCGGCATGGTCGGTGACCGCGAGGTGGTGGAGATCCTTTTCCGTAAGCTCCTCGAGAGCGAGTTCGCCGACGGCGCGATCCTCGACGGATTTCCCCGCACGCGCGTGCAGGTCGAGTGCCTCAAGCTCCTCTTCGCGCGCATGAACCAGCTGCGCCGCGAATACATGCACACGCCGCTGGCGCGTTTCTTCCGCCAGCCCGTGATCCACATCATGGTGCTGTTCGTCGACGAGCGCGAGAGCGTCGCCCGCCAGCTCAAGCGCGGCCGCGAGGTGCACGAGCACAACGAGGAGGTCCGCCGCAGCGGCGTGGGCGAACTCTGGGACGAGCGCGCCACCGACCTGAGCGAGGAGTCCGCGCGCCACCGCTACCGCGTGTTCAAGGAGAAGACCTACGACGCCCTGCAGTCGTTGCGCGAGATCTTCCACTTCCACTTCGTCAACGCGCAGGGCCCGATCGACGAGGTCCAGCAGAACATCATCAAGGAGCTCCAGTACCAGAGCTCACTCGAACTCGACCCCGCGACCTACGACCGCCTGCGCACGCTGCCGATCGCCTCGGAGATCGTGCTGCACGCCCGCCAGGAACTCGTACGCCGGCTCGATGACTACGAGTTCAACCACACCGGGCTGTTCCGTCGCGTCATTCATTTCATCGAGACGACCGCGATGCCCATCGTGGTGCGCCACGCCATCTCCGGCCTCGCCCACATCAACTCCGAGGACCCGCTCCTGGAGGAGCCGATGGCCACGTCGATGCTGATCGATATCTTCTCCGAGCGCGGCTACCGCGCCGCGGTCGACCTGCACCGCATCGAGATACCGGAGCGCTTCGACCTGCACACCGGCCAGATCACCTGCCGCACCAAGCGCGTGTTCAGGCTCCAGATACGCTTCCAGGGCTCGGAGATCCGCCGCGGCTCCTGAGCGGGCGGTGGCGGTGCCTTCCCGAGCGGACCCGCCTCAGCTCTTCATGTTGCTGATCGCGTTCTTCGCGGTGTCGTGCATTGCCTTGGCCTGCTGCGAAAGTGCGGCCGTGGCCCTTTGCAGTCGCGTCGTGGCCAGCTGCAGATCGCCCTGGGTTTGCTGCGCCAGCGAGGTCAACGTGGCGAGGTCGGCCTTGAGCTTGGCGGCCAGTTCGTCGAGGTCGCCCGCCGCGCCCGGTGCCGCGGCGGCTGATGAGGTCGCCGTAGTGGTGACGGTGTGACTTGCCGCGGTCGTCTCGGACGAACTGGCGGAGGCCGGCAGAGATGCCGGGCGTTTGCTCGAGGCGGTGGTCGTCGTCGCGGTGGGCTTCTGATCGACGTGCGGATCGCCCCAGATCCGCGCCGTCGGGATGGCGGGCAGGCTGGCGACTTTCTCCGCGAGTGCGCGCAGCGGCTGGCCCGTCGCCTTGGCCGCGGCGATCTCCTTGAGCAGGTTCTCGCGGGCGGTGCGCGCGGCCTTGATATCATCCATGATGATGCGGTGGCCCGACTTGGAGCGCTCGTGGATGTCGGTGAGTGCCGCCTGCAATTCGCGTTGCAGTTGCTCGACCGTGCACGTGCCGTCGGCGCAGCGCTGCGCCACCCACGCCTGCAGCGGCGCGAGCGAGGCGGCGTCGGTTTTTCCCTCGTAGAGCGGATTGACGGCCTCGCGCGGCGGCGCGGTGTGGACGGGATTGTCGGCGGCGGCGAGTGGATACGCGATCGCGGCGGCGAGGGACGCGAGCACGGTGACGAGACGGAGGCGCGGGAGCGGGGTGATCATGGTTGGGACGGTGAAGCGGGGGACGACGCGGCGGCAGCCGGCGGGACGGGCGAGGTCTCGGATGGTGTGATGATAAAGCGCGCGGCCCGTGTGTTGTCGAGGTAGCGGGCGGCGAGGGTGTCGACCTCGGCCTTGGTGATCGCGGCGAAGTCGGCGGCCCGCGTGCGCGCGTTGTCGAGGTCCTCGGGCTTCTCCTGCGCGCGACCGAGCACGCTGCCGATCCAGTAACCATTCTGCCGCGACGACTGCTTGATGGAGGTGAGGATCGGCTCCTTGGCGCGCGTCACTTCGTCCTCGGTCGCGCCGTCCGCCCGCAGCTCGTCGGCGATGCGCAGCACCGCGGCCTGGATCGTGGCGGCCTGGGCGGGGTCGACCTCGATCGACACGCTGAACAGGCCGTAGCCGTCGTAGGTCGGGCTGCAGTTGCTCCCGCATGACGGGCTGTAGGCCGCGGCGAGTTCCTCGCGGATCACCTTGCGCAGCCGGTCCTCGAAGACGTTGGAGAGCACGGTGAGCCGGCGGGTGCGACCGATGTCGGAGTTGTCGTCGGTCGGCCAATACGTGAGGACGAGGGCCTTCTTGATCGCCGTCTCGACGGTGAACTCGCGCACCGGCGCCTCGGCCGGGTAGGCGACCTGGCGGGCTTCGGCGAACGATGGCTTGGGGCGTCGCGGCGGCAGCGCGCCGAGCGTGCGGCGCGCGAGTTCGATCGTGGCGTCGATGTCGATCTCTCCGACGATCGCCACCTCGAGTGCGCCGTCCGTGATGATCGGCGCGAGCCAGGTGCGCACATCTCCGGGCGTCACGTCGAGCATGCGCTCAAGCGGCGGGATGCCGAAGCGCGGATCGCCCGAGGCAAGCAGCGGAGGGATGTGCACCTGCGCCACGCCGGCGGGCAGGTGTCTCAGTCGCGCATACTGCTGCTCGAAACTCCGGCGCACGCGCGCCAGCGCGTCGTCGCGCAGGCCCGGATCGGTGATCTTGGCGCAAAGCAGCTGGAGTTGCAGCTCGAGGTCCTTGGGCGAGGTCCCGCCGGAGTATTCGATCGCGTCGTCGCCGACGGCGAAGCCGACGCCGACGCTGTGGCCCGCGAGCAGGCGCCGCAGGTCCTCGATCGTGTGCCGGCCGAGGCCGCTGCCGGCCACGAGTGGGCCGGCGACGACGGCGAGTTCCGGCCGGTCGCGCGACAGCTCGAGCTGGCCGCCGCCCAGGCGCGCGCGCACGAGGATCGAGTTGGCCTGATAGTCCGTCCGCTTGAGGTTGAGACGCACGTCGTTGGCGAAGCGCACCTGCGTGATGTCGAGGTCCTCGATGTGACGGCGTTCGACGATCTCGCCCGGTCGGCCGAAGTCCGTGTAAGCAAACGCCTCCTCGGCGCGCTCGGCCGGCGCCGAGACAGGGACCTGCGTGCTCGCCAGGTAGGCCTCGAGCACGGTCGCCGCGGTGACCTCCGGGCCGAGTCGTCCGGAGACGAAAAGGTGCGGCGCCGCCACCGCCCAGGCCTCGCGCAGGGCGGCGAGGCAGGCCTCCGGCGTGACGCTCTCCGCCGCGGGTCGAACCAGCGCGAGGCTCGTGGCCGGGGTGTTGAAGACGTTGCCCTCGTCGATGGCGCCGACCAGGCTGCTGGCCAGTCCGGACGAACGGCGCGTCGGCGCCGACCGCACCGCTTCCTCGTAGCTGTTGATGATGTTGGCGGTGATCTCGCGGACCTCGGCGGCGGAGAATCCGTGCTCGAGGGCGCGGCGGAGTTCCTGCTCGGCGAGCGCGAGCGAATCGCGCCAGCGGTCGGGCGCGCCGGTCAACTCGATCGAGGCGACGCGGAAAACATCGTCGCCGGGGCCCGCGCTCGTGCCGCCACCGGTGAAGGGAGCTCCGTCCTTGCGCGCGAGTTCGTCGAGCCGGCGGTTGATGATCGCAGACGCGACCTGCAGCGGCATCTCGCGCACGCGGTTGGCCGCCGTATCCGGAAGTTCCTGCCATGGCGAGATGACCTGGATCGTGACGTTCACGGTCGTGGCCTCGGCCTCGGCGTGCACGGCCGCGCTTGGTTCGACCAGCGGCACCACGCGTCCGCGGTCGGCGCGGGCCGCCGCGGGCACGGCGGCCGTCATCGAGCCGAAGGCGTCGCGGATCAGCCCGACCGCGGCCTCGGTATCGATCTCACCCACGATCACGAGCGCCATGTTTTCGGGGCGGTACCACCGCTCATAGAATGCCCGCAGACGGGCTGCGTCGGCGGCCTCGAGCGTCTCGGTCACGCCGATCGGCCAGCGCGACGTCAGACGCACCTCGGGCAGGACGAAGGCATACTCGGCCAGCGTCGTGCGGAACTCCACCGAGTCGCGCGCGCGCTTTTCGGCGAAGATAATGCCGCGCTCCTTTTCGACCTCGGACTCTTCGATGAGCATCCCGTCCGCGAAGTCGCGCAGCACGGTCAGTCCTTCCGCAAGCGACGCGCTGTCGCCTTTCGGCAGCTCGAGCATGTAGATGGTCCGGTCAAAGCCCGTGGAGGCGTTGGTGTCCGCTCCGAACGACATGCCCTGCCTCTGGAAATACTCCACCAGCGTATCCGCGGGAAAGTGCCTCGTGCCGTTGAAGGCCATGTGCTCGAGGTAGTGCGCGAGACCGCGCTCCTCGTCGGTCTCATCGAGCGACCCGGCGCGCACATAGAGGCGCACGCTGGCCCGCTCGCGCGGCTCCTTGTTGGCGAGGACGGCGTAGACCAAGCCGTTGTCGAGCCGCCCGGAGACGAGCGCGGGGTCGGTGGAAATATCCGAGTCGGCCGGCGGCCAGGCCGGGATGTCGCCGAGGAGGCGGAGCGCGCCGAGCGCGCAGACCACGAGGAGCAGGGCCGGGAGGCGGAGAACGGAAGCCATCGGAGGTCGCGCATGGAAGCCAGTAACCCCCGTGGGCGCAAGCGCCGCCGCCGTAGCGCAGGCTTCCAGCCTGCTCCGCCCCGCGGGCCCAGACTGCAGACTGGAAGTCTGCGCTACACGATGCCCGCATCCCAGAATGGGTTGGTCAACGCCTCGTCGCTCCGTCCCAATCCAATCCAAAATCGAGAATCCAGATTCGAAAATTCCACCGACGTGCTCTGGCTCTACCGTTTCCTGTTCCTGCCCGCGCTCATCGTGACATTGCCCGCCTACCTGCGGCGCATGTTCCGGCGCGGCGGCTATCGCGACGGGTTTTCCGGCCGCTTCGGCAAGATCGTCGGCCTCCCGGCCCGGCGCCCGGGCGTGCGTCGCGTGTGGATCCAGGCCGTGAGCGTCGGCGAGACGCTCGCCATCGCGCCCGTGCTGCAGGCGCTGCGGCAGCGCGAGGATATCGAGGTCTATCTCACCACCACCACGACCACCGGCGCCGCGCAGGCGCGCGAGCGCTACGGCAGCGCGGTGGCGGCGATCGGGTATTTCCCGCTCGATTTCTGGCCGTTCAGCGCGCGCGCGTGGCGCAGCGTGCAGCCCGACCTCGTCGTGCTGACCGAGTCGGAGTTCTGGCCCGAGCACCTGTACCAGGCGCGGAAGCGGGGTGTGCCGGTCCTTTGCATCAACGGCCGGCTTTCCGATCGCAGCTTTGCCCGCATGATGAAACTCCGCGGCCTCGCGCGCCGCCTCGCCCGCGGAGTCACGCGCGTGCTTGCGTGTTCGCAGCACGACGGCGCGCGGTTTTCCCAGCTCGGCCTGCCGGGTGTGCCGATCGACGTCGTGGGAAGCCTCAAACTCGACGTCGAGA
>JACSRI010000055.1 GCA_014879845.1 Opitutaceae bacterium
GACCGGCCCGTCGGCCCGCCGTCCCACGCTCAAGGACGTCGCCCGCGAGGCCGGCTTTCACGTCACCACCATCTCGCTCGCGCTGCGCAGCCATCCGAGCATCCCGGAGGCCACGCGCGTGAAGATCAAGACCATCGCCGACCGCATGGGCTACGAGGTCAACCCCGTGTTCCATGCGCTCAGTCGCTTTCGCAAGAGCGGGCGCGTGCGGGCGCCGGCACCCCGCATCGCCTTCATCGAGAACTACGGGGCTGGCACGGGCCTCAAGCGCGCCGTCCACGCGGAGCTGATTCTCGAAGGCGCGCGTCGCCAGGCTGGAGTGCTCGGATACGACCTCGACCTGTTGGCCTTGGGCGAGGATGATCTCGATGCGCACAGCATCGCGCAGCACCTCGCGCGGCACCAGACTACCGGCCTCATCATCGGCGGCTTCGTGCCCGGGTTTGCCGAACTCGCGCTCAATTGGGATGACTACTCCGTCGTCAAGATCCACTCCCGCCACACCGAACCCGACGTCACCGTCGTGGCCAACGACCAGTTGCGCGAGGTGCGGCTCGCGTTCCGCCGGCTCACGGCGCTCGGTTACCGGCGCATCGGCCTCGCCGTCGGCCGGGCCGATGAGGATGGCTGCGGCCACAGGCACGCCGCGGGGTTTCTCATGGAGCAGGCCACGGTCCCGCCGGAGCGACGCGTGCCGCCACTCATCTTCTCGTATTACGCGACGCATCCGACCCTGGCCGGCACGCTGGGCCGCTGGGTGCGGCGCCACTCGATCGATGCGGTGATCTGCAATTGGACCACCACCGGCGACATGCTCGCGCTGAGCGGCTTGGCCGTGCCCGCGCAGGTCGCCTGGGCCTGCTTGTGTCTGACGTCGTCGGATCACGCCACCGCCGGTGTCCGACCCAACCTCGACCTCGTGGGCGAGCGCGCCGTCTCGATCCTCGTCTCCAAGCTGAAATCCACCGAACGCGGCACCCCCGAGTTCCCCTCTTCGATCTATGTCCAAAGCTCCTGGCAAGACGGCGCGAGCGCGCCGGCCCGCGTCTGAGGTCCCTGCTGTTGCCACGACCTCCGACTCCTCCTCCGCGGCGGCCACTCCGCTGGCGTCGGAGTCCCCGCTCGTGCCGGAGAAGAAGTATTTCACTCTCGCCGACATCGCGGCGCAGGCCGGCGTGCACGTCACCACCGTCTCGCTGGCCTTGCGCGACCATCCGAGCATCCCGCCGTCCACGCGTGCGCGCATCCGCGAGGTGGCCAAGGAGTTCGGCTACCAGCGCGACCCGCTGCTCGATGCGCTCAACTTCCACCGGGCCCGCCAGACCCAACAGGCGCGGCGCCTCGGCACGGCCTTCGTCGTGCATGCCGCCACCACGCGCCTGTTCAGCGGCAACACCTACAACTCCCTCGTCTACGCGGGCGCCAAGGCCGCGGCCGAAGCCCACGGGCACTCGCTCGAGATCTTCGTCGTCGGCCATGGCCACCTCGCGCCCGCCCGGCTCAACACCATCCTGACCACGCGCGGCATCACCGGCGTGCTGCTCTCCACCTTCGAGATCGACGTGGGCGAGATCGACCTCGATTGGGCGCAGTTCTGCGCGGTCAAGATCGAGTGCCTGCACCTCACGCCTCATCTCGACACCGTATCCAACGACCAACTGCAGGTCGCCCGCCTGGCCATGCGCTCCCTGCGCGAGCGCGGCTACCGCCGTATCGGCCTGGCCACCGCGCGGGAGGACCAGATGCGCCTGGCCGAGTCCTTCGGCACGGGCGTGCTCATCGAGCAGGCCTCGCTGCCCGAGGGCGAGTGCGTGCCTCCGCTCATCTTCGGTCTCCAGGACGTGCCGGAGCTGCACCGGCTGATCCCGCAGTGGGTGCGCGAGCACCGCGTCGACGTGATCATCTCCAACTGGAACGAGCTGCTCGACGTCTTCGCGGCCGCGCCGATCCGCCTGCCCGAGGACGTCGCCTTCGCCTCGCTCGACGTGCCGCCGAGCCTGCCGCACCTGGCCGGCGTGGTGCAGAACCACCGGCTCGTCGGCTATCGCGCCATGGAGCAGCTCGCCATCATGGCTGACTCCTACCAGCGCGGCGTGCCGGAGGCGCAGACGGTCACCTACATCCCGGGTTATTGGAAAGACGGCACCACCGTGCCGATCAAGAAGACGCGCCATCGCGTCGTGGTTTAGGGATAAATTGACCTCGACGGGCGTCCCGCCGCGCCCCCGGGGACGGCATTGGCGGGGTCGCGCCATGCACCACGTGTGTGGTCGTTGTTGGCTCTAGCGTCTGCTCCAGCAGACTCTACCGATAGAGTCTCAAACGCTTTGTCTCATAAGGCGGGACACCGCTTTCTGCCCCCGTTCGCCGGCGCTTCGCCCTCCCCTCTCTGCATCTGGGCCCCGTCATGCGCGAGCCTCAGAACCTTGCTTTCCGGACTTTGCCTACCCCGCAAACGGCGGCGTGCCCTGCACGCCTCCGGTCTCACACACCCTCGGTCAAACCCAATGAAACCCAACACATCGAAGCGATATGACTACGGCCGTGCCCGGCTCGCGCGGTACGGCTTGTTTGTCGCCCTGTCCGCGCTCGGGAGTCAGGCCTACGCGCAGACGACAGGCGGCACGGACCCGGCCGCGACCGGAAGCGATGAGGATGTCGTCGTCCTCTCGGAGTTTTCCGTCAGCACGGAAAAGGACTATGGATATCGTGCCTCGAACTCGATCGCAGGCACACGCACCAACACGCCCATCAAGGAGATCCCGATGAACATCCAGGTGTTCACCAAGGAGCTCGTTGAGGACCTCAACATCAAGAACCAGGTCGATCTCGAAGCCTACAATGCCTCGCTGGTCAACGGCGCGGCCGACCGCTTCTCCGACAACGTCATCCAGCAGGCCTACCAGCAGTTCCTCTTCCGCGGATTCCAGCAGAACTGGGGCCTGCGCGACGGCGTGCGCGAGTATGACCCGATCGACACGCACGGCCTCGCGCGCGTCGAGGTCGTGAAGGGCCCGGCGGCGGCGCTCTACGGTCTGGCCTATCCCGGCGGCGTGATGCAGAACATCTCCAAGCAGGTGGAGTTCACGCGTCCGTTTGCCGATTTCCGCCTGACCTTCGGCACGTTTGGTGACTATCGCGCCACGGCCGATATCAACGCGACTAGCACAGTCGGCAACCAGGCGTTCGGCATCCGCTACAACGGCGTCTATGAGATCACCGAGGACGAGCGCGCGCACTCGCGCGGCGAGATCAACTTCCAGCAGGTGAATCTCGCGTGGCGTCCCTCGGACGCGACGATCGTCGAGTTGCTCGTGGAAGAGGCCTCGCGCTACATCCCCAACGGTCTGCAGGGCCGCTTTGAGCAGGCTGAAGGCGACGGCAGCAACCGCGCCAGCATTCCGATCCAGGAGATCAAAGACATCCCCTACACGTGGAACTGGTCCGACGGCAAAGCGGTCCGCGGCCTGGAGACGAGCATGGTCCGCGGGTCGATCACCCAGAAGTTCACCGAGCAGTTCCAGGTCCGCGCCTACCTCCAGTACTCGGACCGCATGGAACTCCCGGGCAACGGCTGGGATGCCAACGGTTCCGGTGGTGCCGACAGCTGGGAAAACGGCGGAGGCTGGGATCGCCAGCGCGACGTGATCCGAAGCACCTACCATGTGCGCGACTGGGGCAACAAGATGCATGCCTACGGCGCGACGGGCGTCTACAAGCTCGATTTCGACGCGGTGAAGAACACCTTCGCGTTCGGCTTCAATGTCTGGGCCGAGGATGAGGAGTCCCGTGCGTGGGGCCCCATTAACCAGGCGACCACGACCTACATCGAGGTTCCGGCCGAAAAGGGCGTGAAGATCATCACGCCGAAGCGTCCCCCGACCGACATCATTCCGTATTCCGACGGCGGGCCGAACGGCAACGGCTTCCACCACGAGGACAACTCGAACGATTATTACTACGTGAACTGGCAGGGCGCGTTCCTCAACGAGCGCCTCCACACCAACATCGGTGTCAACAAGACGAACCTGAAACTGGTCACGTGGAACAGCGGAGCCTCGACCGTCCCGGACAATGAATACGAGGCCGACAAGGTCTCGCCGATGTATGGCGCGGTCTTTGACATCAACGACAACCTCTCGGTCTTTGCCCTCTACGCGACCTCGCTGTTCCCCGATTCGTCGAAGGACTCCTTCGGCAATCAGTTCAGCCCCCAGGTCGGCAAGAGCATCGAAGGCGGCCTCAAGCTCGAGCTGATGGAAGGCAAGATCAGCGGCACCATCAGCTACTACCAGATCACGCAAACCGGCGGCTCGCAGCGCGACCCGAACGCGGACAACACCACAACCGCACGTTGGGACCGCCTCACTCCGGCGGAGCGCGCCGCCGATCCGCAGTTCACCAACGGCTCCACCGCAGATCCCAACGACTTCCTGCCCCGTTCGAACTTCACCGGCGACCAGGTCGCTGGCGGCGAACAGCAATCGAAGGGCTTCGACATCGACGTGATCTTCCAGCCCGCACGCAACTGGCAGATCATGGCGAGTATCGCCACGGTGGATCACGAGTTCACCGAGTCGGCCATCCCGGAGACGATCGGCCAGACCTACCCGCAGGCGATCAAGACCCGGTATGCGTTCCTTACGAAGTATTCGTTCTCCGATGGATCGCTCAAGGGTCTCAACCTCGGCATGGGTCTGCACGGCGGCACGAAGGCGCTCATGGACTACGTGACGTGGAACGGAGATTCCGTCGCTCGCTACGAGCCGGCACGCCAGACGGTCGACGTCTTCGCCTCCTACGCGTTCAAGATGTTTGACCGGAATTCCTTCGTTCAGCTCAACGTGCGCAATCTCCTCGGCGAGGACGATTACGCCGGTTGGCAGGCCACAGGATCGAACACGGTCCTGGCCACCAAGCGTTACGCGGTGCCGCTCAAGCCGGTCATCCGTCTGACCTGGGGTCTGCGGTTCTGATCGAACACTCGTCTGCCGGCTAACGGTTGACTCAAAGGAGGGCGAGAAATCGCCCTCCTTTGTCTTTTCTCAGATGGCATTCGTCACAGGTCGGGATACATGGACGGCGCTGCGGGTGGTTCTCCGGCTGGCCTATCTCCTTGCCGGAGTGCGACGCGATCAGTGCTATCGGCGCCCGTCGGTTTGCGTAACCCCCATCGTTACCTGCGGCAGATCGTGACTAACCCAATTCAAACCGTGGCGCCGGGTTTCAGACATCCGTGGCTTCGCGTCCTTCCGATGGTGGCGGGAAGCGGCCTGCTCGTCTGGCACGTCGGCGCGGCGTGGACATGGATCGTTCTCGCGATCTCGATCGTCCTGCTTTTCGCCGTCGTGGCGTCGGGGGCCGCGGCGCGGCGCGTGGCGCACGGCATGGCGCGCCTGGAATCCTGGCTCGCGCGAGCCGTGACCTGGCTGCTTCTCGGCGCCGTGTTCGTGTGCCTCTTCATCCCGGGTCGGCTCGTGCTGCGCCTCTCCGGGGACCCGCGTCTGGCTCGCAAACGTCAGGCGAGCACCTGGCGCCGCCTGGATGAGCGGGCGAAGGTGGGCCGTTTCGAGGTCCCGTACTGAGCGTCGTGCGCATACTCGGCATCAGTGCCTTTTACCACGACTCGGCCGCCGCACTGCTCGAGGATGGCCGGATCGTGGCGGCCGTGCAGGAGGAGCGCTTCACACGCGTCAAGCACGACGCCTCGTTCCCGCGCGAGGCTGTGCGCCACTGTCTCTCCCGCGCATCCGGACCGCTGGACGCCGTGGCCTACTACGAGAAACCGTTGCTGAAGTTCGAGCGCATCCTGCGCACCGCCTTCTTCGAGGCGCCCTTCGGGTTTCGCGCGTTTTGCGCGGCCATGCCTGTCTGGTTGCGTCAGAAGTTGTGGATACGATCCCTGGTCGAGGATTCGCTGGCGGAGCTCGGCCACGATGTGCGCGGACGGGTTCTCTTCACGGGTCATCACCAGGCGCATGCCGCGAGCACGTTCTTCGCGTCGCCGTTCGGGGAGGCGGCCGTGCTGACCGTCGACGGCGTCGGCGAATGGACGACGACCGCGATCGCCCGCGGGTCCGGCAACCGCCTCGATCCCCTGCGGGAGATCGAGTTTCCGCATTCGCTCGGATTGCTGTACTCGGCCTTCACCTACTTCTGCGGCTTCAGGGTCAACTCGGGCGAATACAAGCTGATGGGCCTCGCCCCCTACGGTGAGCCGAGGTTTGCGGCCACGATTCGCGAGAACCTGGTCGACGTGAGGCCGGACGGTTCGTTCCGACTCAACCTCGACTACTTCGGATTCCTGCGGGGCGAGCGCATGACCAACCGCCGGTTCGCCTCGCTCTTCGGCGGGCCGCCCCGCCTCCCGGAGGCGCCGCTGACGGCGCGCGAGTGCGATCTCGCGCGATCGGTGCAGGAGGTGACCGAGGAGATCATCCTGGGGCTCGCACGCGAGGCCCGACGCGTGACGGGCGCGGCGAACCTGTGCCTGGCCGGTGGCGTCGCCCTCAACTGCGTGGCCAACGCACGCCTGCTGCGCGAAGGACCGTTCGAGCGCATCTGGGTGCAGCCTGCCTCGGGCGATGCCGGCGGGGCTCTCGGCGCCGCGCTCGCCGTGCACCATCTCCATTTCGGCGCGCCGCGGACAGCCGATGGGTGCCACGACATCATGCGCGGCGCGTTCCTCGGGCCTGAGTACTCCGCCGACGAGATGCGAGCGGAACTCGAGCGACGCGGATTGCCGTTTCGACGCCTTGGGGACGCGGAGCTGTATGGTGAACTGGCGCGGTTGCTGGCGCGGGGCGACGTGCTGGGGATTGTGGCGGGAGCCGCGGAGTTCGGACCGCGCGCGCTCGGCCATCGTTCGATCCTGGCCGATGCGCGCCGCTCGGACGTGCAGCGTACGCTCAACCTCAAGATCAAGCAGCGCGAGTCGTTCCGCCCGTTTGCACCGATCGTCTTGGTCGAGCGCGCGCAGGAGTACTTCGAACTCGCATCGGAATCGCCGTACATGCTCCTCACCGCGCCGGTCCGGGCGGAGCGGCGCACGCCGCGGCAGCCCGAGGATGGGCGGGGCTTGGATCGTATTCACGCCGTGCGCTCCGACATCCCCGCCGTCACCCACGTCGACTATTCGGCGCGCGTGCAGACGGTGGACCGCATCCGCAATCCGGAGATGCACGCGCTCCTGACCGAGTTTGATCGACTCACCGGCTGTCCAGTCCTGGTCAACACATCCTTCAACGTGCGCGGCGAGCCCCCGGTGTGTCACCCGCGTGAGGCCATCGATGGGTTTCTCGCGACCGAGATGGATTGCCTCGCCCTCGGGCCTTTCATCGTCGAAAAACGCAACCTTCCGCCGGGGCTTGTCCGCTCCTTCGGGGTGGCCCGCACCTTCGCGCCCGACTGACCCACGCAACACGCCCATGCGATCGCTTCGGAACTTCACCCGCTTTGTCCGCGAGTTGTTCGGCTTTGCCCGCGAGCACAAGGTCTGGTGGATCGTCCCGGTGGTCGCGGTGCTGCTTCTGGTCGCGGTGTTCATCGTCACGGTCTCGGCCGTTTCGCCCTTCATCTACTCGTTGTTCTGAGCGCATGTCTGCCTCCCCAACCCCGGCGGTCGGTGCCGCGCGGAACCTCTCCCTGGCGCGCAAGTTCGTCTACGCCGCGATCCTCTCGCTGCTGGCGGTGGGACTCGTGCTCGGCGGCTGTGAACTCGTGCTGCGCGTCGCCGGCGTCGGCTATTCCACGAGCTTCGCGCGCCGCGAGAAGCTCGCGGATGGGACGCTCATCTATCGAGAGAACCGCTGGTGCACCGCGCCCTTCTTCTCGGCGGAACTGGTGCGCCGGCCGCAGCCCATGCGCCTCCCGGCGACGAAGCCCTCCGGCGCGTTCCGGATCTTTGTCCTTGGCAGTTCGGCGGCCATGGGCGACCCGGAGGCGTCGTTCTCGCTTGCCCGCGTGCTCGAGAAGATGCTCCACCATGCGTATCCAGAAGTCCGATTTGAGGTGGTGAACGCCGGGATCACGGCGGTGAATTCTCACGTCGTGCGCGGCATCGCGGAGGACTGCGCCGGGCTGCAGCCCGACCTGTTCATCGTCTATGAGGGCAACAACGAGGTCATCGGGCCCTTCGGCCCCTCGGGCGTGTTCGCGCCGTTTCTTCGGACGGAACGCGGGGTGCGGGCCGCCGTCGCCCTGAAGAGCACGCGCACCGGACAGCTCATCGCCGCCACCGCGCGGGCCCTTCGTCCCAAGGGCGCGGGTGGTGCTCCGGTCGAGTGGGGTGGCATGGAGATGTTCCTCGCGCAGCGCATCGCCGTGGACGATTCCCGACTCGAGGCGGTGCGCGACCATTTCCGTGCGAATCTGCTCGCCATCGCCCGGGCGGGCCGCGCTGCCGGCGCGGAGACGGTTGTCTGCACCGTGGCGACCAATCAGCGGACGTTCGCGCCCTTCGCATCGCTCCACCGGCCGGACCTCGGGGAGGGCGACCTTGCGCGGTGGCAGCAGGCCTTTGCCGCGGCTGAGGCGGCAGCAAAGGCGGGCGATCGCACGAGCGCGGAGGCGGCCTACCGCGCGGCCCTTGCGATCGACGACAATCACGCCGAACTCGTGTATCGCCTCGGCCAGCTCGCGCTCCTCGATGGACGCGACACCGAGGCACGCGAGCTACTTCAACGCGCGCTCGATCTCGACACGCTGCGTTTTCGCACCGACTCCGCGCTCAACGGCGCGATTCGCTCGCTGGCCGGAACCGAGGGAACCCGGATCGTCGATGCGGCGGCCGTGCTGGCCGCGGCGAGTCCGCACGGGATCTGCGGCGACGAGTTTTTCTACGAGCACGTGCACCTCACTTTGCGCGGCACCTACGAACTGGCCCGAACCCTCTTGCCCGTGGTGGCCGGGCGCCTGGCGGCGCGCGGTGGGGTGCCGGCTGCCGCGAGCCCGAGGGAAATCGGCTACGACGAGCTTCGGGTCCAGCTCGGGTTCACCGCCTACGAGCAGGGCATGATCGCCGCCGAGATGCTGTCGCGGGTGAGCCGGCCGCCGTTCACCGGGCAGAGCGATCACAGTGCGCGCCTCGAACTCTGGAAACGCCGCACCGAGGCTGCCGGGGAGCTCCTCGGGCGCCCCGGTGCGCTGGAGGGTCTCAAGGCTGCCATGGACATCGCCATGGCGGCTGATCCCGACGATTGGGTCCTCGCGCGAAACGCCGGGATGATGCTGGTCGCCCGAGGTGCACCGGCGGATGCGGTGCCCCGGCTGGAGCGGGCCGTGGCGTGGATCGATGACGACGTCGATGCGCTGGCGGCGCTGGCGACGGCCCATCGCGACCTGGGCCACGCCGAAATCGCCGAGGCCTTTCGTGAGCGTGTGCGCGGGCTGGAACCGCGTCACCCTTCGCTGGGTACGGCGCCCTTGGCCATGCCGGGGCCCTGAGGTACCATCATTTCAGCTCGCCCGGGTCCTTGAAGCCGCTGGCGATCCAGCGCTGCGCGACCTCGGGGGACATGCCGTGCGTGACGTGCAGGCCGATGTAGTGCGAGAGGAAATCCTCGAACGAGACCCAGCTCGCGTCGTTGACCTTGATGCGCTTCGACCACGAGCAGATCGTGACGAACTGGGCCGGGCTGTTGGGCGAGGCCTGGGTCGACTGCATGAACGAGCGCAGGAGGCGGCCGAGTTCGCCCGGGAATGGCGGGTGTTCGGCATCCTGATACACGACGATCTGGCCGATTGAGCGGCCGTCGTCGCCGACGAGCGCATGCTGCGAATAGACGACGTCGAGGCGCCGGCCCGTGATCTCGACGAGCGCACCGCGGCTCTCCGATGCAGCGTCGGTCGGCGTCGGGGTCGTTCCGGCATCGTCCGCCGGGGCGATGGCCGCGGCGGGTGGCTGGGCGGTGAACACATCATCGAGTCGCACCGGGCGCTCGCCGTCGAGGCTGCGCCCGATGTGGAGGCGCGCCGTCGCGTTGGCGAAGACGATGCGGCTGTCCTCGTCGGTCATGATCACGCCGAGCGGGAGGCGCATCAATCCGGAGCGAAAGAGTTCCTCGCGCTGGCGGCGGGCGCGGTCCTTTTCGCGTTTGCCCAGCGCCATCTCGATCGCGGCGATCACGGCGCGATCCTGGAAGGGTTTCACCACGAAGCCGAAGGCGTCGGTCTCGCGTGCACGCGTGAGCGTCTGGTCGTTGGAAAAGGCCGTGAGATAAACCACGGGCGTGCCGTGGCGGTTGCGGATCTCGCGCGCGGCCGAGATGCCATCCATCTCGCCCGCGAGATGAATATCCATGAGCACCACGTCCGGATCGACCTCGGCGACCTTGTCGATCGCCTTCTCGCCGGTCGCGACCAAGCCGGCGACGTCGTAGCCTTGCTGCGTGAGCGTGTCGCGCAGGTCTTCCGCCACCAGGCGTTCGTCTTCGACGATGAGTACTCGGTTGTGGCCCATGTGGGGGGTGCTCGGCTCAGGTAAGCGGTGTGTCTGGGTGTCGCAAGGCGGCTTAAGTGCAACCCCTTACGTTTATGAGATATTTACAGGCGCGCGCTTCTCCGCGGCAGAGACGAACTCGCGCCGAGCGACTCGCTCAGACATTGGGCCGCTCGGTGGCGGCGAAGAAGTCCGCGGCGGCACCGAGCTGCCGGGCACATAGATGATAGTCTCCCGCCCAGCTGTTCGGTACGCAGACGCGACGGATCACCGGCGTCCGCGTCGTGGTCCCACTGCCGGACTTTTCGGACGCGCTCGACGCCGGGCCCGAATCGAATTCGACGAGGAACTTGGGCGAGTGGGTGTGCACGACGCAGCAGGAAGTCCGTCCATCGGCGCCGCGGCGCTCGACACGATAAAACGGCGGCGATGGGTTTGCCCGTGCCTGACCCGGAGTGTGTAGGGGGATGCGATGATCGTGGGGCACGAATGTGGCGGGTTCGGGGCGGAGCATACGGGTCCGGGGAGTCCGCACAAGCGCGCTGAACACATCGGGCCCGCGGACGCGCGGCGCCGGTCCGATTCCGAGATGTCGTTCGCTCTTGTGATGCCGCGCGGCTTGGCATTACTCGGGAGGCACGACGTCGCCCCTCATGTCTTCCCGCCCTGCGTCTCCGCCGCCGATCTCCCGCTGGCCGTTTTATGCGGGTGTCGCCGTCCTCCTCATCCTCGCCGCAAGCATCCTGCTCTACGCGGATCGCCCCTTCAGTGCGCCGGTCATGGTCGTGACCCTCGTGTCCGCCTGCCTCGGCATTGCACTTGGCATCCTCCCGGAGATGCTCGACGCCGAGCGGCGTATTCGCGTGGCCGAGGCCGCCGTGCGCGATGCCGCGGACGCCCAGCTGCGCCGGCTCGCGCAGACGGCCGACCAACTCGCCCATGTCGTCTCCCGCGGCCAATCGACCGAAGAACAGGCGGGTCGCGCGCTCGGCACGCTCGAGGAAGTCGCCGAACGCATGGTCGCACAGGCCGAGGAACTCGCCGCCGCTCTGACCCGCACGGGCGAGCGCGAGCAGGCGGCCCACGCCGAGGAACTGCAGCGCCTCGTCGACGAGCGCGACCAGAAGCTCACGGCCCTGGAGATCCGGCTCAATGCCACCTCCGTGGCTCTCAGTGAGACGCAGGCCGCGATCAAGAAGTCCTCGACCTCAAACGCGCGCTCGCTCGAGGCGCTCACGGCGCGCCTTGAGGCGATCGCCGGCGAGCTGCGCGAGGCCATCGCTGCGCGACCCGCCGCGCCCGCGCCGTCAGCGCCTGAGCCGGCGACGCCATTCATCGAGGAGCCGGCCGCTCCGCGTGAGGACATGCCTGTGTCGGCTTTCGCATCCGAGTCGCCGGCAATCGAATCGATGGCGCCGGCCGCCGAGCCCGAGCCGGAGGCAGCCACGTCGCCGACCGCGGCGCCGGCCGGGGAGACTATCCCCGCCGCTGCGCCTGCTGTGGTGTCGGTTGACTCGAACGACGTGGCGGAATCAGCCGTGCCACCCGAATCAACCCCGGAGGGCGATGAGCCCCCGCCCGCACGGCCGGTGCGCAAGCCCCGCAATCATCGGCACGCCGAGAAACTCGCGCACGAGCCGACCGCGGCGGCCGAAACCGCGCCGGTCCTCGACGAAGCCGCCCCACGGGCGGAAGCCGAGACCACCACGATCGAGCCGCCTTCTCCGGCGTCGCCGCTCGAACTGGCGCTCGAAGGCATGCCCGAGCCGCGTCCGGTCATGCGGCTCAACCGGCGCGAGCCGCCAGGCTCCACCTCGCTCGTCGCCACCGCCTACATCGGCATCGGCAACAAGCTCTACCTGCGCGGCGACGGTCCCGGCCTGAGCTGGGAACGCGGTGTGCCCATGCAGTTCCTGGCCATCGGCAAGTGGGGCTGGACCACGACCGACGCCGCTGTGCCGGTGACCTGCCGTGTGTATCGCAACGATGATACACCGATGCTCGAGGAGAACATCGTGATCGATCCGGGCACGAAGTCCGAGATCACCCCGAAGTTCTGAGCAGGCCCGGCGGCGCGGCCCTCATCCTGCGCGCCATGTCGGAAGACGAAACCGCACCCTCTCGCACCAGCGGCGACGCCGGCGAGCCGGTTCGCATCCCGATCAACGGCGTGCTCGACCTGCACACGTTTCGCCCGGCGGAGGTCGGCCGGCTCGTGCCGGACTACCTGCGCGAGTGCCGCGCCGCCGGCATCCTGCAGGTGCGGATCATCCACGGCAAGGGCACGGGCACGTTGCGCGAGACCGTGCATGCGCTGCTGCGACGCGACCCGGCCGTGCGGGGCTTCGCCCTCGCCGACGAGTCTGGCGGCGGCTGGGGCGCGACGGTGGTCGAACTCCGGGCAGGGTAGGAGAATTGTGGCGACACACCGGTGGCGGCGCGCCGGGACGCTCCGTCACGGCGTTCCGGGCCGCGGTGCGCCTCAGATCCCGTGCCCGCGCAGGTTGTCGATTTCCTTCTGCACGATCGTCCGGTAGCACTCCGGGCAGATGCAGTGCGAGAGGTCGCGGCCGGTCTGCTGCGCGAGGTAGTGGTCGACACCCTGCCAGAGATTGGCGTCGTCGCGCACCTTCTTGCAGTAGGAGCAGATCGGGATGAGGCTCTCAAGTTGTCTCACTTGACCGGCGAAGCCCAGGATGCGCGAGGCGACGTGCAGGCGCATCCAGATCTCGACGGGATTGACCGGTTTGCTGAGGAAATCGTCCACGCCCGCGGCGACTGCGGCGTGGATATTGGGCGTGGTGCGCGAGGCCGAGGTGATGAGGATGAAGTAGGTGTAGGTCTCGCGCGGCAGCGCGCGCACGCGCCGGCAGAGATCCAGCCCGTCCATGTCGGGCATGTTCCAGTCGCTGACGATGACCTGCACCGGGTGGTGGGCGAGGTGGTCCCACGCCTCCTGGCCGCTGGCCAACGCGACCACGTCGTGGCCTTCATCGCGCAGGATCTTTTCGACGAGCCGGCGCGTGACGACGTCGTCCTCGGCGATGACGATGTGGAGGGGCAGCGACATGGTGGAAGCCCGGCAAGGAAACACCGGCCCGTGTGCGACGCAATCCCCTTGGCCCGCTTGCGCGCGACGGCGCCGCGCATACGGTCCAGCGCTCCATCCCATGAAACTCATGCGTCTCTTCGCCGCCCTCCTTGGACTCTTCGGCAGCGCGTCCCTGCGCGCCGATCCGCTCGCGATCGGATCCCCGGCCCCGGCCGTCTCCGCGCTGGACCAGAACGGAAAATCCGTCGCCCTTGGCGACCTCTACGCCAAGGGGCTCGTGCTCGTCTATTTCTACCCCAAGGCCGACACGCCGGGCTGCACCAAGCAGGCCTGCAGCCTGCGCGACGCCTACGAGGCGCTCATCGAGCGGGGCGTGACGATCGTCGGAGTCAGCTCCGACAGCGTCGCGGCGCAAAAGGCGTTTGAGCAAAAGCACAAGCTCCCGTTCATCCTGCTCGCGGACGACGACAACAAAGTCATCAACGCCTTCGGCGTGCCGTCGACGATGGGCTTCGCCTCGCGTCAGGCCTACCTGATCAAGGATGGCGTGCTCGTCTGGCGCGACCTCAAGGCCTCCACCGAGCAGCAGGCGGCTGACGTGCTGGCCGCGCTCGACGCGATGGCCAAGCCCGCGGGCTGAGCGTCGACAAGTCGCGCTACGTCGCCAGGTGCGGCGCGAAAACCAGGGCGCCGATCACGGCAGCGCCGACCGCCGCGCAGAGCACGGCGGCGGCCGCGAGGTCCTTCGCGCGGCCGATGCGTTCGCGATGCTCGAGCGAGACCTCGTCGGCGAGGAACTCCAGCGCCGTGTTGAATGCCTCGGCCGTCCACACGGCCGCCGTCGCGGCGGCGAGCCAGCACCAGTCGTCCGCGCCGACGCGCAGCCACAGGCCCGCGGCGACGACGGCGACTGTCGCCGCAGCGTGGATGCGCGCGTTGGCCTGCGTGGCCACGAGTGTGCGCAGCCCGCGCAGGGCGTGGGCGAGACTCGCGAGCCAGCGCCGCACGGCCGGGATCACTTCATCCTCACCTCGCGGCCGGTGCGCGCCGAGGCGTAGATGGCATCGAGGATGCGCTGCACGACGAGCGACTGCTCCGGCGTGACGAAGGGCTTGGCTCGGCCCAGCACCACGTCGACAAAGTGGGCCATGCGGTTGTCGTTCACCAGGGCGGTCGTGGGCTTGAGCTCGACCGACTCGTGACCGTCCGGGCCCGGGCGGAAGAGGCGCGCGGGGTTGGTCGTGGCTCCGGCCTCCGTGCCGAAGAGCTGCACCCCGTTGATGTCGTGCTGTTCGATCGCCGCGGCCCAGGACACTTCCATCTGGATGGTGCGGCCGCTCTTCATGCGAATGAGCGCGACGCAGAAGTCTTCGACGTCGAAGGGCCGCTTGGGATCGATGGCGGACTTGCCCCACGAGCCATCGCCACGGCCCTGCGGGCCGAACTTGGCCGCCGTCTGGCCGCTCACGCATGCCGGCTCGAAATCGCCGAGCAGATGGAGAGCGAGGTCGAGGACGTGCACGCCGATGTCGTAGGTGCAGCCGCCGCCCGCGAATTTCTTCTGCGTGAACCAGCTGCCGATGCGCGGGATGCCGCTGCGGCGCAGCCAGGTCGCGCGCGCATGGTAGACCTCGCCGAGGCGGCCGGCTTCGACCGCCTGCTTCACCGCCTGCGCGGCCCCGGAGAAGCGCTGGTTCTGCCCGACCATGAACACGCGGCGCGCCTTCTTCGCGGCGGCGAGGATGCGTGCCGCGTCGGCGGCGTTTGTCGTCATCGGCTTGTCCAGCATCACGTGCTTGCCGACGCGCAGGGCCTCGATGCTCACCTGGGCGTGCAGCCACGTGGGCAACGCGATGCTGAACACGTCGATGTCCGGCCGCGTGAGGAGGTCGCGGTAATCGGCGGCGAGGCAGGGGATGCCGTAGCGGTCGACCGCCTCGCGGCCGCGCGCGACATCGGTCTCGGCGACGGCGACCACGCGTGCGTCGGGATGTCCGCGGAAACCTTCGATGTGGTGCAGGCCGATCGCGCCGGCGCCGATCACGGCCACGTTGACGGGAGCTTTTTTCGCCATGGGAGGGAGTGGGAGATGGAGGACCAGCGTGCGCGTCCGCGCGGCGCGGGCCAGCGCGAACGGGCGCGGGCCTAGATCAGGAGCGTCTCGCCGATGCGCATCGTGCGGAACTGCGTCGCCGGGAGGTGCCGGCGCGCGAGGGCGTGGCGCAGCGCGATGGGCGGCTCCGACATCGGTTCGTCGGTGAGTTGGAACGTGCCCCAGTGCATGCCGATCGAGAGCTGCGACTTTACGTCGAGGTGCACGCGGACCGCCTCTTCCGGGTTCATGTGCATCGGGGCCATGAACCAGCGCGGCTGGTAGGCGCCGATCGGGATCAGGCTCAGGCGCATGGGGCCGAGATGGTTGCCGATGTCGGTGAAGAACGGCGCGTAGCCCGAGTCGCCGACGAAGTAGATATTGCCCAGCGGCGTGCGCAGCACGTGGCCGCACCAGAGCGTGAGGTTGCGGTCGAACGGCGTGCGCGCGGCGAAGTGCTGCGCCGGCACGCTCACGACCGACAGGGGGCCGAACTCGACCTCCTGCCACCAGTCGACCTCGACCACGTTGTCCACGCGGCGCTGCTTGAACCACGCGGCGTTGCCGATCGGCGCGACCCAGACTGGATCGCGTCCGAGCCGCCGCGCTGTCCGCTCCTCGAGGTGATCGTAGTGGTTGTGGCTGAGGAGCACGCCGTGGATGGGCGGCAGGGCGTCGAGCCGGAGCGGCAGGGGGACGCGACGGCGCAGGGTCCACACCGGCAGCGGCGAGCAGTGTTTCCCAAACACCGGGTCGGTCAGGAAATTCATCCCGCCGACCTGGATGAGAAACGTCGAGTGCCCGATCCACGTGATCTGGATGCGCCGGCGGTCGGGCCGGCCGATGCGCTCGAGATCCGCAGGCATCCACTCCGGGCGGAACTCGGGCAGGATCGAGCGGTCGACGATCGGTCGCTCGCGCGGCCCGAGGCGCAGTTTCCAGCGCAACAAGTCGCCGTACCCGTGCGCCGGGTGCGGGTGCAGGTTGCGGAAACGACCGTCCTCGAGACGCAGCATCGGCCCCCTCGATAGCAGGTCTGGGCCCCGAATCCAGTCCCGGAACGCGCCGGCGTCGGCGCGGTCTCCCAAGCCGGCGGGTCAGAGTGCGCTTGCCGCGAAAGACTCGACAGGCCCACGCTCGGCCCGGCGCCCCCGCCACCATCTCTTCCATCATGCGTTCGATGATCCTCGGTCTCCTCGTGTGTGCCGCCGCGTTGACTCTGTCCGCGGACCAGGCGGCGCCTGCCTTGCCGGCCGAGCCCGCGTCGAGCGTCCCGCCTCCGGCCGCCCGGGACGACGGCGCGACCGATCCCGAGGCTGCGGCTCCGGTCCTCGAGGGGCGCGGGCCGCCGGTCGTGCCGCCTGCGGAGGCTGCACCGGCCCCGGCAGCGGGCCTGGCGACCGCGAGCGATCCCAACAACCTCACGCCGGCCGAGTCGATGGCGTGGCGCGATCTGCGCGACGCCGTCCTGCGCGAGCGGGCGATCTGGGCGCGGCTGAGCGAGCGACCGGACGACGACTACGAGCAGGAGCGCGCGGCCGCGGAATTTCGCACCGTGATGAACGCGTATGAGAACATCATCCGCGCGGCGCCGAAATTTGCCGAAGCCTACGCCGCCTACGGCCTGCTGCTCAGTCGCACCGGCAATCGCGAGGAGGCCGTGCGCGCCTTTCTCAAGGCCAACCAGATCGATCCCAACCTGCCGATGGTGAAGAACCAGATCGGCAACTACCTCATCGAGGAGAGCCGCTATAAGGACGCGCTCGGCTACTACCTCGCCGCGATCCGGCTCAAGCCCGACGAGCCGCTCTATCACTACCAACTCGGTTCGCTCCTGCGCGAGTATCGCACCTTTCTCGTCGACGACGGGCTCTATACGCCCTCAAAGGTCGACAAGCTCATGCAGGAGGCTTTTCGCGAGGCGGCGCGGCTCGCTCCGGACAACTGGGGCTACATCTATCGATTCGCCGAGAGCTACTACGACCTCGAGAGCCCGCAATGGGAGGAGGCCCTCGCCGAGTGGACGCGCCTCGAGACCAAGGCCAAGCCGGGCGTCGAGAAACAGACCATACACCTGCACCAAGCCAACGTCCTCGCGCGCCTCGGCCGCCGCGATGAAGCGCGCCTGATCGTTGACTCGATCGTGGAGCCCAGCCTGCAGGGAGCCAAGGGGGAGGTGCTCGCCCTGCTTGATCCGCCGGCGGAGCCGTCCGTCGAACCCGCGGCCACGGAGGCCGGGCCGGTGGCGGAGCCGGACATCCCGAGGGCCCTGCCGCCGGGTGGACAGCAGGAGTCGACGCCAGAAACGCCTGCGCCGGCGGCGGTCGGCCCCGACCGGCCGGCGGGCGGAGGGTAGGGATTCTACGAAGAAGGCTGGTGCGGTCGGGCGAGGTCTCGGGCCGCCGGGCCGGCAGGATCGGCCGGTCATCATGAGCCGCGGCTCGCCCGAAAGATTCGCCCCGCCTCTCGAGCCTCAGGCGGCGCCCTTGGCGGCTTCGCCGGTCGTGGGCACCGGGTAGAGATGCACGTCGCGCTGCGGGAACGGGATCGTGATGCCCTCGGCGTCGAAGCGCTGCTTCACCTTCATCTGCATGTCGAAATGCACACCCCAGTAGTCGCTCGTCTTCACCCAGGGACGCACGGCGAAGTTGATGCTGCTGTCGGCCAGCGCGAGCACGCCGACGGTGGGGGCCGGGTCCTTGAGGCAGCGCGGATCGGCGGCGACCATTTCCTCGAGGATGCGTTTCACCTTCGACAGGTCGTCGCCGTAGCTCACGCCGAAGGTGAGATCGAGGCGGCGCGTGTCGTTGGCCGAGTAGTTGGTGATGTTGCCGCTCATGATGGCGGAGTTCGGCACGATGATCTTCTTGTTGTCCGGCGTCGCCAGGACGGTGGTGAGGATCGTGATCTCCTTCACCACGCCCGCCGTGCCGCCGCCCTCGATGTAGTCGCCGAGCCGGAAGGGGCGGAAGATGATGATGAGCACGCCGGCGGCGAAGTTGGAGAGCGAACCCTGCACGGCCAGGCCGACGGCGAGGCCGGCGGCGCCGATCAGCGCGACGAAGGACGTCGTCTCGATGCCGAGCTTGTTCAGCGAGGCGAGCGCGACCATGGCGAGCAGGCCGAAGTAGGCCATGCTGCTCGCGAAGGTCGTGAGCACGGGGTCGATCTTGTTGCGCTCCATCAGTCCGCGGATGGTGCGCTGGATCAGGCCGGCGACCCAGCGACCGATGACGAAGATGGCGATGGCGAAGGCGATGCGCAGTCCGTAGTCGGTCACGAACTCGATCCCCCGGTTGGTCCAGTAGTTCCAGTCGATATTCATGATGGTGTCCTTGGTTCAGTGAATGGCAGGGAAATGTGGATACCCGACGCGTCCGTGCGGCCGGCCGGATCGCTGGCGTCACCGGCCGATCTCGTAGACGGCGTAGCCGGCGAAAAGGTTCGGCAGGAGGCGGCAGTCGCGTTTCCAGTCGCCGCGCAGCAGCGCCCTGCGTCGGATCCGCAGGCCCGACTGGATGCAGAAACTCTCGAAGTCGGCGACCGAGAGCGGGTTGGTCGGGCGCGCCTCCGACCAGGCCGCCGTGTAGACCTCATTGCGCGGCTTGCGTCCGTGGAAGAAGGCGGCGATGCGGTTGCGCCAGTAGGCGTGGTTGACGAAGCCGACGGTCACGCAGCGGCCGACGCGCAGTGCCTCGTTGATCACGGCGGCGGGGTGGGCGAGTTCCTCGAGTGTGCGCGAGAAGATGACGCGGTCGAAATGGCCATCGGGAAAACCGCGCAGGAACACCTCGAGATCGCCCTGGTAGGCGGTGAGCCCGCGTTTCACGCAGGCGGCGACCTTCTCGAAATCGAAGTCCACGCCGATGGCATGGATCTTTTTCGTCTGCACGAGGTACTCGAGCAGCACGCCGCGGCCGCAGCCGAGGTCGAGCACACGGCTGCCGGGTTCGACCCAGTCGCCGATCACGCGCACCTCGACCGTGCGTTTGTCTGCGAGTTTTCCGATGGCGGCCATGGTGGGAGGGAGGCGACGAGCGGAGGTGCTCAGGCGGCGAGGAAGGAGCGCACGAGATCGTAGAGCGCGGGCGATTCGAGCAGGAACGAGTCGTGCCCGAGATCGGTCGTGAGTTCGGCGTAGCTGGCGGACTTGCCACTGCGCAGGAGCGCGAGGACGAAGGCGCGGTTCTGGTCCGACGGGAAGAGCCAGTCGGAGGTGAACGCGACGCAGAGCGTGCGCGCCTTCACCGGCTCGAAGGCCTTTTCCAGCGAGCCGTAGGTGCCGGCCAGGTCGAAGTGATCGAGCGCGCGCGTGATGTAGAGATACGTGTTCGCGTCGAAGCGGTTGATGAAACTCTGGCCCTGGTGCTGCAGGTAGCTTTCGACTTCGAACTGGCCCGCGGGACCGGCATCGGCGGCCTCGCGTTTGCGGCGGCCGAACTTGCGGTCCATCGACTGGTCCGAGACGTAGGTGATGTGCGCCATCATGCGCGCGATGGCCAGTCCCACGCGCGGTCCGCCGCCGGCGGCGTAGTCGCCGCCGTGCCACTCGGGATCCTGCATGATAGCCTCGCGGCCGACCGCGTTGAAGGCGATGGCCTGTGCGTTTTCGCGCGCGGTCGTCGCCATCGGGAGCATGCGCTCGACGAAATCCGGATACTCGATGCCGAACTGCAGCACGCGCATGCCGCCCATCGAGCCGCCGATCGCGGCGTGCAGGCGGGTGATGCCGAGGTGGTCGAGCAGGCGCTTGTCCGCGCGCACCATGTCGCGGATGGTGAGCGCCGGGAATGTCATGCCATAGGGCCGTCCGGTCGTCGGGTCGGTCGACATCGGGCCGGTCGAGCCCTGGCAGCCGCCGAGGCAGTTGGTGCAGATGACAAAGTACTTCGTCGTATCGAGCGCCTTTCCCGGTCCGATGATGTTGTTCCACCAACCCGTCTTGCGGTCGCGCAGCGAGTGGATGCCGGCAGCGTGGTGGTCGCCGCTGAGCGCGTGGCAGACAAGGATGGCATTGTCGCGGCGGTCGTTGAGGCGGCCGTAGGTCTCGTAGCGCAGCGTGAAGCCCGGGATCGATTGGCCGCAGTCGAAGGTGAACGGCTCGGCGCTGACGAAGTCGTGCGGCTCGACGAGCCCGACTTCGCCAGATTCCGGAGCGGCGGCATTGTCCGAGGATTCGTTCACGGCGCGAGGGAAGGCTGCCTGCAAGCGCGTCTCGCCGGCGCCGGCCTGTCAACGTGCAAAGCCGGGCTCGCGCGATCCGCGGACTCGGCGCGGCGGCGGCCGGAAATCCGAGTTGTCTCGCCGCCTCGCGGGCGGCTTGATGCCCGCCGATGCAGGCCACCGGCCAAGTGATCGTCCTGTGCAGCGGAGGCATGGACTCCGTGGCCGCGCTCTACGAGGCGCGGGCGCGGGGCCATGAGGTGCTGACGGTCCTGAGTTTTCACTACGGTTCCAAGCATAACGACCGCGAGATCCCGTTCGCCCAGCACCACGCGCGTGCGCTCGGGCTGCGCCACGAGGTCGTGCGGCTGGACTTCGTCGACCGCCTCTTCGCCTCGTCGCTGCTCGCCTCGGGGGGGGCCATCCCCGACGGCCACTACGAGGAGGCGACGATGAAGCAGACCGTCGTACCGTTCCGCAACGGCATCATGCTCGCCATCGCCGCCGGCGTGGCGGAGAGCGCAGGCGCGGACGGTGTCGTGATCGCGGCCCACTCCGGCGACCACGCGGTCTATCCGGATTGCCGCGAGCCGTTCATGCAGGCGATGGCCGATGCGATCCGCCTCGGCACGTATGCGAGTGTGCGTGTGCTGCGACCTTTCATCGCGATGAACAAGGGCGAGATCGCCGCGCGCGGTGCGAAGCTCGGGGTGGATTTTGCGCAGACGTGGTCCTGTTACAAGGGCGGCGACATTCACTGCGGGCGCTGCGGCACCTGCGTGGAGCGGCGCGAGGCCTTCGTCGTCGCCGGACTCGTCGATCCGACCGTCTATGACGACCACGGGCCGCTGCCACCGCGTCCGGCGCAGTCGGGTGCCGCTTGATCCATGCGCATCGCGGAGATCTTCCACTCGATCCAGGGCGAGGGAGCGCTCACCGGTGTGCCCTCGGTCTTCGTCCGGACCTCGGGCTGCAACCTGCGCTGCGTCTGGTGCGACACGCCCTACGCCTCGTGGCGGCCGGAAGGACCGGAGATGACCGTCGCGGCGGTGCTGGCGGAGACGCGCCGGCTGGGCGCACGGCACGTCGTGCTGACCGGCGGCGAGCCGATGATCGCGCGCGGCATCCACGAACTCGCAGCCGCGCTGCGCGCCGACGGCCGCCATGTCACGATCGAGACGGCGGCGACGGTTCCGCCTGAGGGTATCGCGTGCGACCTGGCCTCGCTAAGTCCAAAACTGCGCAACTCCACGCCGGATGTCGCGACCGAACCGGCGTGGCACGAGCGCCACGAGAAATCGCGCTGGCAGCCGGAGGTCGTGCGCGCCTGGCTCGGGCGCGGCGAAGGCGACTATCAGCTGAAGTTCGTCGTCTCGGCGCCGGCGGATCTCGCGGAGATCGAGGCGATGCTGGCGGATCTCGGCCGCGGCGTGCCGCCCGAGAAGGTCTTTCTCATGCCCGAGGGCACCTCACTCGAGGCGCTGCGCGCCCGGGCCTCGTGGCTGGTCGACGTGTGCCGGGATCGTGGATACCGCTACGCGCACCGGCTGCACGTGGAGCTGTTTGGCAACCGTCGGGGGACGTGACGTTGAGCCGGTTCGCAGGGTAGGGCGAGGCCTCTGGCCGAGCCGCGGCCACGTCGAGCGTGCAATCGTGGCTCGGCCGGAGGCTTCACCCGGCTTCAGGCAGGATCTCTGAAAACAGAACCGCCGGGCGCGCATGGCGTCCGGCGGTCGAGAATGGCGAGTCTGTGTGCGGTCGGTCAGCTGGCTGCCGGGAGCACGGTCAGCTCACACGCGCCGCCCGCGCAGGCGAGTTCTTGGCGCAGCGCGGTGACGTCGGTCGTCTCGCGCATTTGCGAGTAGTCGATCGGCGTGTAGACGAGGGCGTTCCACTTGCGCACGTCCTCGTTGGTCGAGACCTCCTCGCGCGGCGCCTGCAGGTAGGTCTTGTCGCCGGCATCGGTGAGCAGGGAGATGCCCGTGAAGTAGTCGCGGTTCTCCCAGATAAAGTCAGCGACCTCGTCCCACTCGTGCTCAGCCACGTTGACCGTGTTGGAGACGTTGTGGTGCAGGCCGGGCGAGAAGGACTCGTCGGCGCGCCCGGCCTCCACCCAGTGGCGCTGCACGAGCTTTACATACTCGAGGAAACGCGAGGCGGAGAGATCGTGACGCGTGATCGCGTGCTCGGGCGCCTCGACCGGGAAGGTGATGACGTCGTCGGTCGCCTGATTGTAGGCGCTCTTCTCGGTCATGTGCACGTTCTGGTGCTTGAAGAAGCGGTAGACCGGGTCGATGCGGTTGACCTGCACGCGGCGGAAGTAGCGGCGGGCGTGGTGGGCGTGGATGCCCGAGCCCGTGCCGAGGAGGAGCGAGGCCGTGCCCTCGGGCTTGACGCAGGTCGTGCGCGCGGCGCGGCGGATGCCGAGCAGGTCGGCGTAGAGGGCGTTGGCCCCGCGGACCATTTCGGCGCCGGCCTCGAGCGTCTTCGGGTCGAGCAGCATCTCGGGATTGTCCAAGATGCCGCAGATCGAGACGCCGAGGAGCGCCTCGCGCTGGTTGATCCAGCGCGTCACCGGCCCCAGGTAGGGGATGTCGGTGTAGGCGGCCTGAAGCGTGCCGAGGAGCGAGGCATACTTGCAGAGGTGGAGAAACTCCGCGCGATCCTTCGGCGCAGCGCCGTTGATCGTGGAGAGATTGCACATCTGCCAGCCCGAGAGGGACTCTCCGGCGATGACCGGCTCGCGGTAGCCGAGGCTGCGCAATTTCGGAATGTCCTCATCGGTCACGACGAGGCGCGGATGCAGGCCGATCTCGACGCAGGGATTGGCCCCGTACTCCTTGTCCGCGGAGAAATAGAAGCCGGGCTCGCCAAACTCCTTCTGCCGCTCGAAGAGGTGCTGGAAGACCTCGCGCGTCGCTGTCTTGCGGTCGAGCAGGGCGGAGTTATTCGAGAAGGCGCGCTGCGGGTTGGTCTCGAACCAGTTTCCGGTCTTGGCATTGGCCATCTCCGCGTCGTCGGGCGAGAAGAGGCAGATCGTGGCCGAGCGACGCACGCCGCCGGAGAGCACGGCCTGCGCGAGGTGCATGACGATGTCGTAGACCTCGATCGGGCGGAGCTGGCGGCCGGAGGCGCCGCGCAGGATTTTCGAGACCGCCTCGATGCCGCGCTTGAGCGGCAGGTGGCCCGGGGCGCGGCCGCCGGCGGTGCGCAGCGGCGAGCCGCGCGGGCGGACCTGGGAGAAGTTGAACTCGGCGCAGCTGTTCTCGTAGAACGAATCGAAAAGCGCGCCGATCGCGTCGGACCAGCCCTCGATCGTGTCGCCCACGGTCACGTGCTTGACCGGCAGCTCCATCTCCTCGCCACGGATCGGGAAGGGCGGGAGTTTCTCCACGTGGTGCTTCTGCACGGAGAAGCCGACGCCGGTGCCGCAGAGCAGCAGGTAGAAGGCTTCCCTGAAGAAGGCGGGGCGGTCCGCGAAGCTGTAGGAGCAGTTGTAGAGGCGCGCGTGCGCGGCCTCGATGGCCGGGCCGCCGAACTGCACGGAGCGCATCGAGGGAAGAATCTTGCGCTGCTTCACCAGTTCGAAGGCCGTCCAGATCTCCTGGGTGAGCGGAGCGAACGTGCCAAAATCCTCGGCGAAGGTCGCACTGACGGCGCCGCTCTTCTGCATCGCGTCGATGACCTCGCGGCGCGGCATGGCCGTGGCGCGAGGTGCGAACATGCGCAGGTGCATGTTGCGAACCCGCTCGGCGGCCTCGGACCAGATCTCGCGGCGGCCGAGGTCGGGGCGATAACGCGCGTAGCGCGAGATCGCGATGAAGTCCTGCAGGCCGTTGGCCTCGTGGTGTCTCGGACGGGCCTCGTTCTTGAGCGCGCGATAGACGACGTAGGACTTCGCGACCTCCCAGTCGCCGAGCATCGCGATGCAGGTCTCGACGAGGTCCTGCACGTCATCGATCGAGACGGGCTTGTCGCTCGGGAAGCGATGCAGGGCCGCGCGCTCGACCATGCCGGTGATCTGCTGCGCGCGCTCGAAGGTCTCCTCGTCGAGGCCGAAGTTTCCCTCGGCGTCGTCGCGATGCGGATTGTCCGATGTGCCGCGCGTGACGTGGTAGTACGCGAGCGCGATCGCACGCGTGATGCGACGTGAATCCCACGAGGCGACGGTGCCATCGCGCTTGAGCACCTGACGACCGAGTAGAGGAGACACCGGCTGTGCGGCCGGGTCGTTCATGATCGACATCTTGAGCTGCTTCATCGGATGGAAACGCGGTGGCGAAGGACGGAGACGGTTGGTGGAGGAGTGACGCGCACGAAGGGTAGACGTGCGGTTCGATTCGTGTGCGAGACACGCGAAAATCGAAGTGCGATCGGTATCAAAGAGTGCTCCCTGCGACGCAAACTCGAATCTGTTTTTTTCACGAAAAGATTTTCACAGGAAATCGAACGAAAAAGCGGCGTGTCTGATGCTGTGCTTTTATTCGCGGATTTTGTGTTCGCCATGCGCGGGCTTGCGTGCGCGCGACGGACGTGGAAGTCCGCCGAGA
>JACSRI010000233.1 GCA_014879845.1 Opitutaceae bacterium
CGGGCGATATGCTGCGGGCGGCGCCCTGGTAGACCGTGGTCGAGTCGAGGAAGCGGTCGCAGAGCACGACCTTGCCGGCCTTGAGCGAGGGCACGAGCACCTCGCGCACGAGTTGCGCGCGGCTGGCGGCGAAGAGGAGCAGTTCCGTCTCCGGGCACATCGCCTCGCTGCCGTTGCCGCGGATGAGGATGTCTCGGATGTCCTCGCCGATGGCGGTGCCGCCCGGCTCGCGCGTCACGACGAACTCGCGGCCGAGTTTCTCAAGGTGCGGGACGAGCATCTCGATCTGCGTCGTCTTGCCGCTGCCTTCGGAACCTTCGAAGGAGATGAGCAGGCCGGGTTTGGTCGCGGCGGCGGCCTTGGCGGCTGGAGCTTTGGCTTTCTTGGGGGATGTCTTGGCGCCCATGTCGGAGAGTGGGGTATCAGTCGCGCAGGAACGCTTCAATATCATTGAGCGAAGGGCTCTTCGCCGTGCGCACGTAGTAGCCGGAGGTGCTCACGCCGACGGTGAGACAGCCTTCCGGCGCGAGCCCGAGCAGCTGGCCGAGCACGAAGCCGGCGTTGAAGTGATCGCCGGCGCCGGTGGTGATCTTGGGCGTGGCCGTGTAGGGGCCGGGGACCCACGCTTCGCCGGCGGCATTCGCGCACGCGGCGGATTCGCGGGGATGCACGACGACGGTGCCGAGCTGGAGTTCGCGGCGGATCTCGCGCGCCATCGCGCGCAGGCCGCGCTCGTCGACCGCCTGGGCCTCGAGGCCGAGCGCGGCACAGACTTGCTGGGCTTCCTTGAGGTTGAGGCCGAGCGTGACCGAGCCGTGCGCCCCGAAACCCGCGATCACGCGCAGGGCTTCCACGAGGTCCTCGCGCGAGCGCTTTTCGGGGTCGGCCAGGTCGAAGAACCACACGCGCTCCCGGCGCACGGGCAGGCCTGGCAACAAGTCGCGCTGCAGCGCGCGGAAGAGCGCGGTCATGTTCGGGATCATCGTCCAGTTGACCAGGGCGACGAGCGCGGCCTCGTCGATCTGCGCGCGCAGGGCGTCGCGACCGACCGCGGCGACCACGGCCTCGTAGGTGATCGCGTCGAGGCTGACGGTATTTCCGAGCATGATCTTCCCGTCGGAAAACTCCGCCGCGATCGTCACGCTGGGCGGGGCGATCGAGATCGCCTGCGAGCGCGTGGCAAAGTCCTGCAGGATCGGATGGATCGTCGGGGCGCCGAGCGCGCCGATGTAGCGCACGGCCAAGCCACCGGCGAGCAGGCCGTTGGCCATGAGCGGGCCGTTGCCGCCGAGTTTTTCCATCACGGGGTAGAGCTCGATGTTCGTGCTCTTGCCGGCGGCGGCGAGGATGCGCTGGCCGAACTCGGCGATCGTCGCGATCGGCGTAAACGCCGCTCCCTGGCCGTGGCGCTGCGCCACCGGGTGGACGATCTGGTCGACGAAGCCGTCGAGCCCGACCACGCCGCGCATCGTCGCGATGCGCGGGGCGCGGGCCTTGAGTTCCTGGAGCGTGCGTTGGCGATGCGGCATGGCGGGGAGGAAAGCGCCGCGGACTCAATCGCGTGCGCCGGCGCACCGGCAAGATCGTTCCGGGCGCGGTCGTCCGCGCGGCAACGTCGACGTGTTTTCCTTTGCGCATCCAACACGCGCAAACCAACATCCCGCGCCATGCCCTTCGTCTCGTTCCTCGCGCAGGCCACGCCGCCTGCTCCGGAGCCCAGCATGCTGCAGTATTTTCTGCAGTCCAACTTCGCGGGCCAGCTGATCATCTACGCGCTCGCGCTCTTCAGCCTCGTCGCGTGGACGATCATGCTGGGCAAGTTCATGGAACTGCGGCGCCTGCAGTTGTTCAACCTGGGTTTCCAGATGAAGCTGCGCGAGCAACGCACGATCCTCGATTTGCCGGACGGCTTCCAGGTCCCGGCGGGCGTGCCGTATGCGGCGCTCTTTCGGGATGCGATCGAAGCGTTCTGGCGCGTGGAGGCGCGGCGTGGGGAGACCGACGAGAGCCTGGCTGCCGCCCGGCTCGAGCATGCGGAAAACGCGCTGCAGCGCGCCGTCGCGGCTCAAAGTCTTGGATACGAGTCCAACATGATCTTCCTCGCGACCATCGTCTCGGGCGCGCCGTTCTTCGGCCTGCTCGGCACGGTCTGGGGCGTGATGGACTCCTTCGGCGCCGTCGCGCTGCAGCCGGTCGCGACGCTCCAGACCCTCGCGCCGGGCGTTTCCGGCGCGCTGCTCACCACCGTCGCCGGCCTGCTCGTCGCCATCCCGTCGGTCTTCGGCTACAACTACCTGCTCTCGCGCACCAAGCTCATGATCACCGAGCTGGAGAACTTCGCCAGCTCGCTGGCGGATCGCATCGAGTTGGAGAGCCGCTGAGCCCGCCGGGTTCCATCCGCCATGGCACGTTCCTTCCATCGCCGCCGGGCCATGACCCCGGTCTCCGAGCTGAATGTCACCTCGCTCATCGACCTGGGTTTTTCCCTGCTGATCATCTTCATGATCAGCACGCCGCTCATCCAGAACGAGCGCATCATCCCGGTCGACCTGCCGGAATCGAGCGAGGCCCAGAGCCGCAACGACGACCAGCGCTTCGTCGACATCACGATCATCTCGGGCGGCTACGAGGTCGACGGCGTGGGCATGGACCAGGCGCAGCTTGAAGGTCTGCTGCGGGGGTACACGTTGTCGGAAAAACCGCCCGTGATCAGCATCCGCGCCGACCGCAACATCGTCTACCAGGAGATCGTCACGCTCTTCGATCTGCTCAAAAAGTACAACCTGACCAAGATCAACCTTCCCACCCAGCCGGCGCGCTGAGCCGGCGCGGGGCCCGGGACCTGATGCAGGGCAAAACCAAACAGGGCTTCGTCCTCTCCATCATCCTCCACGTCTCCGTGGTGGTGGGGGCGTTTCTGTTCACGCTGTTTCGCCCGGTCGAGAAGCCAAAGGAGATCACCTTCGAGCTGGTGGCGCCGCCGGCCTCGAGTCCGATGGAGGCCGTGGAGGATACGGTGCGGGATTTTTCCGCGCCTTCGGAGCCCATCCCCGTGCCGCCGCGCGTGGAGCCGCCGCCGCCCAAACCCAAGCCGCCTGAGCCCAAGCCCAAGCCGGTCGAGACCAAACCCAAGCCCGTCGAAAAGCCCAAGCCCGTGCCCAAGCCGCCCGAGGCCAAGCCCAAGCCGAAGCCGATGACGCTCGAGGAGTTTCGCAAGGCTCACCCGGACAAGAATCCTCCGAAGAAGACCACGACCCCGCCCAAGCCGGTCAAGGTGCCCCGCGTCGACACCAAGTTCACGCCGAACCTCCGCGACACCGTGGTCAATGTCGACTCGCTCGCGGGTCTCAGCCAGATCCAGCAGTCCGAGCTGCAGAACTACATCGCCCGCCTGCGCGAGGCGTTGAAACTGTGCTGGGCCAAGCCCGCGGGCGGTGGCATGTCGCTCGCCACGGAGGTGGAGTTCACGATCGTGCCGGCCGGGCAGTTCGCGCGCATCCGGGTGTCGCGGGGCTCGGGCGACGGGCAGTTCGACTCCTCGGTGCTCGAGTCCTTTGAGGCGCTCGGCACGGCCGGTCGCACCCCGGACGGCAAGACGCTGAACCTGCGGCTGACCTTCAAGATGAACGAGGACTGATCCTCGTCGCGTGCCCCGGGGTAGAGTGGGCGTTTTTCGTGGCGCGCTCGGCGCCTGATTCTTGCGGAAAGTGGTGGAGACGATCGGGATCGAACCGACGACCTCCACAATGCCATTGTGGCGCTCTTCCAACTGAGCTACGTCCCCACGGAGGTCTGAAGGGGCGGAAAACTCAGGATTTCGCCGGCAAAGGCAAGAGCTTTTTCGGCGAGTTTTTTCGCCGGCTTGGTGGCGTGCATCCGACGCGGTCCGGGCGGCCCTGTCCTCCTCCGGCCTCGACTCGCCGGGGCCGCGGCGCACGATGCCACGTCCAGTCACCCCGCACGATCCGTGAGCAAAGAGACCCGCCTCGTCATCCTTTCCATCATCGGCACGCTCGTCGTCGTCGGCGTCCTGCAGAACATGCGCACGGTCACGATCCGTTTCATCCTTTGGGAGATGGGCGTGCCGCTCTCGCTGTTTCTTCTCTTTGTGGTCGGTCTCGGTTTCATCGCCGGCCTCTTCTGGCGGCGGCGCTGACGATCGAGCCCCGGACGGCTCCGCGGCCGCGGCTTACTTCGGCGGATGTTTCGCCGCCCAGGCCTCGAGGGCCTTGCGCGAGATGCGGTAGAGCACGCCGCAGCGCGGGCACTGCGTGGCGATCGAGTCTTCACCTTGGAACAGACTCTCGGGATCCTGCCGCACGGTGGTTGCGAGCACCTTCATGATCCGCTCCTCCGAGCAGCCGCAGCGCCACCGGTAGGCGCGCCGCTCGATCGGCGCGAGCGTCTCCTGGGTCGCGATCGCGCGCACCTCCTCGAGCGTGACGGTGCGCAACCACGCGAGGTCGCAGTCGGGATGCGCGCTCAGCAACGCGAAGTTTTCGTCGCCCAGGTCGAAGAAGCGCCCGGGCCGCTGTTCGCTGCGCGCGTAGAAGAGTTCCACGGCGGCGAAGAGGTCGGGCCCGTCGAAATCGACCGTGCTGCGGCGCGGCGTGTCGTACTGGCCGCGGACGTTGCGGATGGTCTCGCAGAAGAAGAGGTTGTGCGCGCCCTCCTTGACGTTGTCCACGAAGACGCGGCCGACGACCTGGCCCAGCTCGTTGTCGGCGGTGGCGAAGAGATTGAGGCGCGGATCCTGGAGATTGACGGTCCAGGCGATGAGTTCATTGCGCGGGCGCGAGACGGCGTGCAGCACGAAGGCGGCGAGCATCTCCTTGAACGGGCGGTCGTGCTCCTCGGCCACGTGCATGCCGCAGTCGGCGAGATGCAGGTAGTAGTCGAGGTAGAGGTCGCTCAACCGGGCCCGGGAGAGCAGCACGTTGCGGTGCCGCACAAACTCCGTGGTCGCCACGATGCCCTCCTGCGGGGCGGGTTGGTCCGCGTCAGCCATGGCTGGCGATGTGTCCGCCGGCGCGACGCTGTCAACCGGCAATGCGCCGGCGCGGGCCGCCCGGCAGGTCGACCGCCCGCACGCCGATCACGGCGTCGCTGCCGTCGCGCAGGGCGAAGACGTGGTGGGGCACGCGGGGAAACTCCGCCGCGATGGCCGCGCGCAGGTCGCCATGCTCGAGCACGAGCACGCCGCGCGGACCGAGGTGGGCGCGCGCTTCGGCCAGGATGCGGCGCACGCAGTCCATGCCGTCGGTGCCGCCGTCGAGCGCGAGCCGCGGCTCGCGTGCCAGTTCCGGCGGCTGGTCCTCGCAGATGTCCGCGGGTTCGTAGGGCGGGTTGGCGAGGATGAGGTCGTAGGGCAGGGCGGGCAGCGCGGCGAAGAGGTCGGACTTGAGCAGGTGCACCCGGGCGTGCAGGCCGTGGGCCGCGACGTTCTCCGCCGCCACCTCGAGGGCCTCGTCGGAGACGTCGACAGCGTCGATGACCGCTTCCGGCCAGGCGCGCGCGGCGAGGATGGCCAGGCAGCCCGAGCCCGTGCCCACATCGAGGATACGCCGCGGGGTGAAGCCGCGCCCGCCGAACGCCGCCACCGCCTCCGGCAGGAGCTCGGCGATGTAGGAACGCGGGATGAGCACGCGCTCGTCGACGTAGAATCGCGCCCCGCCCAGCCACGCCTCGCGCACCAGGTACGGCACGGGCACGTGCTCCTC
>JACSRI010000052.1 GCA_014879845.1 Opitutaceae bacterium
TCACCACCTCCAGCATCACCCGCCCGCCCTACCCCGGCGCGGCTTTGTGCGAACGCCGAATCGCCCTCCGGCGATGGCCCCGATGGCGCCGGGCGAACCCCTGAGGAGCGGGGCGCCCGCCGACGACAGCCGGGACGCGCCGACGCAGCACAGGCACCTTGGGGGCGCCAGACTCACTTACGCAGGTGGGAGGCAACTTGCTCCCAGGTTATTCACATCGCCCGTCCGCCCCTCCCCAGGATGCGCGGCCGCATCAGCGCCGGCGCACCTGGGTGTCGGTCGGATGGGCGGCGTGCCCCGGGTAATCGAGGATGTAGTGCAGTCCCCGGCTCTCGTGGCGCTGGAGGGCGCATTCGACGATGAGTTCGGCCACCTGGGTGAGGTTGCGCAACTCGAGCAGGCGCGGCTCGACGCGGAAATTCCAGTAGTATTCGTGAATCTCCTTCGCGAGCGTGGCGATGCGCGTGCGGGCGCGCTCGAGGCGCTTGGTCGTGCGCACGATTCCCACGTAGTCCCACATGGTCCGGCGGAGTTCGTCCCAGTTGTGGGAGATCACGACCTGCTCGTCGGAATCGTGGGCGTCACCCGGTATCCAGTCAGGCAATTCCACCGGGCGCGCGCCCAGCGTGTCGAGGTAGCGCAGGATCGAGGCGCTGCCACGGTGGGCCATGACCACGGCCTCGAGGAGGGAGTTGCTGGCCAGGCGGTTCGCCCCGTGCAGGCCGGTCGAGGCGACCTCGCCGCAGGCGTAGAGTCCGGGGAGCGAGGTCTCGGCATCGAGATTGGTGACCACGCCGCCGCAGGTGTAGTGGGCGGCCGGCACGACCGGGATACGGTCGCGCGCGGGGTTCACCCCGATCGTCTCGCACGCCTCGAAGATGACGGGAAAGCGCGTGCGCAACTCGGCCTCGGGCTTGTGCGTGATGTCGAGCCAGACGTGCGGGGCGCCGGACTTCTTCATCTCGGCGTCGATCGCGCGCGCCACGATGTCGCGCGGCGCAAGGTCGGCGAGGTGATGATAGCGCGGCATGAAGGCCTCGCCGGCGAGGTTGCGCAGGATCGCGCCCTCGCCGCGCACGGCCTCGCTGATGAGAAACCGCTTCTGCTCGAGCGAATACAGCGTGGTCGGGTGGAACTGGATGAACTCCATGTTCTCCACGGCCACGCCCGCCCGGTAGGCCATGGCGATGCCGTCGCCAGTCGCGATGTCGGGGTTGCTCGTGTAGAAATACACCTGCCCGGCCCCACCCGTGGCGAGGGCGACGACGGGCGCCGCCCACGTCTCGATCTTCCCGGTGAGCGCGTCGAGCGCGTAGAGGCCGAGGATGCGGTCGTTGCCGCCAGCGGGACCGAAGCCGAGCTTGCGCGCGGTGATCAGGTCGATGACGAAGACGTGCTCGCGCAGCGCGACGAGTTTCTCCGCGGAAACCGCCCGGAGCAGCGCGTCCTCGATCGCCTTCCCGGTCATGTCCTTGACGTGCAGGATGCGGCGCTGGGAGTGCCCGCCCTCGCGACCGAGGTCGAAGGCGCCGGATTCGTCCTGGGAGAATTTCAAGCCGAGCTCGATCAACTCGCGGATGCGCGCCGGCCCCTCGCGCACGATCTCGCGCACGATGTCCACGCGACACAGGCCGTCGCCCGCCTCGAGGGTGTCCTTGAGGTGGCTGTCGAAGTCGTCGGTGTTGGCCGTGACACAGGCGATGCCTCCCTGCGCGTAGTTGGTATTTGAATCCGCGCGGTTCTTCTTGGTCAGGATCGCGACACGGCGCCCGGCGGCGGCGAGCTTGAGCGCGAGACTGAGGCCCGCGATGCCGCTGCCCACGATGATGGCGTCGTAACGATGGTGCATGAGGGGGGACGTCGTCCAGCTCAGGACTGTAGACGCGCCGCTCCCGGCGGCGACTGCGGAATGCTCGCGCCACCGTCGCCGAGGGCACGCTGCATCGTGACGGTGTCGAGCCAGCGGCCAAACTTGAGGCCGACCGCACGCTGGAGCCCCGCGTCGACGAAACCGAGCGTCCGGTGCAGGGCGATGGAGGGCGCGTTGGCGCTGTCGCCGATCACGGCGATCATCTGCCGCAGGCCGATCGCCTCGCACTCGGCGATCAGGCGCACGAGCAGGGCGCGACCGAGGCCGCGGCCGGTCGCGGCCGGGTCGAGGTAGATGGAGTCCTCCACCGTCCACGCGTAGGCGGGCCGCGGGCGAAAACTCGTGGCATACGCGTATCCGGCCACGACGGATCGCGCGCCGCCGAGGTCGGCCTCGACCACGAGCCACGGATACCCCTTCTCACGCACCGCGGCGAAGCGTCCGGCCATCTCCTCCGGCGTCGGCGGCACGAGTTCGAACGTCGCCGTGCCGGTGAGCACGTGGTGGCGGTAGATCTCGCAGACTCGCGGCATGTCCGCCGGCGTGGCCGGACGAAGGCGCGGGCCCGCCGTGGACTCGGCGGCAGCGGCGCTCACAGGACGATGTTGTCGATCAACCGCACCTCGTCGACCCACACGGCGATCGCGAGCATCGACCGGCCCGGGACGATCTGCCGCTCGGGTTCCATGGTGTCGCGGTCGACGATGGAGACATAGATCACGCGCACGCGCCGCTTCTGCGAGAGGATGTGCGTGGCCTCGGCGATGACGCGGTCGGTGTTACGCACGCCGGTGTCGACGAGTTCCTTGCCGCGCTGCAGCGCGCGGAACAGCACCCCCGCGTCCTCGCGCTGACCGGCGGAAAGCAGGCGGTTGCGGGAGCCGAAGGGCAGCCCGTCGGGCTCGCGCACGGTCGGCTGCACGAAGACCTGCACGGAGAAATTCAGGTCCGTGATCATCTTGCGCGCGACGGCCGCCTGCTGGGCGTTTTTCTGGCCGAAGATGATCGAGTCGGGACGGACGATGTTGAGGAGCTTGGAAAGGACGGTCGTCACGCCGCGGAAGTGCGCGGGGCGCGAGATGCCGCACAGGCCCTTGCTCAACGCCTCCTCGGTCACGTAGCTGGAGTAGCCTTTCGGATACATCTCGGCCTGGGTCGGGGCGAAGAGCACGTCCACGCCGGCCTCGCGGCAGAGCGCGGCGTCGGCCTCGGGATCGCGCGGGTATTTCTCGAAGCCCTCGTTCGCGGCGAACTGCACGGGGTTGACGAAGTTGGCCACCACGACGACATCGGCCTGGCTGCGCGCGGCCTCGATGAGGCTGCGGTGCCCGGGATGAAGGGCACCTTGGGTCGCGATGAGGGCGATCTGCTTGCCTTGCTGGCGCAGGCTGATCGCCAGCGACTGCATCTGGTGGACGGATTCGATGCGTTCCATGATGGCCGTAACGGAGGGGGTTGAAGCACTACGCCGCGCGAGCGACTGGGAGGCAAGGCATTAGGACGAGATCGATCCGGCACGCGGAAGCGGTCGCCGCATCTGATACCTGCACACTCACCGCTTGCAGAGGCTGGAAAAACCCGGTTTCACCGACCGTTTTCATCCCACGTCCCGTCCCGATCACCTCCGTGCCATGATCCGCCTCAACGAAAACTACTCGAAGCTCAAGGCCTCCTATCTCTTCGCCGACATCGCCAAGCGCGTGGCGGCCTTCCAGCAGGCCAACCCGGATCGCAAGATCATCCGCATGGGCATCGGCGACGTGACCGAGCCGCTGCCGGCCGCGTGCCTCGAGGCGCTGCACAAGGCGACCGACGAGATGGGCCGGCGCGAGACCTTCCGCGGTTACGGTCCCGAGCAGGGTTATGCCTTCCTGCGCGACGCGATCGCCAAGGGCGACTTCCAGTCGCGCGGCTGTGCGATCGACGCCGACGAGATCTTCGTGAGCGACAGCTCGAAGTGCGACGTCGGCAACATCCAGGAGATCTTCGCCAACGACATCCGCATCGCCATCCCCGACCCGGTCTACCCGGTCTATGTCGACACCAACGTGATGGCGGGCCGCACGGGCGCGAACCTCAACGACCGCTACGAGGGCCTGGTCTACCTCGAGTGCAACGAGGCCAACGGCTACGTGCCGGCGCCGCCGAGCCAGCCGGTTGACTTGATCTACCTGTGCTTCCCGAACAACCCGACCGGCGGCGTGGCCACGGCCGCGCAGCTCAAGCAGTGGGTCGACTACGCGCGCGCGAACAAGGCGATCATCCTCTTCGACGCCGCGTATGAGGCGTTCATCCGCACACCGGGCGTGCCGCGCTCGATCTACGAGATCGAGGGCGCGCGCGAGGTCGCGATCGAGTTCCGCAGCTTCTCGAAGACCGCGGGATTCACCGGCACGCGCTGCGCGTTCACAGTCATCCCGAAGGACCTGAAGGCCTACGACAGCGCGGGCGCGGCCCACTCGCTGCACGCGCTCTGGAACCGGCGCCACTCGACCAAGTTCAACGGCGTCTCCTACCCGATCCAGCGCGCGGCCGAGGCGGTCTACTCGCCGGCCGGCCAGCAGCAGTGCAGGGCGCTGACGGATTTCTACCTCGAGAACGCGCGCCTGATCCGCGGGGCCGTGACCAAGCTCGGCCTCACGTGCGTCGGCGGCGAGAATGCCCCATACATCTGGATCAATACGCGCCGCGACTCCTGGGAGTTCTTCGATCTCCTGCTCAACAAGGCCGGCGTGGTCTGCACGCCGGGCGCGGGATTCGGCCGCTGCGGCCAGGGTTACGTGCGCCTGAGCGCGTTCAACAGCCGCGCCAACGTGCAGGAAGCCCTCGAGCGCGTGGCCGCGGTGTTGAAGTGAGGGGACCGCCCCGACCGATCACTCGCCCGCGACCTTGAGCGCCGGCCCGCCGACGGCCTGCGCGAGGTCGTCGACGGCCGCCGCGAGCAGGGCCGCGAGCTGGTTGAAGTCCGCGCCATCCCACCCCGACCGCTCCACCCGGAAACGGCCGCTCGCCGCCGGCCGGTCCTCCCGTCCCTTGAAAACGCGCCAGTCCGCGACGAGCAGCGCGGACGCCTCCGGCCCGCGCCGGCCCTCGCACGCGAGCAGGTCGACCTCCACCAGCACGTCCGGCGTCGCCGTACGCAACGCCGGCGCAGTGAAGACATGGATACGCGGACCCGCCTGCACCTGGATGCCGCCGGCCAGGGCGCGCGCCACCGCCTCCTCGGGGCGTTCCGCCCAGCGGTGGTCCGTCTCGAAGCGCACCTCGTGCGCGCCCTCGCGCACGGCGATGGTGGTGCGGCGCAGGTGATCGGCCACGGTGGAGAGGCGCACGCCAATCGTCGGCGCCCCCTGCGGGGCGACCGCGGCGAACCGCCCGCCATCCGAGGCAGGCGTGATCGAGTAGAACCGGGTCGGATCCGCGACCGGCTCCAGGACTGTGCAGCCTGTCCCAAGAGCGAGCGCCGCCAGCGCGGCCAAGGGCAGCAGGACACGGTGAACGAAACGCGGGGTCTTCATCGCAGAATCATTTCCTGGGTTCAGGCGCGTCTTCCGCGCGGCCGCGCAGCAGCGCCGTGGGATTGCGCTCGAGGTATTCGAGCAGCTGCTCGGCGCTGCCGGCCGCACGCCGCAGGGCCTCCAGCGTGGTGGCGATCTCGCCGCCGAGGCCACCGCGCGCCTTGAGGAGGTCCTGGGCCTGCGTCGCCGTGCCCGCGACCTCGCGCATGGCGGTGACCGCCTCCGCCAGCGCCTTCTGCAGGTCGCCCCGGATCGTCGGGACCTCGGCACGGAGGTCGACGAGCAGCGCGTCGAGCGTCTCCATCGACCGGTTCATCTTCTCGAGCGAGGCGCGCAGGTTCGGGTCGTTGGCCAGGCTGCCGATCGAGTCGGCGGCGGCGTTGATGCGGCCAAGCGTACCGCGCACGTCGAGGTCGGCGAGCGCGGCGTCGAGATCACCCAGGACCTTGCGCAAGTCGGCCGAGATCCCCGGAAAGTCGATACGCGAGAAATTCGTCGCGATGGTCGTGAGCGTCTCCGTGAGCTCCTCGAGCACGGAAGCCTCGGCGGGCACGATGGCGGCGCCGGTCTGCTGGTCGTAGGCGACGGTCTGGCCGCGGCGCGCCGGCGTGACCACGAGGTCGATGTAGAGCAGCCCGGTGATGCCGCTGAAATTGAGCTTGGCGCTCATGCCGCCGGCCACGAGCCGCGCCATGATCTCGTCGGGCGCCGGGGCGGGCGGAGGCAGCATGGCGGCCGCGGCAGCCTCATCGATCGTGCAGTCGACGCGCACCACCACCTGCGCGGCCTCGGGATCGACGCGCGCGTCGACGCCCTGGACCCGCCCCACCCGCACGCCGGAGAACTTCACCGGCGCGCCCGGCTCGAGGCCGCTGATCGAAGTCTGCCGCAGCTCGATGACAAAACGCGCGGGCTTGTTGAACAGACGGCCCGAGCCAAAGCTCACGAGCGCGGCGAGGCCGAGGACGATCGCGCCCGCCACGAAGGCACCCACGACGGTCGGACTGAGTTTCTTCTTCATGATAGAGCGGCGCGCTCGCCTCCACGGGAGAGGAACTCGCGCACCGAGGCGAACTCGGAATGGTCGCGCAGCTCGGCCGGCACTCCATCGTCGAGGATGCCCCGCTTGTCGCGATCGAGCAGCACGAGGCGGTCGCCGATGCCGAGGATGCTGTCCAGCTCGTGCGAGACGATCACGATGGTCGTGCCGAAGTGGTCGCGCGTGTCCCGGATGAGTGCGTCGAGATCGCGCGAGGAGATCGGATCGAGGCCGGCCGACGGTTCGTCGAAGAAGACGATGCGCGGGTCGAGGGCGAGGGCGCGCGCGAGACCGGCGCGCTTTTTCATGCCGCCGCTCAGCTCGGCGGGAAAGCGTTCCTCCGCGCCGGTGAGGCCGACTTGGGCGAGCTTGAGGCGCGCGAGCGCGCGGCGCTCGCGCGCGTCGAGCCCGGTGTAGAGTTCGAGCGGCAGCTCGATATTCTCGCTCAGCGTCATCGAACTCCAGAGCGCGCCGCTCTGGTAGAGCACACCGAAGCCGGTCTGCATCGCGCGCCGCTCGGAGGCGTCGGCGCCGGTGAAGCACCGGCCGAAAAACTCGACCGTGCCCGCCGTCGGTTCGTTCAGGCCGATGATGTGCTTGAGCAGCGTGGATTTGCCGCAGCCGCTGCCGCCGCCTATGAAACAGATCTGCCCCACCGGCACAGCGAAACTCACATCATCCAGCACCACGCGGTCGCCGTAGGCGCAGCGCACGCCGCGCAGTTCCAGCGCCGGTGCCTCGGCGCGGGCCGGCTGCGCCGGGGACGGGACGGAAGGCGAAGGTGTGCTCATGGTCGCGTCGTCACCAGTCAAGGATGCTGAAGATCACCGTGAAGCCGGCGTCCGCGATGATGATGAGCAGGATTCCCATGACGACGGCTCCGGTGGTCGCCTCGCCGACGGCGACCGAGCTGCGTCCCGCGCGCATGCCGCGGAAACAGCCGCTGTAGGCGACGATCGCGCCGAAAACCACGCTCTTGATCAGGCCGGTGCCGATATCCTTCAAGCCGACCGCGGTCTGGAGTTCGCCGAAGAACGCCGCCGGCACGATGTCGAGCACGCCCTGCGCGACGAGCGCGCCGCCGATCACACCAAGAAAGTCCGCGTAGAGCGCGAGCAGCGGCATCATGAGCAGCAGCGCGAGCAGCCGCGGCGCCACGAGAAAATCCACGGCGCGCACACCAAAGGTCTCGAGCGCGTCGACCTCCTCGCCCAGCACCATGTTGCCCAGCTCGGCGGCAAACGCCGCGCCCGTGCGCCCCGTGAGCACGATCGCCGCCATCATCGGCCCCATCTCGCGAAACACGGCGAGCCCGACGAGATCGGCGACAAAGATATCCGCGCCGAACTGCCGCAGCTGCAGTGCCGCGACGAAGGCCATGATCACGCCGACGAGGGCGCTGATCAGGCCGACGATCGGCAGCGCGGCGGCGCCGCAGCGCCGCATCTGCTCCAGTCCGTCGCCCCAGCGAAACGCCAGGGGGCGCACGATCACGCGGGCCAAGGCTTGCACGCACTCGCCGAAGAAACGGACGTGGTCGTGGATCGCATCCATGCCACGATGCACCTGCTCGCCGAGCCGCGTGGTGAGGAGCTTGCGCCTGGGCTTGACCGCAGGCTCGGCGGACGTGCCGGACTCGGCTGGGACGGCGTCCACGAGGGCGCGGACCTGCTCGGGCAGGGCCGCGAGATCGCAGGCCACGCCACGACGCGCGGCCAGTTCGCGCACCGTGAGCACGAAGACGACCAGCGACGTGTCCCAGGAGTCGAGCGAGGCCGTGGTCAGCACGAGGCGCGTTCCGCGGCCGCTGCGCGCGGGGCCCAGCGCGTCGAGCACGACCTCGGCCCGCGGCACGCGCCCGCGCAGGCGCCACGCGCCACCCAGGGTCACCTGGACAAGGCCCGCCTCGCGCATCTCGACGGAGGCGACAGCGGTGGACTGGTGTTCGGTCGGGTGCATCTCGCTCGGGCGATCCACCGCCAGTGCGACCGATCACGCCGGCCAAGTCGACGCGGAAAGCCGCCCCACGCGCGCCGGCGGCCGCGCAAAAAAAGAGGACCGCGGGCGGCTCTTCGCCAACCCGCGGTCCTGACCCCTCGGATACCCAATTGCGGAAAGGGCGATTACGGCGGGAGGATCACCGTATCGACGATGTGGATGACACCGTTGGACGAGCGCCAGTCGGCGCCGGTCACCGTGGCGTTGTTGATCTTCACGCCACCCGTGGTCGACAGCGTCGCGGGATCACCGTTGGCCATCGTCACGGGGCCGGCCACCACCTGCGACGAGAGCACCTGGGCGCCCGAGACCACGTGGTAGAGCAGGATGTCGGTGAGCGTCGGGATGTCATTGAGCAAGGCGGTCACCGTGCCCGCCGGGAGCTTGGCAAACGCCGCGTCCGTCGGGGCGAAGACCGTGAAGGGCCCGGCGCTGTTGAGCGTATCGACCAGACCGGCGGCCTGCACGGCGGCGACGAGCGTGGTGAAGTTGCCCTGCGCGATGAGATTCTGGACCACGGTCTGGCCGGCGGGATTGGCCGGCGGAAGGATGACTTTGTCGACGACGTGGATCACGCCGTTGGTGCCGAGCCAGTCGACCTCGATGACCTTCGAGTCCTTCACGAAGACGTTGCCGTCGGTGATCGAGATCGAGGCCGGCGCGCCATTGGCCATCATCACGGGACCGGCCGTCACGTTGGCCGCGCGGACCTCGGCGCCGGCGACCACGTGGTAGAGCAGGATGTTCGTGAGCGTCGGGATGTCGGCCAGCAAGGCCTCCACCGTGCCCGCCGGCAGCGCGGCGAAGGCCTCGTTGGTCGGAGCGAACAGCGTGAACGGCCCGTCACTCGCAAGCGTGTTCACGAGGCCGGCCGCCTGCACGGCTGCCACGAGAGTCGAAAAGTCGCCGGCCGCGATCAAGTTTTCCGGGATCGACTTCTCCTGCAGGAAGATCGCCTCGGCCAGGCCGACTCCGCCGACCGTTCCGCCCAGATGGAGCGTGTAGGACCCGGGCATGAGCATGGCGATGAACGCGCTCTCCTCATCGATCGACGGCTTGTAGCCGGTCGCCTGGATCGCGTAGCGCTGGCCGCCGGTCTGCCAGTTGTCATTGGACCCGATCCTGGCGCTGCCCTCGAAGAGATGCAGGAACGGGTCGGTGAGCGCGTTGGTCACGCCGAACTGCGTCAGCCACGGGCCGCGGCCGCGGAAGAGCACCGGGCGGTAGTCGTTTTCGTTCCCCGTGACCACGATGCCGAGGATCGTGACCTGCTCGCCGCCGCCGACCTGGGAGCGGGCGGAGAAGTTCGCGAGATCGACGGTGGATTGGGCTGACAGCGGGGACAGGGCGCACGCGGCGCCCAGGACAGAGGTGGAGATGAGTCGAACGAGGCAGTTCATCGGTGGAGGTCGTTAGGTGGTTGTTTGGAGTCATCTCGCGGAGCGCCTTCGGGCATCGGAGGTCCTCGGCAAGACTTGTCGCACAAGTGTATAGTTTTTGTGCAATATCAAACATTCTTGTCTCATTTTCTCCAAAGATTCTTCAATTCGTTGTTTATGTGAAAGTTCTGCGGGCAAGAAATCCACGCGCCACGGCACAATGCGGCGTCTATCTTTCGTCTAACTTCATCTAGTCGACCGCGAAACCCACGCGCGACCGCCACTCCACCCCGTCTTTTGCATCGACCCCGGAGCTTGCGCGCCTGTCATGGCCGGCCTTGTGGCTTCCGACGCGACCCATCCATTCCCAGTGCCCTCGACGCTCCGCGCCGTCCTCTTCGACCTCGATGGCACGCTGATCGACCACTTCGCCACGCTCTACGCATGTTACCGCCACGCGCTCTCGTCGCTCGGCCTGCCCGTGCCGTCACCCGAGCATGTCCGCCGCAGCGTCGGCGGCTCGATGGAGGTCACGATGCGCAAGCTCGTCCCCGAGGAACACGTCCCGGCCGCCGCCGCCCTCTGGCGCGACCATCTCGCGCGCACCTACCTCGACGACGTCACACTCATGCCGTGGGGCGGCGAACTGGTGCGCGCCCTGCACGCCCGCGGCCTGCGTCTCGGCGTCTTCACCAACAAGATCGGCGAGACCTCGCGCGGCATCTGCACGCACCTCGGGCTTACCCCCTGGCTCGATCTCATCCTCGGCGCGAATGACTCCCCCTGGCGCAAGCCGCAGGCCGAGTTCACCCGCCTCGCCTTGGAACGCCTCGGCGCGAGCGCGCGTGAAACCGTCCTGATCGGCGACTCGCCCTACGACATCGATGCCGCCCGGGCCGGCGGCCTGGCCCGCGTCCTGTGCGTGACGACCGGCACACACGACGCCGCCGAGCTGGCCGCGGCTGGCGCCGACGCGGTCTATCCGGATCTCCGCACCCTCGGCGCCGCCGAGTACGGGCTCGCGTGAGGGCCGGGCCCGCGGGGTTTTCGCTTGGAGGAGACCCCGCGGCGGCCGAACAATCCCGCCCATGCGCATCGGCCTCGCCCAGATCAACACCACCGTCGGCGACCTCGCGGGCAACCGCCGTCGCATCGTCGGGGCCTATGCCCGTCTCGTGGGCGACGGCGCGGAGCTGGTGGTGTTTCCCGAGCTGGTCGTGACCGGCTATCCGCCGCGCGACCTGCTCTTCAAGCGCCGTTTCGTGCCCGATAACGAGGCCTCGCTCGCCGAGATCGCCGCGCAGGTCGGCGAGGTACCCGCGGTCATCGGCTTCGCCGAGCGCAACACCGCCGCGGACGGGCGCTCGGTATTCAACAGCGCGGCGGTTTGCCGGGCCGGCCGGGTGGTCGCCGTCGCCCGCAAGAGCCTCCTGCCGACCTATGACGTGTTCGACGAGGACCGGTATTTTGAGCCCGCCGACCGGGTGACCGTGGTCGAGCTCGGCGGCCGCCGCATCGGCATCACGATCTGCGAGGACATCTGGACGAGCCCGCTCGTGGCGACACGCCGCCGTTACGCGATCGATCCCGTGGCGCAGCTGCGCGACGAACGCGTCGACCTCCACCTCAATCTCAGCGCCAGCCCGTGGCACAACGGCAAGGGCCACCTGCGCGAGCAGCTCGTCACGCAGACCGCGGCCGCGACTCGCACCCCGCTGGTCTACTGCAACGCCGTCGGCGGCAACGACGAGCTCATCTTCGACGGGCGCAGCATGGTCGCCTCGGCCGACGGACGCCTCCTGGCCGGGCTGCCGGCCTTTCGCGAGGACTGTCGCGTCGTCGATCTCACCGCGACCGGCCTCGCGCCCGCGATCGACCCGACGCACCGCCAGCCCGAGATGAAGGACATCCACGAGGCCCTCGTGCTCGGCCTGCGCGACTACGCGCACAAGAGCGGCTTCCGCCGCGCCCTCCTCGGCCTCTCCGGTGGTATCGACTCGGCGGTGACAGCGGTGATCGCCGCCGACGCGCTCGGCGCGGAAAACGTCACGGGCGTGAGCCTGCCCTCGGTCATCTCGAGCGACCACTCGCGGACCGACGCGCGCGTCCTGGCTGAGCATCTTGGCATCCAGTTCCACACCGTCTCGATCGCCGACGTCGTGGCCGCGGCCGAGGGCACGCTCGGCCCGGTCTTCGCCGGCCGCCCGCGCGACATCGCCGAGGAAAACATCCAGGCGCGCGCCCGCGGCCTGCTTCTGATGGCGATGTCCAACAAGTTCGGGGCGCTGCTCCTGACGACCGGCAACAAGAGCGAGCTGGCCGTCGGTTACTGCACGCTCTACGGCGACATGTGCGGCGGACTCGCCGTGATCTCCGACCTGCCGAAGGTGAAGGTCTACGAGCTCGCCGAGTACATCAACCGCGAGCGCGAGATCATCCCGCGCTCGAGCATCGACAAGGCGCCCTCCGCCGAGCTGCGACCGGACCAGACCGACCAGGACTCGCTCCCGCCGTATCCAGTCCTCGACGCCATCCTCAAGGCCTACGTCGAGGAGGGCCATTCCTCGCGCGACATCATCGCCCAGGGCTTCGACGAGGCCGTGGTACGCGACGTGATCCGCAAAGTTGACTTGAACGAGTATAAACGCAAACAGGCCGCCCCCGGACTGAAACTCACCCCCCTCGCCTTCGGCGTCGGTCGCCGCATCCCCATCGTGCAGCGCTACGTGAGCTGAGTGGGGGGCCTCGAATGGCCACGAATAGACACGAATCAAACAGGCCCCGACGCACGAACCACGCGCCTTGCTGAAGCCTGATGCGCCCGAGATCAATCACGCCAACAAAGACATGAGTTGAACCACGGACGGACCCGGATGACCACGGTTTGGGAAACGAAACCCGAACACCCAACGTGCTCTCCGGATCGACCGGCGGCCGGTCGCGGACGCCTCGCTTAGGTGCATTTCATCCGGGTCCATCCGCAGTTAACTTGGTTTGTTGCCTGAGAACTTTCCCGGCCCAAGCGCCCGCGATCGAGACACACAACTTCGCAAGATCACTGTTCTCCTTTGATTCGTGTTCATTCGTGTCCATTCGTGGTTCAAGAAACCTCCATGTCCGTCTCCTCCGAACTTTTTGCCAAGGCCCTGAAGCTCATCCCCGGTGGCGTGAACTCGCCGGTGCGCGCGTTCCGCTCGGTCGGCGGGGCACCGTTTTTTGTCACGCGCGCCGACGGCGCCACGCTCACGACGGCCGACGGCCGCGAGTTGATCGACTTCGTCTGCACCTGGGGCCCGGCGATCCTCGGGCACAACCACCCGGTCATCCGTGAGGCGATCCGCACCGCGCTCGATCGCGGCACCAGCTTCGGCACGCCCAATCCGCTCGAGGTCGAGATGGCTGAGCTGATCACGCAGTTCGTGCCGTCGATCGAAAAGGTGCGCATGTGCAACTCCGGCACGGAGGCCACGATGTCGGCCATCCGACTTGCGCGCGGATTCACCGGGCGCGACAAGATCATCAAGTTCTCCGGCTGCTACCACGGCCACTCCGACTCCCTCCTGATCAAGGCCGGCTCGGGCGCGCTCACGCACGGCAATCCCGACAGCGCCGGCGTGCCCGCGTCGTTCGCCCAGGAGACGATCGTCCTGCCGTTCAACGACGCCCCGGCCGTGGAGTCCGCCTTCGCCGCCCACCCCGGCCAGATCGCCTGCGTGATCCTCGAGCCCTACATCGGCAACGTCGGTTTCATCCTCCCGGACCGCGGTTACCTGCAGGCGCTGCGCGAGATCACGGCGCGGCACGGCGCGGTGCTCATCTTCGACGAGGTGATGACCGGTTTCCGCCTCGCCAGGGGCGGCGTGCAGGAACTCGAGGGTATCCGCCCCGACCTGACGACGCTGGGCAAGATCATCGGCGGCGGCCTGCCCGTGGGCGCCTTCGGCGGACGCGCCGAGATCATGGACCGCCTCGCGCCGCTCGGCCCCGTCTACCAGGCCGGCACGCTCAGCGGCAACCCGCTCGCCATGGCCGCCGGCATCGCGGGCCTGAAGCTCCTGCGCGAGCTCGACCCCTACCCGCGACTCGACCGGCTCGGCCGCCAATTGCGCGACGCCGTCCTCGCCGCCGCGCAGGCGAAGGGCCTCGCCGTGCAGGTCCCGCAGTGCGGCTCGATGCTGAGTGTGTTCTTCACGGCCACGCCGGTGCGCGACTACGCGAGCGCGCTCACGGGCGACGCCAAGGTCTTCGGCCGCTTCTTCAGCGCGTGCCTCGAGGGCGGCGTCTACCTGCCGCCGAGCGCCTACGAGGCGTGGTTCCTGAGCACCGCCCACGAGGGCTCGGCCATCGACCGCGCCTGCGAGGTGATCTCGCGCGCGATCGCCGGGCTCTGAGCCCCGCTCAGAACCGGAACGGCATGGTCACGAGCACCGGCACCGGCTCGCGGTTGCGCGTGGCCGGCTCGAACGTCCAATAGCTGACCGCGGCCAGCGCGATGTATCCGGCCACCGGATCCGAGGCCTTGAGCACGCGGGGCAGGCGGACCACGCCCTTGGCGTCGACCATGAAGACCACGTCGGCACGCCGCGTGCGCCGGGTGGCGGCATCGGTGGCGGGCGCCACCGGCTCGATCTTGCTCCGGACCTTCGGCTGCGTCTCCAGTTGCTTGACCGAGACGACATCGGAGTTGTCCCCAGCGAGCATGCGCTTCGCGGTCGCGCGCAGGCTCTCGGGGATCTCACCGGCCTGGAAGGAGACACGATAGCGCAAGCCGGACACGACAGGCTGGGCTCCCGCCAGGGCCGGTGAAAAGCGCCACAATGCGATGGCCCCCTCGACGGCGCTGGAAAACTCCGGGCCGGTCGTCTCCTTGATCCGCGTGTCCCGCGGGATGCCGTCCTCGCCGACGATGAACTCGACCACGACCTCGCCGGATTTTCCGGCCGCGAGCAGCTCGATCGGATAGGCCGGCCGCGGGCCGAAGATGCGCTTGACCGGCGTGTCGATCTTGCCGGCGTTGGTGATGATGATGAGTTCGATCTTGCCGCCCTGGTAATCCACCAGCGCGCGGTCGCCGAGATCCTCGCGCACCTGCAGGGTCATCTGGAGGGACGAATTGGTCACGCGTCCATTCTTGATCGCTGGCAGAAACTCGAACTGCCCCAGCGCCTCGAGGGCCGCATCGGTGAAGGCCGGGTCGGGCGATCCCTCGACGCGGATGTGGCTGGCGCGGCCCATGCGGTCGACCATGAGCGTGACCACGACGTCCGCATCCATACCGGAGCCGACAAACTCCTTGGGATACTCGGTTGGCACGTACTTCAGGAGGATGGGATTGCGGTTCTGCGGAGCCTTGTTGCGTTCGGTCGTGTCCGCCGGCCGGCTCTCCGCCGCCTTCGCCTCACCCGGCGGTGCGTCGCCCGCGAGATCCGCGGTCTGGCCGGGTTCGGTCACCGGTTTGGCCGCCTCGCCGGCCGCCGACGCGCCGAGCGGCCAGGCCAGTGAGGACAACAGCAGCAGGCCCGCCATCAGCGCACGGCCGCGGCAAAGCCCGTCGGCTTCGCCCCCACCTGACGCAGGTTCATCCCATCCGGGCTGCTCCGTCATGACATTGGTTCCACGCATGGACCGCAGTTCCCGCAGTGTTGTCGTGTTGCTCCGGATATCAAGAGTCGACGGCCGTGTTTTCATTCCCAGGGTCAGGTGCGCCCGGCCCCACCCTGGGCCAACCGCACGGCACGCGCCCGTCCAATCCACGCCGACAAGCTCGGAAGCAGACCGAGCCGAGCCGAGGTGCAGGACGTTGCCGCATGGCTTTGGGCGGGATGAACTCCGGCTTTCGCGACTCTCACTCCCCAGACGCTCCCGCATGGTCCCGTCCTCTCGCTCAAAACATCAGGTTTCCTTTGAAAACGTGACGGGGCTGAACTATCTGGAGTGTTGCGAAATCTGGCCAGGCTCTCGGCGGTGCCGGTCGATGAAACTTCCTCCGGCGCGCGCGGGTCTGTGCCTGTCTCCCATCCATCTCACGCTCCCGCCACATGGCCACTGAAACTCCAGCTCCCCCAGCCCGTAAGCATCGCGTCGTCGCCCTGGGCACCGACCCGGCGGCCGCCCCGCGCAAGGCGATGCCGCGCTGGCTGATCATCACCGCATCGATCGTCGGCCTGCTCCTCGTGGTGCTCACGGTGCGCGTGATCATCGTGCTGCGCGAACTCGAGCGCGCCCGCTCCGAACTCACGGCCGCGGGTGGCGCCTCCGCCGCCGACCCGAGCGTCGCCTTCGCCAACCGGTCGCGCGCCGAGAGCGCCCGCCAGGCCGCCATGCGCAGCATCGAGTCCGCGGGCAAGATTCCCTCCCAACATCCTACCGCGCTGCAGATGATGGTCGAGGTGGAGCGCCTCCGCGACCCCGCGGACAAGGCCTTCGGCGACCGCGACTACGCCAAGGCGATCCAGCTCTTCGAAGAGATCTCGCGGCGGGCCGACACCTACACCGCGGCGATGGAGGACATGCGCAAGGCCCAGGACGGCTATGCCAACTTCCTGCTCGCGATCGCGCGGCTGCAGAAGTTTCGCCCGCTCGCGCCGGACAAGTTCGAGTTGGCACTCACGGCCGCCGGCGCCTCCCAGCAGTTCCTCGATCAGGGCAGCTTCGGGCCCGCGCGCCAGCAGATCGACGAAGCCATGAAAACCCTTGGCGCGGTCGAGGAGTCGATCAAGGCCGAGCTCGAACTCAAACTCGCCGAGGGCCGCACCGCCCTCGCGCAGGGTTCGGGCCAGGCCGCCAGCACCGCCTTCGAGCGCGCCCTCGAACTCCAGCCGGAGAACGAGATCGCCGCCCAGGGACTCGCCCGTGCCAAGACCATCGACCGGGTCTTTGCCATGCTCGCCGACGCCGACCGCTTCGAGGCCGCCGGCAAGCTCGAGGAGGCGCGCGACCTGTTCGCCAAGACCTTTGAACTCGACGGCCAGTCCGCCGCCGCCCAGGCCGGCGTATCCCGCACGAAGGCCGCGATCAAGAAGCGCGACTTCGACTCCGCCCGCGCCCGCGCCACCGCCGCCGCCGCGGAGAACCGCTGGACCGATGCGATCGCCGCCTACGTGGAGGCCCAGAAGGTCGAGCCCGACAACGAGGAGGTGAAGAAGCTCCTCGCCGAGTCCCGCGTGCGCGAGCGCGAGCAGCGCGTGCAGGACATGCTCAAGACCGCCTACGACGCCGAACGCCAGTACGCGTGGGCCGACGCCCGCCGGGTCTACCTCGAGCTGCTCGCCTTCCAGCCGGGCCAGACCGAGGCCGAGGAGGGCCTGCTGCGCACAGGCAAGGTCACCCGCGCGCTGCTCAAGTTCGAGCGCCTGCTCGAGGACGCACGGTCGCTGGCCGCCCGTGCCGATTTCCAGGCCGCGATCAACTCGTTCAACGAGGCCATGGCCAGCAAGCCGGCCTACCTCGAACTGCAGCTCGACCAGATCGAGCTCAAGGAAATGCTCGAACGCCAGAGCAAGCCGGTCTCCATCGCCTTCGTCTCCGACGGCAAAACGTGGGTCACGATCTCCGGGCTCCAGCTCCTCGGGAAGTTCACCACCACGTCCGTCAACATCCTGCCCGGCAACTACGAGGTGATCGGTCGCCGCAAGGGCTACGCCGATGTCCGCGAGGTCATCCGCGTGCGCGCCGGCGAAGCCATCGAGCCCGTCACGATCATTGCGACCAAACGCGCCGCCAACTGACGCTTCCTCCGGGCCCACCGCACAGCCATGACGACACCCCGCAAGACGCTCTGCCTCATCATCGCCGCCGCTTTCGGCCCGATTCACAGCGTCGCGCTCGCGCAGGCGATCGACCCCGACCCCGAGATCTTCGACGGCACGCGCACGAAAAAGGACCAGATCCAGCAGGACGAGAAGAAGACCGCCGACAAATGGGAGGATGCCAATCTCATCCTCTATGATTCCGACGAGGAAGGATCCGAGGAGGGCGGCCAGGGCCGCATCGAAGGCCAGGGGCCCGGCTACGCCGACGGCGGTCAGGGCGGCGTGCAGGTCCAAGTGGGCATGCCCATGCCCCTGCCGATGCCACTGGGTGGCGGAGCAGGCGGCCAGGCGCAGCCGGGCGACATGCAGATCCCGATGAATGGAGGCATGGGCACCGAAACCGACCAGCAGACCATCGCCGGCGCCACGCCCGCGGGCCAGCAGTCGACGCCCGGCACCGGCGGCCCTTCGGCCGAAGGTCAGCCCCCCGGGGCCTCGGGCAAGCCCGGGGAAGTGTCCATCGGCGACCCTTCCCAGAAGATCGCCACCGCCGCCCAGCCCGTGAACAAGATCCAGGGCGGCGTCCCGCCACCACCCACCGGCGAACCGATCGAGAAGTCCAAGGGCGAGGACACCACCACCGTTCCCAACTCCGCCTCCGGCCAGCAGTCCGGCCCGCGCGGTGGCGGCGTGGAGAAGGGCGACGCGATGCCCACGGACATCTGAGTCCCGCGGCGGGCGCCCGCCCACCGCACATCACAGCCCCGGCCGATCCACCACCCTGCATTCCGCCCACCCCACCCGCACCACCACGATGCGCCTTCATCTCCGCTCCTGCCGCCTCCTGAGCATCGCCCTCCTCGCCCTCGGCCTGGTCGCGACCGCCGCCCGCGCCGAAAGCTGGGTTTTCCCGCCCGAGGCCCTCGACGACGCCAGCCACCTCACGCTCAAGGAGTTTCGAGAGAGGAATCCCGGCATCGACATCACGTATTCGGGACTCACTGACGAAGGATTCTACATCCGCTACGTCCACGAGAACCTCCTCCTCTATTTCGGCCCGATCAAGGACATCAACAAGGCCCGCGAATGGCGCACGACGATGGATACCGTGCGGGCGCGCATCATCGAGAAACGCCCCGAGCTCGAGTCGTCGCGCGTCGAGCTCGTGCGGTTCACCCGCGACCCCGTCCAGGGGCGCGGTGGCGACGATCGCGACGGCGACGGCCTCTCCGACGGCGAGGATACCGACGGCGATGGCATCCCCAATTCCCTCGACGACGACGTGGATGGAGACGGCATCGCCAACGCGCAGGACCCCGACGTCGACGGCGACGGCATCGCCAACGGCCAGGATGACGACATCGATGGCGACGGCCGCCTCAACGGCGAGGACAACGACACCGACGGCGATGGCATCGCCAACAGCGACGACCCCGATGTCGACGGTGACGGCATCGGCAACGCCGAGGACGGCGACATCGACGGCGACGGCCTGGCCAACGGCGACGACAGCGATACCGACGGCGACGGCCGGCCCAATGCCGCGGACAGCGACGCCGACGGCGACGGCAAGCTCAACGGCGAGGATGACGACATCGACGGCGACGGCTTCGCCAACGGAGTCGACGCGGACGCGGACGGCGACGGCAAGCTCAACGGCAACGACGACGACGTCGACGGCGACGGCCTGGGCAACGGCGAAGATCCCGATGTCGACGGCGACGGCGTCCCGAATGGCGACGACAGCGACGTCGACGGCGACGGCACGCTCAACGGCTCCGACGGCAACGTCGATGGCGATGGCCAGAACAACGGCGACGACGGCGACATCGACGGCGACGGCATCCCCAACGCCGCCGACGGCGATATGGACGGCGACGGCATCCCCAACGACCAGGACTCCGATCCGACCGGCGCCAACAACACCCTGGGCACGAGCGGCCAGCAGGGCAGCATGCAGGGAGCGCAGAATCCCGAGGCGATCGCCCAGGCAGCCGAGCGCCAGGCCGCCGCCCGTCAGGCCGCGGGACAGCAGGGCTCCCAGGGCTCGCGCTCGTCCCAGGCCTCGCGCAGCTCCTCGCGCTCCGGCGGGCAGCAGAGCCAGTCCGGCCAGCAGTCCAGCCAGCAAGGCGACTCGAGCCAGGCCGGCCAACAGAGTCAACAGGGCCAGCAATCGCAGTCCGGGCAGCAGTCGCAATCGGGCCAGCCCTCGCAGTCGTCCGGGCAGCCAGGCCAACCTGGTTCACCGAGCGACTCCTCCGGCCCGCCGACTCCGAGCCAGGGAGGCGGCACGAGTATCTTCGACCTGCTCAAGAAGATCCTCTTCGGCTGAGGCGGCCCGACGCGTCGCCACCCTATCGCAGGCTTCGAGCCTGCCGCCACCCGCACGCAGGATCCACACGCGCCGCGCGACGGCGGTGCTCGCGCCGTCGCACCCAAACCTGTCCAGTCAACCCCCGGTGCCCGCTCTTCCTCGACGCGTCACCGACGGCATCGCGCGCTCCGCACGACCCGCCCGGAACACTCCGCGCACCGTCGTCCGACCGCCTCGACTGTTCGACCACGTTGATGCTTGGCAGGACACCCGCTTCGTCGGGATGCTCTCCGCTCTCGCATGCGCACCTTCGGCACACTCCCGGGCGGCCGCACCGCCACGCTCCACACCCTGACCAACGCGAACGGCCTGTCCGCCGAGGTCACCAGCTACGGCGGCATCATCACGCGCCTTCTCGTGCCCGACCGCAACGGCCGCCTGGCCGACGTCGTCCTGGGCTTCGACACCGCGGAGAAGTACGTCGCCGACTCTCCCTTCTTCGGCGCGCTCATCGGTCGCGTGGGCAACCGCATCGCGCACGGCCGCTTCCCTCTCGACGGCAAGGTCTACGATCTGCCCTCGAAAAACAACGCCCCCGCCGGCATCCCCTGTCACCTCCACGGCGGCGCGCTCGGTTTCGACAAGGTCAACTGGGATGTCACCGCGGTCACGAAGGACGGCCTCTCCGGCCTCAAGCTCACCTATGTGAGCAAGGACGGCGAGGAAGGTTATCCCGGCACGCTCACCGCCACGGTCCACTACTGGCTGACCGCTGCGAACGAGCTCCGCATTGACTACCACGCCGTGACCGACAAACCCACGCCGGTCAACCTCACCCAGCACAGCTACTTCAATCTCCGCGGCGAAGGCACCGGGGACATCCTCGGCCACGTGCTGCAGATCAACGCCTCGCAGTTCACACCGTCCAACGCCGGCCAGATCCCGATCGGCGCGATCGTGGCGGTGAAGGGCACGCCCTTCGACTTCACGCAGGCCAAGGCGATCGGCGCCGACATCGGCGCGCGCGACGAGCAGCTCGGCTTCGCCGGTGGCTACGACCACAACTTCGTCATCGACCGCGCCGGCCCGGGTCTCGTCCTCGCCGCCACCGTGCACGAGCCCACCAGCGGTCGGTACATGGAAGTCCTCACCGAGGAGAAAGGTGTACAGTTCTACTGCGGCAACTTCCTCGACGGCCACCACGTCGGCAAGAGCGGCCGCGCCTACGGCCACCGGAGCGGCTTCTGCCTCGAGACGCAGAACTTCCCCGACGCGCCCAATCACGCGAACTTTCCGAACTCGATCCTGCGCCCCGGCGAGGTCTACCGCACGAGCACGGTCTACCGCTTCAGCACGCGCTGAGGGCAGTCGCAGCAGCCTGCTGGCAGGCGATTCCCGCGTGCATCGGTCACCCGACCGGATCGCCTGCGATCAGGCTCCTGCAGCACGGAACGCCCGGCCATGGCGGACTCCCGGGCGTATCCGTACTTAAGGACCCGCGGCTCAGCCCGCGGTCGGCGTCGCGATCAGATCGTCCACTGGGTCGCTCTCCACATTCACGTCGGCGAAGAGCCAGGTGGACAGGTAGCGCTCCGTGCTCGAGGGCACGATGACAACGATCTGCTTGCCGGCGTTTTCCGGGCGCTTGGCCAGTTGCAGCCCGGCCCAGATCGCGGCGCCCGAGGAGATGCCCACGGGGATACCGTCCTGTTGTGTCACCTGCTTGGAGACGGGACCGGAATCGGCCTCCTTCACGCGGATGACCTCGTCATAGACCTTGGTGTTGAGCACGGCCGGCACGAAGCCCGCGCCGATGCCCTGGATCTTGTGCGGGCCGGGCTGGCCGCCGGAGAGCACCGGCGACGCGTCGGGTTCGACCGCGACGATCTTCACGCCGGGTTTGCGCGCCTTGAGCACCTCGCCCACGCCGGTGATCGTACCGCCCGTGCCGATACCGGAGACGACAAAGTCCACCTTGCCGTCAGTGTCGCGCCAGATCTCCTCGGCTGTGGTCTTGCGATGGATGGCCGGGTTGGCGGGATTGGCAAACTGCTGCAGGATCACGCTGCCGGGGATCTGCTTATTGAGTTCCTCGGCCTTGGCGATCGCGCCCTTCATGCCCTTCGGTCCCTCGGTCAACACCACACGGGCGCCGAGAATCTTCAGGAGCTTACGGCGCTCCGTGCTCATCGTCTCGGGCATGGTGAGGATGAGCTTGAGCCCCTTGGCCGCGGCGACGAAGGCGAGCGCGATACCGGTGTTGCCGCTCGTCGGCTCGATCAGGACGGAGTCCTGGGTGATCTTGCCGGAGGCGAGCGCGTCCTCGATCATGGCCGCGCCGATACGGTCCTTCACGCTCGAGAGCGGGTTGAAGAACTCGAGCTTGAGGAGCACCTCGGCGACCGCGCCGTGGGCCTTGGCCGTGCGGTTGAGTCGGACGAGGGGGGTGTTGCCGATGGTGTCGATGATGCTGCTATAGATCCTGGCCATGGTGGGTGGTGTGTGGTGGTTGTTGAGGTTGGTGGATGAAAAATCGGTCCGTGTCAGATGGAGTAGGAGTCGGCCGCGAGTGCCGTCGCCTGCTCCGGAACGTCAGTCTCGAAGAACTCGCCCTTCGGGAAGAGCCGCACATGGCGGAAGACCACGAAGGCCTCGTCGCCCTGCTGCAGGCTGAGTTCGCGCAGGCGGTCGCGCGGCACCTCGGCCTCGAGAGGCTCGCCCGTCGTGACACGCTGGAGCGTGACGCGGCCGTAGTTTCCGGCCGAGAAGACGTGCAGCACGCGCACCTGGAGGTCGTGCTCGCCCGTCCGCGTGCGACGGATATCCACGTCGTGGGGACGCACGTAGAGGACGTCCCGCGCCGGCACATTGAGCTTGGCCAGGCCGGCGGTGAGGCGGTTCACATTGCCCAGAAACTCGATGACAAACGGCGAGGCCGGCCGGTCGTAGACGGTCTGCGGTTCACCGACCTGCTCGATCTTGGCCTGATTCATGACCACGACCTCGTCGGCCAGTTCGAGCGCCTCCTCCTGGTCGTGCGTCACGAACACCGTCGTGACGTGCAGTTTCTCGTGCAGGCTGCGCAGCCAGCGGCGCAGGTCCTTGCGCACCTGGGCGTCGAGCGCGCCGAAGGGCTCGTCGAGGAGCAGCACCTTCGGCTGCACCGCGAGCGCGCGGGCCAGCGCCACGCGTTGACGCTGTCCACCCGACAACTGATGCGGCAGGCGGCCACCGAACTTGCCGAGCTGCACGAGGTCGAGCAGCTCGGCCACGCGGTCGGCGATCTCCTTCTTCGACGGACGCGTCGAGCGCCCGCGCACGCTCAGGCCGAAGGCGACGTTCTCCGCCACGGTCATGTGCTTGAAGAGCGCGTAGTGCTGGAAGACGAAGCCGACGCCACGTTTGCCGGCGGGCACGCCCGAGACGTCCTCGCCATGGAAGAGCACCCGTCCCCATTCCGGGTCGTTGCTCGCGTCGGCGAACTCGAGGCCCGCGATGATGCGCAGCAGCGTCGTCTTGCCCGAGCCGGAAGGCCCGAGCAGCGCAGTGAGCCGGCCGGTCTCGACCTTCAGACTGACGCCGGCGAGCGCGGTGAACTCGCCGAAGTGTTTCCAGACATTGCGGACTTCGATGCTCATCGGAAAGGCGGGATCGGAGTTTGAACCACAGAGGACACAGAGATCACAGAGAAAGGCAGAGAGAAGACACCCGGCGCAGACGGTGCACGACGCCCGACACGTGAAGCTCGTGTGGTCGACTCGGATCGAACCTCCGTGCCCTCTATGCTCTCTGTGGTTAACTTAAGCTTCATTTCGTCGCGAACTGGCGGGTGACGGATGCGGCGGCGGCCTCGACGGCAAGACGGTGGCGCCATTCGACCAGGCTCTTCAGGACCAGTGTGATGAACGCGAGCAGCGTCAGCAGCGACGCCATCGCGAACGAGGCCTGCGTTTGGAATTCGTTGAACAGGATCTCAACGTGCAGCGGGATGGTGTTGGTCTCACCCCGGATGTGACCTGAGACCACGGATACGGCGCCGAACTCGCCCATAGCACGCGCGTTGCACAGGATCACGCCGTAGAAGAGCGCCCACTTGATATTGGGCAGCGTCACGCGCCGGAACGTCTGCCAGCCGCTGGCGCCGAGCGTGAGCGCGGCGAGTTCCTCGTCCCGGCCCTGCGCCTGCATGAGCGGGATCAACTCGCGCGCGACGAACGGGAAGGTCACGAACATCGTCGCCAGCACGATGCCCGGGGTGGCGAAGATGATGCGGATGTCGTGGTCGTAGAGCCACGATTGCAGCCAGGGCAGCCAGGGATCCTCGGCCGCGAGATATTGTCCGAGCCAGCCCTGGGCGCCGAAGAGCAGTACGTAGACGAGTCCCGAGACGACCGGCGACACCGCGAACGGGAGGTCGATGAGCGAGGTGAGGAAGTTCTTGCCGCGGAACTCGAACTTCGCGATCGCCCAGGCCGCAGCCACGCCGAAGACCATGTTGAGCGGCACCGCGATGCCCGCGGCGAGCAGCGTGAGTCGGATAGCGGCCTGCGCATCCGAGTCCTCGAAGGTGCGCAGGTACGCGCTCCAGCCGTTGCTCAGACCCTCGGCGAAAACCACCAGCATCGGCACGATCAGAAAAAGTCCAACGAAGCCGAGCGCGACGGAGATCAGCACAATACGCAGCCAGAGCGGATCCTCGATGGAGCGCCGGCGCGGGTGCTTGGCCACATAGGCGAGCGTGGAGACATTCTTGGCCATGGTGACTCAGGCGCGCGAGGCGCGGTTGAAACGATACTGCACGAACTGGATGGCCAGCAGGATGACGAACGAGGCGATCAGCGTCGTCACCGCGAGCGCGGTCGCGCCGGCGTAGTCGTACTGTTCGAGCTTGGCGATGATGAGCAGCGGCGTGATCTCGGTCTTCATCGGCATATTGCCGGAGATGAAGACCACCGAGCCGTATTCGCCGACAGCCCGCGCGAACGCCAAGCCGAAGCCGGTGATGATCGCAGGCAGCAATCCTGGCAGGACGACGCGCCAGATCGTCTGCAGGCGCGTGGCCCCGAGCGACGAGGCGGCCTCTTCGATCTCGGGTTCGAGCTCCTCGAGTACCGGCTGCACCGTGCGCACGACGAAGGGCAGTCCGACGAAGGTCAGCGCCACCCAGACGCCGACCCACGTGTAGGCGATCGTGAAGCCCGCCGGCTCGAGGAACTGGCCGAACCATCCGTTCTTCGAATACAAGGCCGTCAGCGCGATGCCGGCCACCGCCGTCGGCAGCGCGAAGGGCAGGTCCACGAGCGAATCGACCAGGCGTCGTCCGGGAAAC
>JACSRI010000150.1 GCA_014879845.1 Opitutaceae bacterium
GCTGGCGCTGGCTGCCTGCTCGAAGAAGCAGGAGCCGACCCCGACGCCCGCGACCCCGCCGCCCGCGACGGATACCGCGGCCTCGACCGACTTGGGCACTCCGTCGGCACGGGAGTTTGATTTCTCGGGGAAGTCGTCGAACACCGGTCCGTCCAGCCCGGCGACTCCGGTCAAACCCGGCGAACCTGAGGCCACGCCTTCCGGCACGGTCGAGGTGCGGATGCCGATGATGGTCGAGTATTACCCTCCGTTTTATCCGTTTGAAGACCGCATGAAGGGCACCGAGGGGCGCCTCGTCGTCGGTGTCGTCGTGACCGAGACGGGAGCCGTCGAGTCGGCCGAAATCCTCAGCTCGACGATGCCGTCGTACAAGAACGAGGTGCTCTCGGCCGCCGCCCTCTGGCGCTTCATCCCGGCCATGGCCGAGGGGCGGGCGGTGCGGCTGGGCATCAAGATCCCGGTCAGCTTCGTCTCGGAGTTTGGCAGCGGCGGCATCCCGACCGGCTCGCCGCTCGAGAATCTCCGGCTGAGCGGGGACACCTATTTCGTGGTCAGCCCGGATGGGAAGTTCACGCCCGCCAACGTCGATGCCGCGCCACTCACGCGCGTCGAGCCGGTGTTCAAGCTCCCCGAGGACATCAAGGAGGCGCGCGTCACCCTCAAGTTCCGGGTCGACGAACAGGGTCGCGTCCATGACCCCGAGATCGTGGAGTCGTCCAAGACGGATTTCGACCAGGCCGCACTCAAGGTGATCCGCTACTGGCAGTTCCTGCCAAGGATCAAGAACGGCAAGCCGGTCTCCGCGTCGGCCAAGCTCCCGCTGCGCGTCTCGCGCTGAGCGGGATCGTGTCGCGATGCCTGGAGGCGTTGTCGCCCGGCCCGCACCTGGGTTCGTTGGCGCGGAGTCGACGGGAAAGCGGGACGAAACGCCCGCGCGCGTGAAGTTCGCCTGATTCGGATCGCGACGAAGAGAATTCGCCCTTGAACTTTACCGGTCGAAGATTTAGCCCTAAATCTTCAAACGATAGAGTGCCGCCCTGCTTGTTCCCTCGCGACCCGTTCGTCACACACCTGCCTCCCCGTCACATACCCGTCGTCCCAAACCGAGTCCGTGCCTTTGAACCTGCGTCGCCCCAGTGCCCATGTCCCATGACGTTGCCGCCGTCGCCGATTGAAGCCACAGCGACATGGGAACGGACGGTCTGGCGGGGCGAACCCGCTTGGCAATCGAGACGGGGTTCGGTTGCAGCGATCGTCAGCGAGGCGCGCGCGCGGTTGATCTACCTCGGTGCCGACGACGGCTCGCACAATCTCCTCAACGCCCCGTGGCCGCAGGTCCTGCCGACCACGGACCATCCCTGGCCGAACCAGGGCGGTCATCGTTTCTGGCTCGGACCGCAACACCGTTGGGTCTGGCCGCCGCCGACGGAATGGGAATACGCCGCCGCGAGACTCGCGCGGGCGAAGGGCGGGGTGCTGGTCGTGAACCACGAGCACCGCGACGCCTCCTATCCGGTCCTGACGCGCGAGTATGCGTGGGAGCGGTCGCGGTTGCGCTGTACCGTGCGCTGGATGGATGACGGGCGGCGCTATTTTGGCCTGCACGTGGTCGCGGTCGACGCGCCGTGCGCGATCGAGACGCGACTCGATCCGCGCCCGGAGGCGCCGGCAGGGTTTGTCGCTGCCCGGATGATCGACCCCGAACCGCCCGTCAAGGTGCCGCATCCCGTCCTGGCGATCGACCGCGGCATCGCCACGGTCCGTTCGGGTATCGCGCGCGTGAAACTCGGCTTCTGCGTTCAGCCGCTCACGGTCGGCCGACCCGGCGGATGGACACTCCGCGTGCTGCCCGGCCCTTGCGCGGAGGCCACGACCGAACTCCCCGACCACGGGTACCTCAGCCAGGTGTGGGTCGGCGAAGGTGGCTGCGAACTCGCCGAACTCGAACAACTCACCCCGCACCTGCGCGGCGACCCCTCGGGCTCATGTTCGAGCACAATCTTCATCGAGGCTGCGCCGCCAAAGCGCTAAATCATTACCTCTCTTCTATCGGGAACCTTCATCATGGCTAACTACGGTCACTTCGACGACGCCAACCGCGAATTTGTCATCACGCGCCCGGACACTCCGCTGCCCTGGCTCAACTACCTCGGTCAGGACGAGTACTTCGGCATGGTCACCCAGACCGCCGGCGGGTATTCGTTCTGGAAGGACGCGAAGCTGCGCCGCCTCACGCGCTATCGCTACAACAACAACCCGATGGATAACGACGGCCGCTTCCTCTACGTGAAGCAGGGCAAGTCCGTCTGGAACCCGGGCTGGAAGCCCACGCGCACCAAGCTCGACGCCTTCGAGTGCCGCCACGGCCTCGGCTACACGCGCATCAAGGGCCGCAAGGACGGCGTGGAGGTCGAGCAGCTCATGTTCGTCCCGCCGCAGGAGAACCTCGAGGTCTGGAAGGTCACCGTCCGCAACAAGACGAAGAAGACCCAGAAACTCACGCTCTTCTCGTATGTCGAGTTCTGCTTCTTCGAGGCGCTCAACGACATGACGAATTACCAGCGCACATATTCGATCGGTGAAGTCGAGATCGAGGGCAGTGCGATCTACCACAAGACCGAGTACCGCGAGCGCCGGAACCACTACACGCTCTTCGCCTGCACGCGCAAGGTCGACGGCTACGACACCTCGCGCGACGCCTTCGTCGGCGTGCACCACGGCCTGCACGACCCGAAGGCCGTGCTCGCCGGCAGGTGCACGAACAGCCGCGCCTACGGCTGGAATCCGGTCGGTGCGCATCAGGTCAATCTCACGCTCAAACCCGGCCAGGAGGAGACCTTCGCCTTCATCCTCGCCTACGTCGAGCAGGGCGACCTCCCGAAGTTCGACGCGCCGTTCGTTATGAACAAGACCAAGGGCCGCGAGATCGTGACGAAATACTCCGACCTCGCCACCGTCGACGCCGCCTTCGCCTCGGTGAAGAAACGCTGGGACGACCTCCTCTCCGTCTACAGCACGCCGGACGCCCCGAATGAGCATCTGCGCCGCATGGTCAACGTCTGGAACCAGGCGCAATGCATGGCCACCTTCAACCTCTCGCGCTCGGCCTCCGGCTACGAGACCGGCATCGGCCGCGGCATGGGTTACCGCGATTCGAACCAGGACCTGCTCGGCTTCGTGCACATGCTGCCCGAGCGCGCGCGCCAGAGGATCCTCGACATCGCGTCGACGCAGCTTTCCGACGGCACGTGCTACCATCAGTATCAGCCGCTCACGAAGAAGGGCAACGCCGACATCGGCGGCGACTTCAACGACGACCCGCTCTGGCTCATCCTCTCCACCTGCGCCTACATCCGCGAGACCGGCGACGTATCGATCCTGAATGAGCCGTGTGGATACGCCGACAAGCCGGGCTCGAAGGACACGCTCCTTCACCACCTCGAGACTTCGATCGCGTATACGCTCAATAATCGCGGGCCGCACCGGCTCCCGCTCATCGGCCACGCCGACTGGAACGACTGCCTCAATCTGAACTGCTTCTCCAAGGAGCCGAACGAGTCGTTCCAGACCATGGGCGACGTCGAGGGCTCGAAGGCGGAGTCGGTCATGATCGCCGGCCTGTTCCTTTACGCGACCCGCGACATGGCCACGCTCTATCGCTGGATGGGCAAGGAACAGGACGCCACGCGCATGGAGAGCTACTACGCCGACATGCTCGACACCGTCGAGACGCAGGCCTGGGACGGCGCCTGGTACACGCGCGCCTTCGATGCCGCGAGCAACCCGGTCGGCTCCAAGGTCTGCAAGGAGGGCAAGGTCTACATCGAGAGCCAGGCCTGGTGCGTGCTCGGCGGCGCCGGGCAGACCAACGGTCGCGCCAAGAAGGCGCTCCAGGCGGTCGACAAGTACCTCTACACACCCGACAAGGGCTGCGCACTGCAGTACCCGCCGTATTCGACCTACCACCTCGAGCTCGGCGAAGTCTCGAGCTACCCGCCGGGCTACAAGGAGAACGCCGGCGTGTTCTCGCACAACAACACCTGGATCCACATCGGCTGGACGCTCTTCGGCGAGGGCGAGAAGGCGCTCGAGTATTACCTGAGCATCTGCCCGTCGGCCAAGCCCGACCATGATGTGTACCGGTCGGAACCCTACGTCTATGCGCAGATGACGGCGTCGCAGTTCTCGCCTACACCCGGCGAGGCCAAGAACTCCTGGCTCACCGGCACGGGCGCGTGGTCGCTCGTGACCGCGCAGCAGCACATCCTCGGCGTGCAGCCCGGCTACACCGGCCTGCGCATCGACCCGTGCGTGCCGAAGACGTGGAAGGGCTACACCGTGCAGCGCAAGTTCCGCGGCGTGACCTACACGATCGAGGTGAAGAACCCGAAATCCAAGTCCAAGGGCGTGAAGTCGCTCGTCGTGGACGGCAAGAAGGTCGCAGGCAACATCGTCCCGCTGCCTGCCGCCGGCACGACTGCGGTCAAGGTCGAGGTCACCCTCGGCGCCTGATGTCTTGAGGTAGGGCGAGGCCTCCGGCCGAGCCGCGCGTGCCAATCGACGTGCGGAGCGGCTCGGCGAGACGCCACGCCCTACCTTTTTTGTTCATCCAGGCTTTAGCATTAAATCAGCCATCGGCCACGGAGGTCACAGAGGAGGCACAGAGTTCACAGAGTGACAGACGCAGCCTGTCCGCATGGTCTCTTCTCGATCTGCGGCGTAGCATGCGGATGCCAGACCCGAAGACGCGCTCCGTGACCTCTGTGCCCCCTCTGTGATCTCGGTGGTCCTCTCCATCCGGTTGTCCATCCGCTAGCGTATCCATTTTCTCATCTCTTCTTCGTTTCCCGCCATGCAATTCGGCCACTTCGACGACAAAGCCCGCGAGTACGTCATCACTCGCCCCGACACGCCCCGCCCGTGGGCCAATTACCTCGGCTCGACCGAGTATGGCGCCCTCATCACGAACAACGCCGGCGGCTACTCGTTCTACAAGACCGCGCTCAACGGCCGCTTCCTGCGCGCCCGCTCCAACGCGGTGCCGATGGACCAGCCCGGCCGCTACTTCTACCTGCGCGACAACGAGACCGCCGACTTCTGGTCGTCTTCGTGGCAGCCCGTGGGCAAGCCGCTCTCGAAATACAAGAGCACCTGCCGTCACGGCACGGCCTACACGATCATCACCTCGCGCTACTCCGGCATCGAGACGGAGAGCACGTACTTTGTGCCGCTGGGCCAGACTTTTGAATACTGGCGCCTGAAGGTGACGAACAAGTCCAAGAAGCCGCGCAAGCTCTCGGTCACCACCTACTGCGAGTTCGCGAGCTGCTGGAACATGCCCAACGACCTGACGAATCTCCAGTATTCGCAGTTCATCTCCAAGGCCGAGATGGACAACGGCGTGCTCAGCATGATGTCGCACCCGTACTTCAAGTTCGACCCGAACAACTTCCTCTGCGGCGCTGGCCGCACCTGGATGACGCTCACCGGAGCGCCTATCGCTGGCTTCGAGACGACGCGCGAGAATTTCTTCGGCTCCATCTACAACACCTACGCCAACCCGCAGGCCGTCATCGATGGGAAGACCTCGAACTTCCTCGCCGAGGGCGAAAACGGCTGCGGCACGTTCAAGGCCGACCTCGAACTCGCGCCCGGCGAGACGCGCGAACTCATCGTCCTCCTCGGCATGGGCACGCCCGCCTCGCACGGGCACAAGACCATCGCCGAGTTCGGCAACCCCGCGCGCTGCGAAGATGAGTTGCGCAAGCTCAAGGCCCACTGGCACGGCCTGCTCGAGGGCGTGAAGGTGCAGACGCCCGACGCCGAGTTCGACTCGATGGCCAACACCTGGGGCGGCTACAACGCGCTCATCACCTACGCGTGGTCGCGCCACGCCTCGATGATCTACAACGGCGAGCGCGACGGCCTCGGCTTCCGCGACACCGTGCAGGACTTCCTTGGCGCCATGCCGCACCTCAAGGAAGGCATCCGCGCGCGCCTCGAGCTCATGCTCACCGGCCAGGTGTCGAACGGCGGCGCCATGCCGGTGGTGCAGCCGTTTAACCATACGCCGGGGAAAATGCCGCCGCCGCGGCGCGAGGAGTATCGCTCCGACGACTGCCAGTGGTTTTTCCACGCCATCCCCGACTACGTGGCCGAGACCGGTGATTTGGGTTTCTACACGAAGGTGCTGCCTTACGCCGACCAGGGCGAGGCGACCGTCCTCGGTCACCTGCGCCGCGCCCTCGAGTTCAATCTCGAGCGGGCCGGCAAGAACGGCCTGCCCTGCGGCCTCCATGCCGACTGGAACGACTGCGTGAAGATGGGCTACGAGGGCGAGTCGGTCATGGTCGCCTTCCAGCTTCGGTATGGGCTCGTCACCTACGCACAGATTGCCGATCGCCTCGGTTTGCCGGAGGAGGCTGCCTGGGCTCGCGCCGAGCAGACCAAACTCGAAACCAACATCCAGAAGGCCGCCTGGGATGGCGAATGGTACCTCTGGGCCATCGGTGCCGACGGACACCGCTATGGGTCCAAGGCTGAGACCGAGGGCCGCGTCTACATCAACACCCAGGTTTTCGCCGTGATGTCCGGCGCTGCGTCGCCGGAGCAGGGCCGCAGCGCCATGGATGCGCTCAAGCGCGACCTCGCCACGCCGTACGGCATCATGCTCAGCGCACCGCCGTTCACGCACACGCCGCCGACGGTCATGGGTGGCGTGATCTACAACCACGGCATCAAGGAAAACGCCGGGATCTTCTGCCACACGCAGAGCTGGGCGGTCATCGCCGAGTGCCTGCTCGGCAATGGCGACCAGGCCTACGAGTACTACCGCGCCTTCATGCCCGCCGCCTACAACACGCGCGCTGAGGTCCGCGAGATCGAGCCCTACGTCCACTGCCAGACGACCTATGCGACGTGCAACCGCAACGCCGGCAAGTCGCGTGTGGCCTGGCTCTCCGGCACCGCGTCGTGGAGCCACCACACCGCGCTGCAGTGGATCCTCGGCGTGCGGCCCGAGCTTGACGGCCTGCGCATTGATCCGTGCATCCCGAAGGCGTGGCCGGGCTTCAAGGTCACGCGCGTCTTCCGCGGCAAGACGGTGAAGATCGAGGTGAAGAATCCCGCCAGCGTTTCGAAAGGCGTGAAGTCGCTCACCGTCGACGGCAAGGCGATCGACGGAAACCTCGTCCCGCTCGACCGTCTGAAGGACGGGGCGAAAGTCGTCGCCGTGCTTGGCTGAGTCGGTGCGCTGCATCGACGGCGTGGACGCCCCGCACCGCCTTCCGGCGCGTGCGGGGATTCCTCATACGGCCGCTTGGCACGCCGAGCTGTGGGCGTGCGACTCCTAAGGGGGAGCCTGAGCCGTGGTCACCTCGAGGTGACCTACGTTAACTAGGTTCGCCGGCGCCATCTCCTCTCGAAGCGCCATCCCCGCGCCCGGTCGTAACTGACCGGGTACAAAAGAATTGGCGCCAGCCCCCGCTTTCTCAGTTCTTGCGAACCAAGGGGTGCGGGCGACCAGCGCCAATCCTACTCCCCATACAGTGCTCATTGTATCGGCTGCTTTTTTTCCAACATCAGAAAAAACGCCCGAAATCTTTCTAAGAATTTCCCCTATGCCTCGCCGGGGGTCCTGGCCTGATGTTTTTCTAGGGTGAACACCTTGAGGTCTTGGTGACGGCCAAGCGCTTGATGGTGAAGCAGGTAGTCGGGAGAAAGGTGATCGAGGAGCGAGGGGGCGGCGGCCCGACAGGACGCAAAAAGCCCGGTCACAACGACCGGGCTTCGTGGAAAACAGCAGGTGCGTGGAGGGCGGCTACCTGCCCGAGCCGCAACACTTCTTGTATTTCTTGCCACTGCCACAGGGGCACGGGTCATTGCGGCCGACCTTGGGGGCTTCCCGGCGAAACGGCTCCTCGTGTGTCTCGAGCATCCCGGCGTAGAGCCACTCGCCTTCGCTCTTCTCGAACTTGGCGATCTCGACGTGCTCATGCTCCTGACCGTTGGCCTTGAAGCGTGCGGAGAACTCCACCAGTCCGTTGGTGTCATCCGGTCCGCCGGCCTCGGTGCGCATGACGGTGAGCCCGAGCCACTCGGAGCTCTCCGACCACTTCTTCGTGTCTTCGGCGGAAAAATCCTTGCGCTGCTCCGCGGTGAGCGTGCGTTCGAGATGCGTGTAGGCGTGTTTGACATACGCGCTGTAGCGCGAGCGCATCACCGCCTCGGCGGTGGCGGCTTTCTGGGTGCCGTCGATGATCGGGCCGCAGCATGCCTCGTAGGCCTTTCCGGATCCACAGGGACAATCACTCATCCCCGGCATATCCGCCGTGTGCCGCGCGCTTGGCAACCCGGAAGAGCACGCGCGCACTTCGACATCGCGCCGCCGGCGTGGGTGCGCCAGCGTGGCCGTCCCCGTGCCTGATCCCATCGTGATGGACTGGACCCTCGACTCCTATTTCCCGGCTTTTGACGGCCCGGAGTATCGCCGTTTCAAAACCGACCTCGAGGCCGCCCTCGCCGGCGTGCACGCGCGCATCGAGGCCCAGGAGGAATTTGAGCCGGCGGCATTCGCCGGCTGGGAGGTCATCGTCGTGGGCTACGAGGACGCGGTCAGGCGCGTCGGGCATCTCACCTCGTACCTCGAGTGCCTGTGCGCGGCCGATGCGGGCAACGAGGAGTTCCGCCGCGAGTTCGCGGCCCTCGCCGTGCAGGCGGCCGAGCTCAAGAAACTCGAAGTGTCGCTGGTCGATGTCCTCGGCCGCGCGCGTCACGATCAGATCGAGGCGTTTCTCAAGCGTGATGCGCTCGCCGGTGCGGAGTTTTCCCTGCGCCGCTGGCGCGAGAAGGCGCGCAAGGTCATGCCGCCTGCGGAGGAGGCACTTGCGGCCGACCTCGAGGTGGACGGCCTCAAGGCGTGGTCGCGCCTCTACGACACGGTTTCAGGCACCCTTGAGTTCACGCTGCGCCATCCGGACGGTCGGGAGGAGCGGGTGCCGGTCGCACGGCGCCGCGCCCTCATGGCCTCGGCGGACCGCGGGGTGCGGGCGGCGGCCTTCTCCGGTGGCAACGAGGCGTGGGCTTCTGTCGAGCCGATCTGTGCGGCGGCGCTCAACGCCATGGCGGGTGCGCGCCTCACGCTGGGAGGGCGCCGGGGGGAGCGACATTTTCTTGAGCCCGCGCTCTACGAACATCGCCTGGGCCTGGCCGCGCTAAGTGCCCTGCAGGAGGCGCTCGTGCAGCGCGCTGAGGTCGCCCGCGCCATGGTCCGCCTGAAGGCCCGGCGGCTCGGCCTGCCGGCGGTCGCCTGGTACGACCTCGAGGCGCCGACACCGGGCGTCGGTGATGCGGCGGGCGGGGGACTCACGTGGGAGCAGGGTGTGGCGCGGGTCGACGCTGCGTTCTCGCGCGCCTATCCGGCGCTCGGCGCATTCTTCCGCGCGGCCGTGGAGCGGCGGTGGTTCGACTACGCGTCGCGTCGCGGCAAGCGCCCGGGTGCGTTCTGCACGAGTTCCGAGATCACGCATGAGTCGCGCGTTTTCATGACCTGGGAGGGCGCGATGAACGACGTGGTCACGCTCGCGCACGAGGTCGGGCACGCCTGGCACTCCCACGTCCTGCGGGCCGCGCGGCCGCTCGCCTCGGGCTACCCGATGACGCTCGCGGAGTCGGCCTCGACCTTTGGCGAAATGCTGCTGATCGATGGCCTGCTCGAGGATCCGGCCGTGCCGGATGGCGTGAAACTCGCACTCCTCGACTCGCAGGCCAGGCAGGCGACGGGGTTCCTGCTCGACGTGCCGGCGCGCTTCGAGTTTGAGCGCAGTTTCTACGAGGAGCGCGCGCACGGCGAGGTATCGACGGCCCGGTTACGCGAGTTGATGGTCGCGGCGCAACGCCGGCTCTTCGGCGACGCGCTCGCCCCGGGCGCTGAGGACCCGATGTTCTGGGCCTCCAAGCTGCACTTCTACATCGCCGAGGTCCCGTTCTACAATTTCCCCTACACGGTCGGCTTCCTGTTCAGCCGCGCGCTGTTCGCGCGGTTCAAGTCCGAGGGCGCGGCCTTCCTGCCCGTCTACGAGGCGTTTCTCGCCCGTTCGGGCTCGGCCACCTGCGAGGTGCTCGCGAAGGACGTGCTCGGCATCGATCTGGAAAAGGCCGAATCCTGGGCCGGTGCGATCGACAGCATGATTCCGGCCGGCGAGCGGTTGCGCGACCTGCTGGGCGGTTGATCGGGTGCCTCGGGTCAGCCGGCCGGCGTGCGCCCGACGAGGTGCACGATGTAGGCGACGTATCCGGCGAGCAGCAGCGCGCCCTCCCAGCGCTGCAGGCGGAAGCCGGTTTTCATGAAGGGCAGGAGCAGCAGGGTGAAGCTCACCATCACGCCGAGGTCGACCGCGCGCAGGTCGTAGGCGCGCAATGGCTCGACCGCGCCGGCGGCGCCGAGAATGCCGAGGATGTTGAAGATGTTCGAGCCGACGATGTTGCCGACGGCGATGTCCGGCTGTCTCCGGAATGCGGCGACGAGCGAGGCGGAAAACTCCGGCAGGCTCGTGCCGATCGCCACGATGGTGAGCCCGATGACCGCGTCGCTCACGCCGGCGGCGCGGGCGATCGCCACCGCCCCGTCGACCATCAGGCGTGCACCGAGCATGAGCGCGAGCAGGCCACCGGCGACGAAGGCGATCTCCACGCCGATCGAGCCGGCAGGCGCCGGCACCGAGGCGGCGTATTCCTCGCGCACCGAAAGCGTCTGCTCGCGCCGGGCCGCGCGGACGGTGAGGGTGGTGTAGGCCACGAGGCCGGCGAGCAGCAGGACCGCCTCGCCCGTGCCGAGCCTGCCGTCGGAGAGCACGACGGCGGCGACGAGGGCGGCGAGCAGCGCGACGGGCATGTCCACGCGCAGGATCTGGGTGGAGACGCGCAACGGGAAGATCAGCGCGCACACGGCGAGGATGCAGCCGATGTTGCCGATGTTGGAACCGACGACGTTGCCCACCGCGATGTCGCCGCGTCCGGATAGTGCGGCGCCCACGCTCACAAAAAGTTCCGGGCTGCTCGTGCCGAAGGCGACGATGGTGAGGCCGACCACGAGCGGGGTGATGCCGAAGCGACGGGCGAGCCGTGAGGACCCGCGCACCAGGCCTTCGCCGCCGATCGTCAGCAGCGCCAACCCTGCGAGCACGAGCAACCAGGGCAGGTTGGAAGACATCGGGAGGGACGCGGGTGGCGCGGGCGCGCGCTGCCGGCTGGAAGTTTCCTGAGGTGTGAGCCGGCTCAGGCCTGCGGTGCGCCGTGGGGCGGCACCTGCACCACGACGAGCGGAAGCGAGGCCTCCTGCCGGCCATCGATGGAAAGGTCGATGGCGTAGTCGTCGAAGCGGTCGAACTTGAGCTGGTGGATGTTGAGCACGAGGTTGATCGCCATCGATTCGCGCTGGGGCGGGAGGCGGACCTCGAAGTTGGCTCCGATCGGCGGCACGATGCGGTGTCCGTCGGCGTCGATGAGAGCGAGCTGCAGGTTGTGTGCGCCCTCCTCGCCGCGCGCGACGCGCAGGCGGATGGCGATGGCGCACTGAGGGTGGAGGACGGGAGCCTCGCGTGCGAAGATGCCGTCGAAGGCGCCGAGAAGGCTGAGCTTGCCGGCGTAGTCGACCGCCGCGTCGCAGAGGGCGAAGACCTCGACCTTCATGGGCGGGAGGCGGCCACCGCGTGTGGGTCGGAGGTCGGGTGTGCGGAAAGGTCGGCGACGCAGGCGTCGAGCACGGCGATCACGCGTTGCTCGAGCAGCGGGATGGAGACGTCGGGCGCGGCGGCGTCGAGATCGTGCACCGCCCAGTATTCGATGCGGTTCTCCCAGTCCGGGAAAAGCTGCTGCATGAGCGGGCGGTGCTCGGCCTCCTTCACCGCGATCGAGCGGTGGGCGCGTTCGAGGTCACCGCGCGCCAGCTGCACGGGATGAGTGCCCGTGTGATGCAGGGCGATGCCGCGCGCCGCCAGGGCGAAGCGGGTGTAGAGCGAGATCTCGCCCTCGCCGTGGACGAGGTGGGTGGCCAGGCCGCGGGAGAATGCCCGCACGGGCAGGTGGCGCAGGGTGGCATGGTGGTTGAACACCGCCTCGGCAAAGCGCGACCGGTAGAAGTTGCCCGAGCAGATGAAGAGGACCTGACGCATGGAGAGTTGGGGCGACCAAAACGCGCCGGCCGACGGAATGGAATCCTGAAATCGCCGTCGGGAATCCATGTGCCGGCGGGTGGTCGGCGCGTGGGCTGTGAATGGATTGCGGTTCTGCGGCCGTTCGTGTTGGGTGGGTGGACCGTGAGCACCCGCGTATCCCGTCTGCGGCGCTGGGCCGTGATCCTGGCCTCGGCGTTCGCGCTCTACAATGTCGTCGGCTTCTTCGTGCTGCCACCGATCGTGCGCTCCCAGATCGTCAAGCACGCGAGCGCCGCCCTCGACCGCGAGGTGAAGGTCGAGCGCGTGCGCATGAATCCGCTCTCGTGGACGCTCTCCGTCCACGGCTTGCACGTGATCGACCGCGACGGGGCCGATCTCGCCTCGTGGAAGCAGATCTACATCAACGCCGACCCGCTCACCTCGCTCTTCAAGCTCGAGTGGCACCTGAGCGAGTTCCGCCTCGTCGAGCCGCGCAAACGCATCGTGATCGACGAGAAGGGCGTGGCCAACGTGGCCGACCTCATCACGAAGTATACGCAGCCGGCCCGTACGGGAGACGAGGCGGCCTCGTCCGGCGGGCTCCCCAAGGCCACGGTCGACGAGGTCCGCATCGAACGTTGGGCGCTGGAGTTCACCGATCGTTCACGCCGTACGCCGTTCCACACCGTGGTCGGGCCGATGACCTTCACGCTCGACGGATTCACCACCCGACCCGATGCCTCGAGCCCGTACACGTTCGCCGGTTCGACCGACACGGCCGAGTCGTTCTCCTGGAGCGGACGCCTCTCGGCGTCGCCGATCGGCTCGAGCGGGCATATCGAGTTCGTCGGATTCTCGATCCCCAAGCACATGCCTTTTGCCGAGCACCTGTTTCCCGGCGCGGTGAAGACCGGGAAAGTCTCGTTCAAGGGCGACTACCGCATCGCGCTGGGCGCCTCGCCTGTCATCCAACTCGAGAACGCCACGGTCGCGGTCGACGAGCTCAGCGTCGCCGAGAAGGACAGTCCCGCGGCGCTCGTGAAGGTCGGGCATTGCGAGGTCAACATCGCCCGTGCCGACGCGCTGCAGCGCACGGCCGAGATTTCGAAGATCACGCTCGACGGCCTGGAGGTCTACGCGACGCGCGAGCCCGGCGGGGCGATCGACATCCTCCGCCTGCTTCCGGCGACGGCCCCCGACGCGGCAGCGCCGGCCGCGGCGGCGGCGGGGCCAGCCGCTGACACGGGGCCTGCGCCGACCGCGCACATCGCGCAGATCGCCGTCACCAACGGCCGGATATCCATCGTCGACCGCTCCAACTCCCGCACTGCGCGCCTGCTCCTTGATCAGGTCACGCTCACCGCGACGGACGCCGGCACCGACCTCGACCGCGAGGTCGGCCTCGAGATGAGCGCGCGCTGGAACGAACGCGGCACACTTTCCGCCAGCGGCACGGTGCGGCCGCTGCCCACCGCCGCGCGACTCCGTGTGAAGGGTGCGCAGATCGACCTCGCCGCGCTCGATCCGCTCGTCGAACCCTTCGCCGACGTGCGCATCAAGTCCGGCGACGCCTGGTTCGACGGCACGGTCGAGGCCTCGCTCCCGTCGAGCGGCAAGCCCGCCCTCTCGTGGCAGGGTGACTTCGGGCTCGATTCGCTCGCCGTCTGCGAGGGTCGGGGCATGAGCGACCTCGCCGGATGGAAGCGCCTGGCCTTCACCGGTACGACTTTTCAGCTCGATCCGCTTGCCGTCTCCGCCCGGGAGATCGCGCTCGTCGAGCCCACCGCGAACATCGCGCTGGCCGAGGACGGCTCGATCAACGTGCTGGCCGTGCTGCGATCCGAAGGGGCCGGTCCGACGGCCGCGCCCGCCGCCGAGACGGCCGGCGGTGCCGCGGCGCCGACCAAGACCAGCGAACGCCTCGCCGCCGCCACGCACCAGAAGCTCGATTTCGACGCACGCATCGAGGCCATCACGCTTAGTGGCGCGCGCGTGAAGGTGGCCGACCACTCCTTCAAGCCGGGGTTCGCCACCGAGCTGCGCGACTTCGGCGGCTCCATCCGCGGACTCTCCTCGGAAAACCTCGCGCGCGCGGAGGTCGACCTATCCGGCACGCTCGACGGCGTGGCCCCGCTGCGTGTCTCCGGGCAAATCAACCCCCTGGCTGACGACCAGTACAGCGACGTCACGATCCTCTTCAGCAACATCGACCTCCTGATGTTCTCGCCCTACTCGGGCCGCTTCGTCGGGCAGAAGATCCAGAAGGGCAAGCTGCGCGTCGACGTCGCCTACAAGCTCTCCCAGCGCGACCTCTCGGGCGAGAACAAGATCGTCTTCGACCAGTTCTACCTCGGCGAGAAAGTCCCGAGCGAGGAGGCGCTCAAGCTGCCCATCGGCCTCGCCCTCGCCCTGCTGCGCGATCGCAACGGCCAGATCAACATCGACGTACCCGTGCGCGGCAACCTCGACGATCCAGATTTCAAATACGGCCGTGTCGTCTGGCGCACGATCGGCAACATCGTGGTCAAGGCCGCGACCTCGCCCTTCAACATGCTCGGCGGGCTGTTTGGCGGAAAGGACCTCGACCTGAGTTATGTCGACTTCGCCTCCGGCTCGGCCGCGCTCGGCGAGCAGGCGACGAAAAAAATCGAGGTCCTCACGAAGGCGCTCTTCGAGCGTCCCGCCCTGCGTCTCGAGTTGACTTCACCGCCATCGCCGTCGACCGACCGCGCCGGCCTCGTTGCGTCCAAGTTCGCCCAGATGCTGCGCGACGAGAAGCAGCGCCTGGCCGCGCTCGCCGCCGTGGCGGAGGCGACGAAGGCCGGCACACCCGCACCGGCGAGTACGCCGGTCGTCTCCGAGGTCGCGCCGGAAGAGGTGAATGCGCTCGTCGCGAGCCTGTTCGCGCAAAAGTTCCCGGCCGAGGCCGAGTCGGGCGCGGCGGCGGCGGCCGCTGCGGGCGTGCAGCCGATTGTCGGCATGGCACCGCCCGAGCCGGAGAAGCAGCCGGGCTTTCTGCGGCGGCAGTGGCGCCGCATCTTCGGTGGCGGCGAGAACTCCGCGGAGACTTCCGCACCGCCTGTGCCGTCGGCTGAAGTCGCCGGTGCGGCCGCGACGGAGACCGCGCCGCCACCACTCACGCTGGAGGCCATGCGCGATCGCCTGCTCGCCGCGGTCGAGGTGAGTGACGCTGAGTTCCTCGCGCTCGCGCAGGCTCGCGCCGTCGCCATCCGCGATGCGCTCCTCGCGACCGGCAAGATCGAGGCCGAGCGCGTCTTTTTCATCGACTCGACCACCGTGCCCGAGGGCGCGAGTGGTTCGCCCGATGGCGGGCGCGTCTTCTTCAGCCTGCAGTAGGACGCGCCGCGGCTGAGGTGCCTCGATGGTTGAGGCCCGGCCAGTGGCCTCTACCTACTCTCGGAGCTGAACGGCTCTCTCAAGAAACACCAAGGGCGCTCCGCCGTGCCGCGAAGCGCCCTTGGTGTTTTCCGATCGAGCGGGTGGGCCCGGTCGCTCTGTCCCGTGCTCAGGTCTCGTAGGGCTGGAGCACCTTGTCGACCGGGACCTTGTCGAGGCGGGCGAACATCGGCACGCCGTGATCGTACGGCGGGGTGCTCTCACCCTGAATCAGCGGCGTGGCGTAGCGCACGAACTGGTGGTTCATGCTCACGCCGTCTTCGTTGACCCACTCGCGCGGCAGCTTCTTCACCCCGTTGGCGATGTCGGAGAGGTCGGCCAGGCCGGTCTCGCAGACATAGTGGTCAGCCTCGGCGCGGATGAGCGTCACCATCTTGTCGGTCACGCCGGAAACGGCGGCCTTGACGGCGGCAGCACCGGCCATGAACGCCTCGTCGACGTCGGCCTTTGAGGCGCAGTGCGCGGCGGCGCGCTGCGGGATGCCGAGCTTGGCCGAGCGGGCCTTGATGCCGAGGTGCTTCTCGACGAGATCCTTGAGGTAATCACCGGCGCCACCGAGCTGGGAGTGGCCGAACGCGTCGGTCTGGGCCGACGACGTCGAGACGTAGTTGCCATCCGGATCGACGAGGCCTTCGCCCACGACGATGAGGCAGTATTTCTCGCGCTTGAGCACGCGGCGGACGTCCTCGACGAACTTCTCGGTCGTGAACGGAACTTCCGGCAGATAGATCAGGTGCGGCGCGTCGTAGGGATGATCGCGGCGCTTGGCGAGGGCGGCACCGGCGGCGATCCAGCCGGCCGAGCGACCCATCACCTCGAGGATCGAGACGAGGTCGTGCTGGCCCATCGCCTCGTTGTCGCAGGCGAGTTCCTTCACCGTCGTGCAGATGTATTTCACCACGCTGCCGTAGCCGGGTGTGTGGTCGGTGATGGGCAGATCGTTGTCGATGGTCTTGGGGATGCCGATGACGCGGAGCTCATAGCCCTGCTGTTGAGCGAGCTTGGAGATCTTGTCGGCGGTGTCCTGCGAGTCGTTGCCGCCCGCGTAGAAGAAATAGCGGATATTGTGGGCCTTGAACACCTCGAGGACGCGGTCGAAGTCCTGCTGCTTCTTGAGCTTGTAGCGGCAGGTGCCGAGGGCGGCGCCGGGGGTGTGCTTGAGGCCGCGGATGGTCTGCTGGGACTCGGCGGCGAGGTCGATGAAGTCCTCGTTGAGGATGCCGAGCACGCCGTTCACGCAGCCGTAGATCTCCTCGATGCAGGAGTGGTTGAGCGCCTCGCTGACGGCGCCGGCCACGCTGGCGTTGATGACGGCCGTGGGGCCGCCGGACTGGCCGATCAGACAATTGCCGGTGAGTTCTGCCATGGTGAAGGATCTTTGGGTGCGACGTGCTGTTTAGGAACGGGAAGGCAAACCGGACCCCCGAAGCTGTGGCAAACTCTAAATCCCGGCAATTCCCCTCGGACGCGTCTCGTCGATGCCGACGGCGGTGACGGGGTGTTGCCGCCGGGCTTTTCCTTGCCGCGCGACCCGGCTCTGTTTCGTTTGCCGGCTTTTTCCGCGCTTCGCCCCCATGTCGTCCCATCATCGCCACTCCGAGTCATTGTTCGAAAAGACCATCTTCGCCAGCCGCTGGCTGCAGGCGCCGCTTTACGCGGGCCTGATCGTGGCGCAGGGCATCTATGTGTGGCAGTTCTTCGTCGAACTGTGGCACCTCCTGCACTTTGCGATCGGGCATCCGGGGCAGGTGCAGGACCCGAGCACGCACATCATGCTCGGTGTGCTCGGCCTGATCGACGTGGTGATGATCGCGAACCTGCTCATCATGGTCATCGTGGGCGGCTACGAGACGTTTGTCTCCCGGCTTCATCTCGAGGGCCATGAGGACCAGCCGGAATGGCTCAGCCACGTCAACGCCGGCGTCCTCAAGGTGAAACTGGCCACGGCGCTCATCAGCATCTCCTCGATCCATCTGCTCAAGACCTTCATCGAGGTGCGCTCGCCGGCATTCACGGCGAACTATGATGGCGTGCTCTGGCAGGTGGTGATCCACGTCGTGTTCGTCGCCTCGGCCATCTTTCTCGCCTGGACCGACAAGGTGATGATGGCCGGCGTGAAGGCGGTGCGCGAAGGGGCGCACTGAGCGCGAGGTGAGTTGGCGCGGGCGGACTGTCCAGATCGTGCCGGGTCGGGATGCGCTGGACCGGCCGGAGCAGACGGTGCATAGCGGAAGCGTGCGAACCCTGCGCCTCCTGTCCGCCTTGGGAGTGGTGTGCCTCGCCGTCGCGTCCATGCGCGCGGCTCTCGATCCTGCGACGATTCCCTCGCCGCGGCCGGCCGGCTGGGTCGTCGACCAGGCCCACGTGCTCTCCATCGCCCAAATCGCGGAGATCAATCGCCTCGGCGACGCCGTGCACGCCTGCGATGGTGCCGAGATGGCGATCATCGTGGTGCCGACGATCGGCGGTGGCGACCATCGGGCGTGGGCGGTCCGGCTGTTCAACCGCTGGGAAATTGGCGACCGCGTGCGAAACAACGGTGTGCTCATCTTCGTCGCCGTCGGGGACCGCGCGGCGGAGATCGTGCTCGGCGCCGGGCTCGATTCCAGCGAGGGGCGGGCCAGGAGCGATCGCGTGATGCGCGACGAGATGCTCCCGCGGTTTCGCGAGTCAGAGAACGCCGCTGCGATCGTCGCCGCGGCCCAGGCATGCGCGCGCGAGTTTTTCGACGTCCACTTCACTCCTGCGGCGCCGACGGCGGCACCCGATCCAGCGATGATGCTGGTCGAGGCCCCCGACCCGGAACGAGCGTCCGGTCCTCCACCGACCCGGCCCGCGAAACCGACGACGCGTTCCGCTCCGGCATCCACGACGCTGCATGGTTCGAGATCCGGCCTGCCAGTCGCGGTATTTGCCGGGGTGGGGGTGCTCCTTCTCGGTGGCGTTGGCGCCGGCATCGCGGTGGCGGCGAGCCGCCCGCGGCGCTGCGGCCGGTGCGGCGTGACCATGCAGAAGCTGGACGAAGTCGCGGACGACCAGCATCTCTCGCAAGGCGAACGGCTCGAGGAGCGACTCGGCAGTGTGGACTACACGATCTGGATGTGCCCGGGTTGCTCGGCCGTCGAGAAGAGGCGTTCGGGTCGGTGGTTCACCCGGTTCTCGGCCTGTCCGCAGTGCGGTCAAGTCACCTCGTCGGACCTCAAGACCACGTTACAGCACGCGACCGAATGGTCGGGCGGTCTGGTCGAGATCCGCGAACATTGTGAACACTGCGGGCGCACACACGTCTATCGGCGATCCACGCCGCGGATCACGCGGTCGTCCAACTCAAGCGGCAGCGGAGGTCGGTCGTCTTCCGGATTCGGGGGCGGGCGTTCGTCGGGCGGCGGAAGCAGTGGCAAGTGGTGAGCCGCCCCGGGCTGGTGGGGCGGAGGGCCATTCCGTGGTGACCCCGGCCGGCCGTCGTTTCCACCCTTGACACCGCGAGCGGGCGATTGGCAACCTCGCACCCTTTTTCGCCCGCCATGCAACCGACATTTCGCCCGCATAGAAAGAAACGCGCCCGCAAGATCGGCTACCGCGCTCGCGCCAAGACTCACCACGGCCGCAAGGTCCTGAAGAGCCGCCGCCTCAAGGGCCGCAAGCGCCTGACCGTCGTCTGATCCGGCCTCCCGCCGGTCTTGCCCGGCCATGCGACTCCGCTCCAGGCAGCATATTCGCCGCCAGGCGGACTTCGCCGCCGTGCGCAACGAGGGCCGCCGCCAGTATGGCGCGGCCTTTATTTTTGCCGTCCGTCGGCGCCCGGCGGACGCGAGCAGCGACCTGCCGCGCTTTGCCGTGGTCGCGTCGCGACGGGTCGGCAACGCCGTGACCCGCAACCTCCTCAAGCGTCGGATGCGCGTGATCTTTCGCGAGAACCAGACGCTCTTTCCCGGTGACGTGGACGTCATCGTGACCCTCCAGGCGCGCGCCGCCGAGGTGGCATTTGCCGACCTCGAGCGCCATTTCCGCGCTGCCGCTCATCGCGCGGGATTTCCGGCTTCGCCGAAACCTCCCGCGACCGGCGGGGCATCGGCGCCGACAACGTCATGACCGAGCCGACGCCCGGACCCGAGGCGAAGCCGCCACCGCGCGCGCGCCCGATCCTCCTGCGTCTGCCGGCCTTGCTGTTGGAGGGCCTCGTCATCGCCTACCAGCGCGTGCTCTCGCCGGCCCTGCATGCGATCGGGGGCCCCGGCGCGGGGTGCCGGTTCTCTCCCAGTTGCTCGGACTACGCGCGCCAGGCCCTGCGGACGCATGGGGTGTGGCGCGGGACGTGGCTGGCGGTGCGTCGTATCGCTCGATGCCATCCCTGGCACCCCGGCGGACACGACCCGGTGCCGCCGCCGCGCCGCTGACTTTTCGCCCGTGTGGCGGGCTGTTCGACGGGCCTTTCCACCCTGGGTGATTCTTCTTGCTGGGCCTTCGGGCCGGTGTGTATCCCTCCACCCTTTTCCGCGGCCGCCGATGGCTCGCGTCGCAACCGGGGCCCCTGCTTCGGATCGGCCGGGACGAAGGCACGACCGCGGTGCTCCCGGACATGGATAAGAAGAACACCATCCTCGGCATCCTTTTCATCGGCGCGGCCATGGGCCTCATGCTCTTCGGCTCGCGCTGCTCCCCGCAGACGCCGCCACCGCCGCCCGCCGCCGAGCAGGCCGGCCCCGAGTCCACGACGCCGGCCGGTGCGCCCCCGGCCACCGCACTCGCGCCCGCCACGGGCACGGAGTCGCCGCTCACGCCGACCGCGCTCCCCGCCGTGCCGACCGCCGTAGGCGGCATCGTGCCGCTGTCGTCCGACGCCAACTACGCGGCGGCCATCCCCGCCGCACCCGAGGAGTCGCTCGTCACGCTGTCCAACGACTTTGTCGACGTGCGCTTCACGCCCATGGGCGGCGCGATCGCCGAGGTCTCGCTCAAGAAATACCCGAAACATCGCGACGGCGCCGAGCCCTACGTGCTCAACACCCGCCGCGCGGCGCCCGCGCTCGCATTGCTCAACTTCCCCGGCGCCGACCGCGCCGCGCGCTACGAGCTCGTCGCCCAGACGGCCAACTCGATCGTGTGGCGCGCCACCGTCGCCGGCCAGGTCGAGGTGACGCGCACCTACACGCTCCAGTCCGATGCCCAGTCCGGCGAGCCGTACCTGATCCACCACGACACCACATTCCGCAACCTCGCCGCCACGCCGTTGAGCACGCCGGCCCTGACCTTTGCCTTCGGCGCGGCCGAGCCGACCAGCCCGAGCGACGTCACCGCGCTCAACGTCTCCGCCTGCCGCGGCAAGGACGTCGAGTTCGCCGGTCTCGGCACGTTCGCCGGTTCCGGCTGGTTCGGTCGCATGCTCGGCCGCAACGAACCCGAGAAGGGCGCGATCCAGCTCGAGACGGCCGATATCTCCTGGGCGGCGGTCAAGAACCAGTTCTTCACCGCCATACTCATCCCCGAAAAGCCCTCCGGCCGCGTCACCGCCCAGCGCGTGGCGCTCACGGGCGACCTCGCCGGCCCGATCGGTGTGACCGGTTCGTGGACGCGCGAGGCGTTGACGCTGGCGACCGACCAGCCCGCCTCGGTCAAGGTCGACTACTACGCCGGCCCGAAGGAGTACAAGCGGCTCAACAACTTCGACCGCGAGCAGTACCGGCTGATGGAGTGGGGCTCGTTCATCGGCATCTTCTCCGCGCTCATCTTCAAGCTCCTCAACGCCCTCCACGGCCTCGTGGCCGGCTCGGACTGGGCCTGGGGCTGGGCCATCATCCTCACCACCGTGATCATCCGCACGCTCATGTGGCCGATCACCGCGCAGGCCGCGCGCTCGGCCAAGCGCATGGGCAAGATCCAGGGCCCGCTCAAGGAGATCCAGGAGAAGTACAAGGACAACCGCGTGAAGCAGCAGGAGGAGACGATCAAGCTCTTCCGCGAGCACAAGATCAACCCCGTCGGCGGCTGCCTCCCGCTCGTCTTCCAGATCCCGATCTTCATCGGCCTGTTCAACCTCCTGCGCAGCGCCTCGGAGCTGCGCTTCGCCGATTTCCTCTGGATCCACGACCTCTCCGCCGCCGACACGGTGGCGCACATCGCCGGCTTCCCGCTCAACCCCATGCCGCTGCTCATGGGCGTGACGATGTTCATCCAGATGAAGATGACGCCCACGCCCACGACCGACAACGCATCGGCCAAGATGATGAAGTTCATGCCGATCTTCGTCACCGTGATGTGCTACGGCTTCTCCTCCGGCCTCGCGGTCTACTGGACGGCGAGCAACTGCTTCTCGATCTTCCAGCAGTGGGTCACGAACAAGCGTAAGGATCCCGCGGAGACAGCCGCGGCCGCTCCGGCCAAGCCCGGCGCCGCCGAGCGCGCCAAACCCGTGCGCGATGCGAAGGTGACCAACGTGCCCAAGAAGAAGAAGTAAGCGCCACGCGCTCCGTCCCCAGCGTCCCGCACTCCCAGCCATGGCCGGGCACAACAAGTGGTCGAAAGTTAAGCGCATCAAGGCCGTCGTCGACGCGCGCAAGGGCAAGGCCTTCAGCCGCGTCGCCAAGGAGATCACGCTCGCCGCCCGATCCGGCGGCGGCGACGCGGCGATGAACCCCCGCCTGCGCACGCTCCTGCTCAAGGCGCGCGAGGTGAACATGCCCTCCGACAACGTCGAGCGCGCGATCAAGAAGGGCACCGGCGAGCTCGAGGGCCAGCAGATCGAGGAGTTCACCTACGAGGGCTACGGCCCGGGCGGCATCGCGCTGGTCGTATCGATCGCTACGGACAACAAGAACCGCGCCGCCGCCGACGTGCGCTCGGTCTTCACCCGCCACGGCGGCAATCTCGCGGGCTCGGGCGCCGTGATGTTCCAGTTTCACCATTGCGGCCAGTTTCTCGTCGGCAAGGGCAGGACCACCGAGGACGCGCTCATGGAACTCGCGCTCGATGCCGGCGCCGACGACGTGAAGACGAGCGACGAGGGCTACGAGGTGATCTGCGGCATCCACGCCTTCGACAAGGTGGCGGCCGCCCTCGAGACGAAGGGCATCAAGCCCGAGTCCTCCGAGATCGTGTATCTGCCGACCTCGACGGTGCCGGTCACCGACCTGGATCAGGCGAAGTCGTTCTACAAGCTCACTTCCGCGCTCGAGGAACTCGACGACGTGCAGAACGTATTCTCCAACGAGGAGATCGCCGACGCCCTGGCCGAGCAGGCACAGGGGTAGAGCCGTTTGTAGGCCGCACGCTGGCGGGCGCCTTGTCCGCGGCGCGGATACATCCGAGACGTCCGCGAACGGACGGACTACCTGTTCTGTAACGCGGGTGACCAGCAGGTCGTCCGCCCGCCGATCGTCTCGCGCACGAGCGGGGAGCCGGTCCGAGGACATCGTCCCCCGTCGACCCATCGCTCGTGAAACAACCAGCCGCGCGGCGGATCCGCCCAGTGGCCGTCGACATCGCGCACGATCGAGCGCAGCGCCCCGCGGCACACGAAACGCAGCTCGCGGTGCAGCGCCGCGCAGTCCACCGCGTCGAGCGAGCCGGCCGCGCGCGCCGGGTGCAGGCCCGCGCGCCAGAGGACCTCGTCGGCCATCCAGTTGCCGATGCCGGGAAACATCTCCTGCATGAGAAGCACCGCCTTGAGCGGCGATTTCGCCCGGCGTGCGAGAAAGGCCTGCAGCCGCTCGGCGGTAAAGGCGGGCTCCATGATTTCCGGCGGACGATCGCGCCACCAGGCCGGCGGCTGCGTGCCCGGCGTCCATTCGACCGTGCCGAACATCCGCGGATCCGCGAACACGAGCGCGCGTGCGCGCTGCCGCAGCACGAGATGATCGTGCCGATCGATCGGATACGCGGATGCCTCGACCCGCAGTTCGCCGGTCATGCCGAGGTGCAGCCCGAGCCAGCCGGAATCGCCGCAGGCGAAGAGCATCTGCTTGCCGCTGCGGTGGCTCGAGGTGAGCGTCGCGCCCGTGAGACCGCGGGCGAGCGCAGCGGTGTCGACGCCACGGAAGATCCGCGCGCGCGGATGGAGTTCCACCGAGGTCACCGCGTCTTCGAGCGCAGCATCCCAGCGCCGCCGCATGAATTCGACCTCGGCGAGTTCAGGCATGGCGAACGCAGCGGCGCGTTTGGATGGGTGAGCAGGGACCCTGGAGTCGAAGCCCGTGCCTCAGCGAATCACCCAGCGGTAGTGATAGTCCGAGAGCAGCTTCGGCGCGCCCGCCATGACCTGCACGACGTCCTCGATGCGACAGCCACCGAGACCCGGATAGTAGAGGCCGGGTTCGACGGTGACGACTGCGCCCGTGCGCAGCTTGCTCTCCCGCCGACCGAGGCTCGGGCCCTCGTGCACCTCGAGGCCGAGGCCGTGGCCCGTGCCGTGGAAGAAGCCGATCGCGCCTTTTGCGCCGCGCTTGGTCTCGTAGCCGAGTTTCTTGAAATGCTCGACCACACCGTCGTGCACAGTGCGGCCATCGATGCCGGCGCGCACGGCCTCAATCGCCTCGCCGTGGGCGGCGCGCACGGCGGCGACGAGCTTGCGCTGCGCGTCGGAGGGCGAGCCCTTGAGAAACGTGCGCGTCATGTCGCCGTGGTAGCCGGTCGCGATCACGCGCGGGAAGATGTCGACGATGATCAGCTCATGGGCGCGCAACGGCCCGTGGCCGACGCAATGCGGATCACACGCCTGGTCGCCGCCGGCGGCGATGGTGTTGAGCGAGACGGCGCCGGCGCGCAGGCAGGCGACCTCGATCTCCTCGCGCAGCCGCTCGCTCGTGAGCGGGCGACGGTCGAGCAGGAGCTGACCGTTGCGCGCGATCGTCGCACGTTTCAGGAGCTTCTCCACGGCGGCAAAGCCGACCGCGCTGCAGCGGTTGCCCTCGGCGATGGCACGCGCTTCGGCTGGGGACTTGATCTCTCGTTGTGGGAAAAGCGCGCCGTCGGCCGGTTCGAGCTTCACCCGAAGCTTCTGCAGCTTGAGCGCGAGCCCGAGTGGAAAGTCCGCGGCGACGCGAAGGGCCGGGATCTTGAAGGCGCGCGTCAGCGTCGCGATCACCTCGGCCGGACCAGCCTGCCCGACCTTGAGCTCCCGCTTCGACTTCTCGGTCCAGTCCTCGAGCGACAGCACGCGATCGAGCGCGGACTCCTTGCGCGCGCGGCCGAACTCGAGCGCGTTGAGCACGCCGAAGCGCTGACCGCGCCAGGCGAAGGTGATGAATGGATCGCCGACGCGGAAACCAGCGAAATAGAGTTGGTCGGCGCCGTGCTCGCTCTCGGCATAGAGCAGCGTGGCCGCCTTGCGGGACGGGGAGGTCTGACGTGACATGCGCCCGATTGAGCCGGCCGGGGCGGCAAAGGCACGACCAATCCCCGTGGGCAAAAGGCTTGCCTGGGGCGCGCTCCGCCGCGAATCAGCACACCATGGTTTCGCGGCGTCTGCTCGTTCAAGTGTCCGTTTTCGTCGTCCTCGCGCTGCTGGGTTTGGCCGGCTGCGACCGGGGGGGCGAGAGCGCCGCGCGTCCGGCGGCGGTGGCGGCCGTCCCGCCCGACCACCGCTTCACCATCGACGTGGGCGGGCATCCCGTACGCATGCGCCTCGCCGTGCTCGAGCACGAGCGCAACCGCGGCCTCATGCACGTGCCTTCCATGCCCGAGGACGAGGGCATGCTCTTCGTCTTCCCGCAGCCGCAGCGCATGAGCTTCTACATGCGCAATACGCTCATCCCGCTGGATATCGGCTACTTCACGGCCGACGGAGTGCTGCAGGAGGTCTATCCCATGTATCCGGGTATCGAGGACGGCGTGCTCTCGGGCAGCTCGTCCATCCAGCTCGCCCTCGAGATGAACCAGGGCTGGTATATCCGCCATGGCGTGAGGCCGGGGGCGAAAATCGACCTGGCGGCGGTGCGCACGGCGCTCGAGCGGCGTGGTTTTCCCACGGGACGGTATTTCGGCGGACACTGAGGTCGCCGGGAGGCTCCGCCTCGCCTGCGGGTGCCGGAAAAGAAAAAGCGGCCGCGATCAGGCGATCGCGGCCGCGGTGTGAACCCAATCCTGCAGAAACGAGCCGCTCAGGCGAGCGGCAGCACCATGCGCAGTCGGCGCATGGAGAATTTCAGGTTGCCCAGGTGTGCGAGCTGCTCGCGCAGGTCGGTGAGCTGGTTCTCGACGTAGCTCGCGGTCTTGGCGAGGTTGTCGCGCTCGGTCTCGAGCTTGATCAGGTGCTTGGTGCGACGCACGCGCAGGCCGGAGCGGACGCGGGCCATCAGCACGACGGCGGGCAGCACGCGCCGCACGCGCCAGAAGTTGAGAAACCGCGCCGAGGTGCCGGCGGTGATGCGCCAGCCGAGCGCGCCGATGAGCGGCGGCAGCATGGCGGACACGCCATTGAAGAACGCCGTCGGCAGCGTCAGGCCGCGTTCGTGCACGACCGCGCCGGCGAGGATGGTCGCCATCACGTAGGTGCCTGCGCCCGCGAGGTCGGCCTCCATGTCGGGCGAGAGCGCCGGGACGTGGGCGGTGAGGCTGTCGCGGTGCTCGTTGCCGAAGTCGTGCCACACGGCCAGGACCTTGTCGCGCTCGTCGGGCTGGAGCAGGGCGAGGCGCGCCGAGAAGATGCGGCGCATGAGCGCGGCCTCGAGTTCGGCCTGGGCGTAGCCCTTGTCCGTGGCGACGTCCATCGCGCTGGCGGCGTTGCGCACCACGACCTCGTAGTCGCGGTAGGGCGAGACGCCCCGGAAGCGGCGGACCCATTCCTCCCAGATCGGTGTGCCGAGCTGGCGGATACGCGTCTCGAGGTCCTTCACCCCGGTGCCGCGGGCGAGCGTGAGGGTCTGCATCGCGCCGCGCTCCTGTTCGGTGGCCATGTCGAGCACCTGCTTCACCTCGAGCTCGAGCGGGCGCACCTCGGTCCAGCGCACGCGATCCTGCTCGGCCTTGCCGAGGTTTTCAGCGATCTCGGTGAGCAGCGCCTCGCGGCGGCGGATCTGGCGCTTGAGGCGGAAGATCGTCCACACGCGCACGGCGTGCGAGGAGGTGAGGAAATAGATCGCGGTGGCGAGCAGGGCCACGCCGGCGGCGATCGAGGCTGGTCCGGTGAACTGGGCCTGGCCTCCCTCACCGGCGAGCGCGACCAGGACGGCCGCGGTCACGGCCCAGGTCAGGGCTGACATCGTGACGATGAACCACCAGCGGTGTTGGTCGAGGAAGTTGAAGATCATGACGGGCTTTCGTGGTTTGTGTGGGCGAGGGTGATAATGAAGAAGGATGGACCCTCGGTTTCGGTATCGGCCGATCGCCCCGCCAGCCAAGCGGACGAGCCTCCGCGCGAAGCGTGGCTGCCCGGTTGAACGGCAATTGACGTCTGTTTGAAACGCCGTCGTCGCCCGGGTGGTAAGAATCGTGTCAAGCGAACGCGACCGGCGGCGTGCTTTCACGTCGCCAACGGCGCGCCGGGCGCCACTCATGGCGGCTTCCACCCATGAGCTTTGACTGGATCGCCAATCCCGACGTCTGGATCTCCCTCTTCACCCTGACCGCCCTCGAGATCGTGCTGGGCATCGACAACGTGATCTTCATCTCGATCCTCGCCGGCAAGCTGCCCGTCGAGCAGCAGGATCGCGCGCGCAAGCTCGGTCTTTCCCTCGCCCTCATCACCCGCATCGCGCTGCTATGCTCGCTCGCGTGGATGATGCGGCTGACCGAGCCGCTGGTCACCTTCTTCAACCACGGCATCTCCGGCCGCGATCTGATCCTTCTGCTGGGCGGACTCTTTCTCATCGGCAAGAGCACGCACGAGATCCACGGCAAGCTCGAGGGCGAGGACGGCGCGGCCACGGCGCGCACGGCGCCGTCGTTTGTCTCGGTCATCGTGCAGATCCTCATCCTCGACATCGTCTTCTCGCTCGACTCGGTCATCACGGCGGTCGGCATGGCCAGCATGCTCGGCGTGATGATCGCGGCGGTGATCATCGCGATCCTCGTGATGCTCGCATTCGCCGGGCCGATCAGCGCGTTCGTCGACCGGCACCCGACGATCAAGATGCTCGCGCTTTCGTTCCTGCTGCTCATCGGTGTGACGCTCGTGGCCGACGGCCTCGGTCACCATATCCCGAAGGGCTACATCTACTTCTCCATGGCGTTTTCGCTCGGCGTCGAGATGCTCAATCTCCGCATGCGCTCGAGGCGTAAGCCGGTGGAACTCCACCAGCCGTATCGCTGAACACGCGCATCGCCGCCCCTCACTCGTCCGCAACCCACAGCCTCGGAGCCCGCATGAAACCCTATGTCACCTACGGAATCGGTATCGCTGTCGCCGGCGCGCTGCTCACGCTCGCGCTGTTTTTCATGGGCGTGCACAACGACGTCGAGAAGATGCAGTCGACCGGCTCGATCGCAGGCTGGCTGACCTTCGCGATCGCGATCATCGGTGTCGTCCTGGCCATCCGCGCGACACGTAACGGCTCGCCCGACGGCGGGTTGACCTACGGCCGGGGCGTGCTCACCGCGCTGCTGGTCGGCGTGGTGGCGGGTGTGCTCGGTGCGGTATTCAACTACGTCTACACGGCCATCATCAACCCGGGGATGGTCGAGACGCTGCGCGAGATGCAGGTGGCTGCGCTCGAGGGCAAGGGACTCAATCAGCAGCAGATCGATGCGGCCGAAGGCGTGATGAAGATCATGACCAGCCCGGTCGTCACCTCGGCCATGGCGCTGCTCATGACGCCGATCTTCTACACCATCGTCGGGCTCATCGCATCGATCTTTCTCAAGCGCGAACCGGTCGCGCCGCCCGCGGTCCCGCCCGCCGCCGCGTGAGCGCCGGCCGTCGCGGCCTCAGCCCGCGAAGGTCGTGACAAACTCCGCGTAGGTCTGCGCGGCTTCGACGAGTTCGGCCACGCGCACGCGCTCGTCGGTGCCGTGGCAGGCCTCGCCGCCCGGCCCCCAGCCGATCGTCGGCAGGCCTCCCTCGCCGGCGAAGAAGTGCGAGTCGTTGAAGCCCGTCGAGACGGTGAACCGTGCGCTCTGCCCGCGCACGCGCGAGAGCGCCGCGCCGAACGCGCGCGGGAACGGGCCCTCGGGATCGGAGAACGTCGCGGTGTGCTGGTTGATCTTGCGCACCGTCACGCGCAGGCGCGGGATACGTCGCGCGGCGCCGCGGATGAACGCACGGAGGTGCCGCTCGGCCTCGGTGAGATTTTCGTTGGGAAGCACGCGCCGGTCGAGCGTGAGCGTGACCGCGCCGGGCACGGTGTTGATCTTGCCGCCCGGCTGCGTGGCGGTGACACCACCGACGTTGAGCGTGGCCGAGCGGATACGGCCATCGGGATTGCGAAAGGTGCGGCGGGCGAGCTGCTGCTGGTATTTCTTCAGCTCAAGCACGAGCGCGCTCATCTGCTCGACCGCGTTGAGCCCGCGATGCGGCTCGGAGCCGTGCGCAGCGCGGCCGTGCACGTCGACCTCGAACCAAAGCACGCCGTTGTGGCCGCAGCCGACATGGCGTCCGCTGCCGCCCTCGCAGACGATGGCGTAGTCGGCCTCGAGGAGCTTCTTCTGGACGAGCCACTGCACGCCGAAGGTGCTGTCCGTCTCCTCGTCGGGCGTCCAGGAGACCTCGATGTTGACCGAAGGCGTGATGTCCAGGCGCCGCATGGTCGCGAGGGCGTGGAGCACGCAGGCGATCGAGCCCTTCATGTCGGCCGAGCCGCGACCGTAGAGCCAGCCGCCGCTCACGCGCGGTTCGAACGGGCCGAATCGCCAGCCCGTGGGCGCGGCGGGCACGACGTCGTAGTGGGCGTTGAAATGCACCGTGCGTGGTGCGCCGACATCCCAGCGGCCGATCACGATGGCCCGCGGGCAATCGACGGCGTCGGGCAGGCTCTTCACGACTCGCGCGTGCGGGATGCGGACCACGCGCGTCGCGAGTCCGGCGCGGCGGCTTAGCGTGTCCAGGGTCGCCACACAGGCCGCGTAGTGCGAGCCCGGCGGGTTGACTGTGGGGATGCGAATGAGTTCCGCGGCGAGGTCGACGAGGTGGCGGCGATCGCGGGCGATGGCGGATCGGAGGGAGGCCGACATGGCGGTTGATGGCGGCACCCGGGTGTGCTGGAGTCAAGGGAGTTGGACGACGCCCATGCGCCCGCAGACCCGCAGCCGCCTGCAGAGTTTCCTTTTCTACATCCCGTTTGCCCTCCCGCTCTGGAAGGCCATGACGGGCGGCGGGCGCGCGGTCGCGGACATGCGTCGCTCTTACAAGCTCTCGCACCTGCTCGAGGGCGAGGTGGCCGGCGATCCGCTCGCGCAGTTTGAGAGGTGGTTTGGCGAGGCGGTGGCTGCCGAGGTGCTTGAGCCCAACGCCATGACACTCGCCACCGCTGGCCGAGACGGCCGCCCGTCCGCGCGCACCGTCCTGCTGAAGGGCTATGATGCGCGCGGTTTTGTCTTCTACACCAATTACGAAAGCCGCAAGGGCGCGGAACTGGCCGCCAACCCGCAGGCGTCGCTGCTGTTCACCTGGCTGCCGCTCGAGCGGCAGATCGAGATCCGCGGCGCCGTCACGAAGGTGTCGCGCGAGGAGACCGAGGCCTACTTCTACAAGCGCCCGATCGACAGCCAGCTCGGCGCATGGGCGTCGCAGCAGAGCCGCGTGCTCGCCGGGCGCGAGGAGCTGGAGCGGCGCATCGAGGCGCTGATGGCGGAATACCGCGGCAAGACTGTGCCGGTACCGCCACATTGGGGCGGGTATCGTCTCGCGCCCGAGACGGTCGAGTTCTGGCAGGGCCGGCCGAGCCGCCTGCACGACCGGCTCCGCTACACGCGCCTGCCCGGGGGCGGGTGGACGCTCGAGCGGCTTTCGCCGTAGTCGTACCGCGGACACGCAACCATCGAGGAGGCCGACCGATGAGCGATGATATCAAGATCTACCTGATGCGCCACGCGCACGCCGTCCCCGAGGAGGAGGATCCGGTGCGCCCCCTCAGCGAGCGCGGCCGCGCGCAGGTGCGTGCGATGGCGGATTTCCTGCGGCCGCGCGGTGGCATCGAGGTGGAGCGCGTGTGGCACAGTCCGCTCCTGCGGGCCCGGGAGACCGCCGACCTGCTCTGTGACCGGCTCGAGATCGCGGCGACGCGGCGCGAGATCGACGGCCTCCTGCCCTACGACGATCACCGCGGCATCGCGCGCCGGCTGAGCGGCTTCGGCTACCCGCTGCTCGTCGTCGGCCACGAGCCGCACCTCGGACGCCTGACCTCGATGCTTGTCTGTGGCAACGTCGACCAGGAGGTGGTGGACTTCAAGAAGGGCGCGATCGTCTGCCTCGAGCGCGAGCGCACTAAATCGCAGGCCATCCTCTGGCGTATCGGCTGGTTCGTGACACCCGCGCTCATCGGCGACGAGGAGACCTGACGCGGGGCGCATCGCGCTTCCCCGCGCCGGGGTGCGATCAGGCGCGGGCGTATTGCCTGGGGAGCACCTTCACCTCGACGCCGAGCGCGGCGGCGGCCCGGCGCGGCCACTGCGGATCGCGCAGGAACTCGCGCGCGAGGTAGACGAGATCGGCCCGGCCCTCGGCGACGATCGCGTCGGCGTGGGCCGGCTCGGTGATGAGGCCGACGGCGGCGGTCGCGATCCCGGCTTCGCGCCGGATCCGCTCGGCGAACGGAACCTGGTAGCCGGGGCGCAGCACGTCGCGCGAAAGGCCCGTGGTGTTGCCTCCGGAGCTGCAGTCGACGAGATCGACGCCCTCGGCCTTGAGGAGACGGGCCAATTCGACCGACTCATCGAGCGTCCAGCCGCCCGCGACCCAGTCGGTCGTCGAGAGGCGGATGGTCAGCGGCAGGTGCTCGGGCCAGACCGCACGCACCGCCCGCGCGGTCTCGACGACGAAGCGCGTGCGATTCTCGAACGAGCCGCCGTAGGTGTCGGTGCGGTGGTTGCTGAGCGGCGACAGAAAGCTGTGCATGAGGTACCCGTGTGCGCCGTGAAGTTCGAGCCACTCGTAGCCGGCGGCGAGTGCGCGGCGGGCGCCGCTCACGAATGCCGCCTGCACGGTCCGGATGTCCTCTGGCGTCATCGCGGCCGGGACCTTCGTGAGCGAGCCGCCGAAGGCGACGGCGCTGGGTCCGATTACCGGCCAGCCGCCGGCGTCGTCGGCGAGATGGCCGCCGCCGTCCCACGGCCGGGCCGAACTCGCCTTGCGCCCGGCATGGGCAATCTGGATACCGGGGACGGCGCCGTGTTGTTTCTCGAATGCGGTGATGCGCGCGTGCGCCTCGATGTGCGCGTCGTCCCAAAGCCCGGGACACCCCGGGCTGATGCGACCGCGCGGCTCGACCGCCGTGGCCTCGGTGATGATCAGCCCGGCTCCACCAATGGCGCGGGCACCGAGATGGACGAGGTGCCAGTCGGTCAGGAAGCCGTCCTCGGCGGTATACTGGCACATCGGCGAGACGCCGATGCGGTTGCGCAGCGTGACGCCGCGAAGCGAAAACGGATCGAAGAGACGTGGCATGATCGGAGGAGGCGGAGTGGCTGGATGCGGTCGGCCGACGGGCAGGCTCAGCGCAGGTTCTGAAGCTCGTTTGCGAGTGTGGCCTTGGCGGCGAGACCGACGAGGGTGTGGCGCAACTCGCCCCCCTTGAAGAAGGCGAGGGTCGGCAGCGAGCGGATGCCAAAGCGGGCGGCCAGCTCCGGCTCCGCATCCACGTCGACCGCGGCGATACGCGCCTGGCCGGCGAACTCACGGGCCAGTTCCTTCAGGATCGGTGCCTGCATCCGGCACGGACCGCACCATTCGGCGCCGAACTCGACCAGCGCGGGCTTGCCGTCGCGGGCGAGAAACGCGTCGAAATCGTCGGCGCGGACGTGGACGAGGGCGGCGGAGGGGGAGACGGTTGTGTCTTGCATGATTGTTCGGGTGGTGGAGGTGCGGAATCTGTAATAGTTGACTATATAGTCAAGAAACGGCGATCGATTCCGCGGGGCCTGAGGTGGCGTGGTCAGGCGGCGTGTGGCACGGGCTTGAGCCCGAGCACGCCGAATACCTGGGCGGGCAGTTCCCGGAGGATTTCCGCATCGTTGGCGATGCGCGCTTGGGTGATCGCGCCCTGAATCAGCGAGAAGATGCAGCGCGCCTTGGCGTCTGGGTCGGTCACGTCGACCTTCTGCGCCGCGGAGGCATCGCGGATCGCCGAGCTGAAATAGGCGAGGTAGTCGCCGAGCGCTGCGTTGATGTGTTCGCGCAGCCTCGCTTCCTGGGTGCAGATCTCCGCGCCGAGGGTGAACAGCGGACAGCCCGGGACATGGCCGCTCCGGGCGGCGGCCTCGCGCTGCCGGGTGTAGACACGCTCGCAATAGACCTGCAGGCGACTCAGGGGCGGCCGGGTGGGTGAAAACACCGCATCCAGCGACTCCCGGCGCGACGCGCGATCGAGTTCGAGGGCGGCGACGGCGAGGTCCTCCTTGGAGGCAAAGAAATGATAGAACGTGCCCTTGCGCACGCCGGCCCTCAGGCAAATCGCGTCGATCGTCGTGCCGTGGTAGCCGCTCTCGAGAAACAGTTCTCCCACGGCGGTGATCAGGCGTTCGCGCGCGTCACTGGTGCGTCCCATCGCAGCCACGATAGTTGACCGCCTGGTCAAGGGCAAGTCTCGCCCTTGCCGCTGGCGTCCCCTGCGGGATTCGAACCCGCGTTCTCACCGTGAAAGGGTGGTGTCCTGGACCGGGCTAGACGAAGGGGACTTCGGCCGGCGAAAGGGCGGGACGGTAGGTTTCACCCTGTGCGGCGCAAGGAGAATTTTCGCGGCGCCGGCGACCGACATCACCCGGCAAAGCGGGATGGCGGCAGCGGGGCGGCGGGTGGTTTGCCGTTCGCGCAAGCAGTCCTGGCCCGACCCGCCGACGGGCCCTTCCGGAGATCACCGTAAAATCGCCGTGGCGGTGCCTTCAGCAGCCACGACCGTGGACGATGAAGGGAAGACAATCTGAAACGCTCCTCACGGATCGTGACGTGTGGGGATCTCCCTGCGCACGCGCCTCCCAGTCACCATGCCTGAATCCTCCGCCTCGCACGCCCAGCATCCGCGACTGCTCGAGCAGATCCGGCGCGCCTACGGTGCACGCATCCCCGACGATCCGGCGTTCCAGCGTTTCGTGGAGCTGCTCGAGCGCGACTACGCCGAATCCGGCATGGATGGCGCGCCCGACGTGGGCGTCGCCGACTGCAGTGGTGGTTTTCTCTGGCGCGTCACGCGCAGCCCGCAGGGTTTTCGCCACACCGGGTGTCGCGGGCAGCTCTTGCGGCGCATGGGCCTCTATACCGAGGAACTCGATGGCCGGCTGCTGCACGAACTCTTTCCCGCCGCGGTCGCGCGGCAATTCGAGCCGGTCTACCTGCGAGCATGGGCGGGAGAGCCCGCCCTGGCCGACCTCGACCTGGCGGACCTCGGGCTCGGCGTCTACGTGCAATGCCAGCCGGTCTTCTCGCACGGCACGGTCACCGAGGTGATCGTGACGGGCCTCGATCACAAGGGTGGCAACCCGTTTCTCGAATCGGTCCTGCAGCACACCTATGAGAGCGTGATCGTCACGAGTGGGGAGGTGCAGGCTCCGGGCCCGCAGATCGTGTATGTGAACCGCGCGTTCACCCTGCTCACCGGATACGCCGCCGAGGAGGTGATCGGCCGCAGCCCGCGCCTGCTCCAGGGACCAGGCTCGTCGCCGGAAGTGCGCAAACGCATGCGCACCGCGCTCGACGCGGGCCAGCCGTTCGCCGACCAGGTCGTCAACTACCGCAAGGACGGCTCGTCCTACGTGGCGCACGTGAGCCTGTCGCCTCTGCGCGACGCGGACGGTCGCATCACCCACTGGATCGGCGTGCAGCGCGATGTCTCCGAGCAGCAGCGCGTGGCCGATGCCCTGCGCGAGAGCGAGGCGCGCTACCGCTCCGTCGTCGACAGCATCCGCGAGGTCGTCTTCCAGACCGACCTCTTCGGCCGCATGTCCTTCCTCAATCCCGCGTGGGAGTCGATCACGGGCTTCAGCGTGCGCGACTCGCTCGGGAATGCGTTTTTCAACTACATTCATCCGGAGGATCGCCTGCGCAACGACGCGCTCCTGCGGCCGGTGGCCGAGCACAGTCCGGGCTTCGCCCGCTACGAGTTCCGCGTGCTCACGCGCGGCGGCGGTTTCCGCTGGGTGGAGGTGTTCGCCCGGCTCAACCTCGGGCCGTCCGGCGAGCCGCTCGGCCTCTCCGGCACGCTCAGCGACATCACCACGCGCAAGGAGTCCGAGCAGCGCCTGCGCGAGTCTGAGGAGCGCTTCCGCGTCATGTTCGTCACCGCGCCGCTCGGCATGGTGTTGACTGAACTGGATGGCACGATTATCGACGCCAACCAGGCGTTCCTCAACATCGTCGGCTACCGCGCCGTCGAGATGGCGCACATGAGCCTCTGGCAGCTCACGCCTCCGCAGTATTTCGCCGCGGAGCAGGAGCAGCTGCGGCGCATCCACGACACGGGTCGCTACGGCCCGTATGAGAAGGAGTTTTTCCACCGCTCGGGCCGGCGCGTGCCGATCGTGCTCAACGGCATGCTCGTGCGTGGCACCGAGGGCCGGCGCCAGGTGTGGTCGTTTGTCGAGGACATCACCGAGCGCAAGGCCGCCGAGCAAGCCCTGGCCGACAGCGAGAAGCGCTTCCGCGACGTGAGCGATGCCGTGGGCGAGTTCATCTGGGAAATTGACCTCGACGGCGGCATCGCCTTCGTGAGCGAGCGCGTGACCGACGTGCTCGGCCTCGCCCCCAAGGATCTCGAGGGCCGGTCGCACGCCGACCTCGTCCCCGGACCCGACCAGGAGCGGTGGGCCAAATCGTTCCGCGAACTCATGGCCACGCGCGGACGCATCGCCGGCACGGAGTGGCGCGGGAGCACGCGCGACGGCCGCGCCATCTGGCTGACGATGAGCGCGCTCCCGGTGCTCGATGCTGCGGGTACGCTCGTGTGCTACCGCGGCGCCGGGCGCGACATCACGCGCCGCAAGGAGAGCGAGTCCGCCCTGCGCGCCGCCGAGGAGCGGTTCAGCATGCTTGTCGACTCGAGCGCCGATGCGTTCTGGGACGTCAACTTCGAGACCGGCCGTGTCTTTTTCGCCCCGCGCCTGGCCGAGATGCTCGGCCACGCCGCGCTCGCGCAGCTCGGTCCGGACGACTTCTTCGGTCTCATCCACGAGGAGGACGCGCCGCGCGTGGCCCGGGCCCGGGCGGCCGATCCGGACGCGCCGCGCCATCCCTTCTGCGTCGAGGCGCGCATGCATCATGCCGATGGCGCCTGGCTCTGGGTCGAGATCAACGGCATCGACGTGCGCGCTGGCGACGGCACGTCGGATCGTGCCCTCGGTTTCGTCACCGACATCACCGAGCGCAAGCGCGCGGTCGAGGCCATCAAGCAGGCGCGGGTGGCGGCCGAGGCCGCGAACAAGGCCAAGTCCGAGTTCCTCGCGATGATGAGCCACGAGATCCGCACGCCGATGAACGGTATCATCGGGATGACGAGCCTGCTGCTCGACACGCCGCTCAATCACGACCAGGCCGAGTTCGCCGAGACGATCCGATCCAGCAGCGAGAACCTGCTCGCGATCATCAACGACATCCTCGACTTCTCCAAGATCGAGACGGGGCGCATCGATCTCGAGGCCGAGCCCTTCAGCCTGCGCTCCTGCGTCGAGGAGGTCTTCGATGTGGTGGCCCCGGTCGCCTGCCGGAAGAATCTCGAGCTGACCTACCTCTACGAGGACGATGTCCCGCAGGTCGTCGTGGGCGATTCCACGCGGGTGCGCCAGGTCCTGCTCAACCTCGTGGGCAACGCCGTGAAGTTCACCGCGCGCGGCGAGGTGCACGTCGAGATCCGCCGCGCCGCCGTCGAGGGTCACGTCGACCCGAAGGTGCTGCCCGTGCATTTCATCGTGCGCGACACCGGCATCGGCATTCCGGCCGACAAGCTGCACAAGCTCTTCCAGCCGTTCTCGCAGGTCGACGCGTCGACGACGCGCCAGTACGGCGGCACCGGCCTGGGCCTGGCCATCTGCCGCAAGCTCTGCGCGCTCATGGACGGCCGTATCTGGGTCGAAAGTACGGCGGGTGGCGGTTCGACCTTCCACTTCGTGCTGCACCTCGGTGTCGATCCGACGGCCGTGCACCCCGGCCTCGCGCGCGTCGCGCCGGTCCTCGAGGGGCGCCGCGTCCTCATCGTCGACGACAACGCCACCAACCGCCGCATCCTGCGCCTGCAGGTGCAGCGCCTCGGCATGGTCGGCTGCGAAGCCGAGAGCGGAGCGCGCGCCTTCGAGCTACTCGAGCGCGAGCCGCGCTACGACCTCGTGCTGCTCGATTACCACATGTCGGAGATGGATGGCATCGCCGTGGCCCGGGGCATCCGCGACCTGCCGGCCGACCGGCGCCCGCCCGTCATTTTCATGCCATCGGTCTCGCGGGCCGAGGCGGTCGTGGTTGAGGCGCGCGAGCTCTATCACACGGTTATCTCCAAGCCGATCCACTTTTCCCAGCTCTTCGACGCGATCTGCGCGGTGTTCGTCACCTCCAGCCCGGTGGCCGGGCCGGGGGCGAGCCAGCCGCCGCTCATCGACCGCGCCCTGGGTGAGCGGCATCCGCTGCGCGTGCTCCTCGCGGAGGACCACATGGTAAACCAGAAGGTCGCGTTGAAGGTCCTCAAGCAGATGGGCTACGGGGCCGATGTTGCCACTAACGGCCGGGAGGTGCTCGAGGCACTCGGCCAGAAGACGTACGATGTCGTTCTCCTTGATGTGCAGATGCCTGAGATGGACGGCCTGGAGGCCGCCCGCCACATCTGCGCGTCCGCATCGAAGGATGCGCGCCCGCGCCTCGTCGCCATGACTGCCAACGCCATGGAAGGCGATCGCGACCGCTGCCTCGAGGCGGGGATGGACGACTATCTCGCCAAGCCCATCCGTGTGCCCGATCTGCAGGAAGCGCTCGCGCGCGTGCCGCGTCGGTCCACGACCTGACACCCGCCCGCACAACCATGAATTCCGCCATGCTCATCAACTGGGAGCAACTTTCGCTGGTCGTCGGCGACGAACTCAGCCCGGCCGACGAGGAGATGAAGGACCTCTTCCGCCTCTTCGTCGACGACGCGGGCCGTCGTCTCGACACGCTTTGCTCGGGCGCGAACCCGTTCGACCGCACCTTTATCGCCAAGGAGGCGCACAAGATCCGTGGCGCCGCCTCGAGCTTTGGCTTCGAGCAGATGGCCGGTCTGCTCAAGGACGTGGAGATGCAGGCGCAGACCGTCGCCCAGGCCCAGCTCGAGGGGCTCGTGCGTGAGGCCCGGTCCCTCTTTGAACAATCCGTGCGTGAGGTGCGCGACCGCTATCCCGGGCTGACTGCGACCTGACCGTCGAACCGAGCCGCGCATCTGTCATCTCCCATCTCCCCGGGACCATGCCCGCAAAACACATTCTCTTCGTCGACGACGAGGTCCGCGTGCGCGAATCGTTGCAGCGCCAGCTGCGGGCGTACGCCGACACCTGGCAGATGACCTTCGTCGGCAGCGGCCAGGAGGCCCTGGCGGCGCTCGACCGCGGCGGTATCGATGTCCTGGTGACGGACCTCGGCATGCCCGGCATGACCGGCCCGGAGTTGCTCAAGATCGCGATGGACCGGCACCCGAAGGTGGCGCGCCTCGTCCTCGCGCCGCCGAGCGACCAGCCGTATGTGATGACCTGCGCCGCAGCCACCCACCAGTTTCTCAACCGCCCGTGCGATCCCGAGGTCCTGCGCACCGCGATCCTGCGCGCGTGCGACGTCGAGGCCTCGCTGCGCCGCGAGCAGATCGGCCGCCTCGTCGCGCGCATGGACCGCCTGCCGAGCCTGCCCGATCTCTACGTCGAACTCGTCGACAAGATGGCCGATCCCGAGTGTGGCATCGACGATGTGGCCGCCATCGTGGCGCGCGACATCAGCATGACCGCGCGCATTCTCAAGCTGGTCAACTCGGCCTTCTTCGGCCTGCGCCAGCAGGTGGCGAATCCGTCGGAGGCGGTCAACTACCTCGGCCTCGACACGATCAAGGCGCTCGTTCTCTCGATCAACGCGTTCGCGCAGTTCGAGAAGGTGCCGCTCGGCGCCATCTCGCTCGAGGCCCTGTGGAACCACAGCCTGCTCACGGCGGGCTGCGCCAAGCTCGTGGCCGAGATCGAGGGGGTCAACGCCCGCCTTCTCGACGAGACCTTCGTCGCCGGCATGCTGCACGACACCGGCAAACTCGCGCTCGCGGCCAATTTTCCGAAGGAGTACACGCGAGCGGCGGCCGAGGCCGCGAAGTCGCCCGGTGGCCTGCTCGCGGCCGAGGAGGTTGTCTTCGGCGCGACGCACGCCGAGGTCGGTGGCTACATGCTCGGCTTGTGGGGCCTGCCCGGCGGGATCGTCGATGCCGTCACCTGGCATCATGCACCGGCCGCCTGCGTCGAGCCGCACTTCAGTCCGCTGACGTGCGTGCACGTCGGCGACGTGTGGGCCCACGATGGCAGCAGCGAGGCTTCGGCGCCGATCGACAAGGGCTACATCGACCGCATCGGCATGACCAACCGCATGCCGGAGTGGCATCGCGCCTGCCTCGAGACGCACATCAGCGGCGTGGGGGCTTGAGGCCCCGCCTGTCGCCCATGGCACACGGGTGCCGGTCGCTCGTCTTCATGCCGCGGCGAGCACTCCGCCATCGCGGACGGGCGCGAGGCCGGGATCCGGCCGGGCGAGGGCGCGAGAGGATATCCTGAATCCGACTACGCGCCGACTGGCAGGTTGACCTCGACGGTGATGCCGCGGTCCGTGTTGCGGCGGATGCTCAGTTCGCCTTCGTAGCGGCGGGCGAGCAACCGTGCGATCTGCAGCCCGAGGCCGACGCCCGACTGCACGAGGTGCTGCCGGTCGAATTGCACCATCGGGGCCGTGGATGCGATCTGCTCCGACGTCATGCCGCGGCCGTGGTCGGCCACGCGCAGGACGTAGCGGTCGTCCTGCACGACACCCGTGACCGAGAGCCACTCGCCGGCTCGGGAGAACTTAATGGCGTTGTCGAGCAGCTCGATGACGAGTTTCTCGAGGTGCTCCTGCCGGATGCGCAGCGGGCACCGCGCGAAGGAGTAGTGCAGGTCCTTGGTGCGCTGGCGCTGCATGGCGTGCTTGCGCACAGCCGCGGAGAGCGCGGGTTCCCAGGCGTCGGGTGCGAGCGCGGGCGCCGCCGGGTGGGCGAGGTCCTCCTGCGAGGAGAGTTGCGCGAAGAGCACGTAGTTGCTCGCGATGCGGAAGAGCTGCTCGCCCGCCTCGTGGATGCCGGTGAGCGAGTCCTCGAGATCGTCGCGGCTGATCTCCATGCCCGTGCGGAGATTGTCGAGCAGGAGCATGGAGAAGCCGAGCACGGCATTGAGCGGCGTGAAGAACTCCGCCGGCACCGCGCGCACGAGGCTGCCGCGGAGCTGGTCGAGCTTGGCGGTGACGATCCGCTGCCGCTCCATGCGCGCGCGGATCGAGGCGAACAGCTGCTCGGGCAGGAACGGCTTGGCCAGATAGTCGTCGGCACCCAGGCCCATGCCCTGGCGCACGAAGTCCTCATCGAGGTGGCCGCTCAGGAAGATGAAAGGGATCGCCGCGGTGGCAAGGTTGCGCTTGAGCGCACGCAGCACGTCGTAGCCGTCGATCCCGGGCATCGTGACGTCGCAGATGATCAGGTCGGGCAGCAGCGACTGGGCGCGCTCGATGCCTGACGCGCCATCGCCTGCGTCGAAGGTCTGGTGTCCGCCGGCGCGGAGCACGGCACCCACAGTCGAGAGTGTGGCTGGATCGTCGTCGATGACGAGGATGCGGAGAGCCTGGGAGCGCGAGCCCGGGAGGGACGAATCCATGAAATGGCGGCGGCTGGTGGCGGAGAGGCGTGGCCAGCGAGAGGGACGGGCCTAGGATATCGGCGCCGGGCTGCCGGGATTGAGGGGGGATTCCCCAGCCTCGGACCGCGAGCGGCGGCCGCGCCCGGGGGAATCTGCCTAAAACAACCGGCACCTGCGCCGATGACAGAAAGGGACGCGCCACGCCCGCCTTCGTCCATCGGAGGCTGCGGGCAGGTCCGCGCGCCACCGACTCCTGCCATCCATGCCCTGCAGAATTCTTGTTCTCGAAGACGACGAGGTCTCCGCCCAGGTGTTGACTGGGATGCTTGAGCCACTCGGCCACGACGTGGCGGTGGCGGCGCGCTCCGCCCAAGCTTGGGAGGCGCTGCGCAAGAAGCCGACTGACATGCTCGTCCTCGACACCAATCTCAACGGCGAACACGGCTGGGAATTCCTCGACACCGTCCGCCAGCATCCGCTCTTCGGGCCGCTGCCGACCGTCGTCTATTCCGGCGTGTCCGAGCGCGGCGTGGTGCAGAAATACATGCGCCTCGGCGTGCAGGGCATGCTGGTGAAACCCTATTCCGCCGACCGCCTCACCGCCGAGGTCGTGCGCCTCACGCAGGCCTGCTGGCGCGACAAGCTCTTCGAGCCGCTCGATGCCGTGCGCGCGCGCACCGGCCTGGGCGATCCCAAGCTCGCCGAGCTCTACCGTTCCGCGGCCAAGGAGATCGACCGCGTGCTCGCCGAGGTCGCCCCCGTGCTCACGCGCGATCCCGGCGACACGACCGCGATCAAACGCGTGACCTCGCTGCGCAGCAGCGCACGCAACATCGGCTTCGCGGCGCTCGAGAAGATGGCCAACGACGCCGAACGCGGCGCGATCAACTTCGAGAACGACCGCGTGCTGCGCCTGCTCACCGACCTGCCCGCGGCGATCGGCATGCTGCGCGAGCGCGCCCTGCGGCTCGCGCCCGAGCCCGAGGAGCCTGCCCCGGCCGACAAGCCCGCGGTGCCGGCCATCGAGGGCGAGAAACCGTAGCGGCCGATCCGGCCTGAAGGCCGGAGGCGGAGTCCCGCCCTAGGCGACTGCCGGGGTCGCGTGTATCCGTGCACCGGCGACCGGGAGATCGAGCGTGAACACCGCGCCCTGGCCCGGGCCTTCGCTGTGCCCGGCGAGGTGGCCGCCGAGCTCGCGCGCGGCGTTGGCGCTGGAGTGCAGGCCGAAGCCGTGGCCGTCCTTGCGCGTGGTGAAGCCGAAGCCGAAGATCTTGGTCAGGTTCTCGGCCGCGATGCCCACGCCCTCGTCGCGCACGGAGATGCGCACCAGGCCGTCGGTGTGCGGCGCGATGGTGATGGTCATCGGCTTGTCCGCCCGGCCGGTCTCGTCCATCGCGTACTTCGCGTTGCGGATCAGGTTGACGAGGATCTGCAGCACCTTGTGTCGCGTCACGTGGATGTTGGGCACGGGCTTGAAGTCGCGCACGACGGTGATGCCGTGGCGGCTCAGCGAGATCGCGCTGATGTGCAGCGACTCCTCGACGAGCTCCGCGGCCTGGCAATCCTCCGCGAGGCTCGAGCCGCGCGCGTAGTTCTGCTGCATGGCCACCACCTCGCTCATGTGCTCCACGTTGCGGCGGAGCTGGGCCAGCTCGCCGAGCATCTGCTCGCGCTCGGCCGCGAGCGCCGCGGCCAGCTGGATGAAATAGGCGGGCAGCTGCCTGCCGCGCGCGTCGGCGGTGAGGAAGGCCGCGAGGTCCGACGAGTGCTGCTCGAGCATCTGGGCGGCTTTCGCCAGATTCTGGATACGCGACCGGCCGAATTGCTCGGTCAGGATCGCCGCCGAGGTGCCCACGCTGTTGAGGGCGTTGCCGAGGTTGTGCAGCACACCGCTGGCGATCTCCGCCATGCCGGCGAGGCGCGAGGCGGCGAGGAGCTCCTTCTGCGTGGTCTTGAGTTTCTCCTCCGCCACCTTGCGGGCCGTGATGTCGCGCGAGACGCCGAAGGTGCCGATGACGCGGCCCTTGGGATCCTGCAGGGGCAGCTTGGACGTGGAGACCCACGTGACCCGGCCGTCCGGCCAGACCTCGCGCTCCTCCTTGTCGATCACGGGCTCGCCGGTGCGGATGATGCGCTGCTCGTCGTCGAAGGCGTTCTGGGCGTGTTCGGCGGCGAAGACGTCGAAGTCGGTCTTGCCGATGAGCTCGTCGGCGTTTCGGAACTTCTTCTTGCGCACCTGCGAGTCGCTCACGCGCAGGAAGCGGCTCTGCAGGTCCTTGAAGTAGATCGAGTCCGGCACGTGCTTGAGCAGCGCGCGCAGGAACATCTGCTCCTGCATGAGCGACTGGCGCGCTTCCCGCGTGGCGTTTGTGTCGATCGCGGCGATGGCGAGCTGGTCGCCGTGGTCGTCGCGCGCGGGCAGGCCCGAGACGTAGAGCTTGACCGCGCACTCGGAGCCGCCGACGGCCCGCAGCACGGCCTCCCCGCACCAGTCCCGCCCGGCCAGCGCCGCGGGGCCGACGTCGTAGAGCAGGCTCGTGAGCAGGTCATGCGCGAGGAACTCGGTGCAGTTGATCGCGTCCAGATTGCCTTCGGGACCGATGCCCAGGAGCGCGCGGCCCTCGTCGTTGAGGTGGCGGAAACGCAGCGCCGGGAAGTCGATCACTGCAAAAAGGTCGATGGCCCTGCGGGCGAGGAGACGGAAAGCCTGGCTGGCGTCGCCACCGATTTCCTCGGCGGTCGGGGCTGGTTCGATCGGGTTCATGCGGGAGAGGCGAGGAGGTCGGGCAGGTGCCGCCGCAGGAGCGCGGGGATGGCTTCCCATTTCACGGGCTTGGCGAGGTAGTCGTCCATCCCGGCGGCGAGGCAGTTGTCGCGGTCGGCCTGGACGGCCCCGGCGGTCATCGCGATGATCGGGGTGCGTCGCGCCCCGGTCTCCATCTCGTGGCGACGAATCGACCGGGTGGCGAGGAAGCCGTCCATTTCGGGCATCTGGCAGTCCATGAAGATGACGTCGTGAGCGCCCGTGCGTGCGGCCTCGAGCGCGTCGCGGCCGTTGGCCACGAGCGTGATTTCGAAGCCCATGCGCCGCAGCGCGAGCTGCGCGACCTTCTGGTTCACGAGATGATCCTCGGCGACGAGGATGCGGATGTTGGCGTGTGCGGGAGATGCGACCGTGTGTGGGGCCGCCGGGCGCGGCCGGCCGACTGCATCGACCAGGCAGTCGAGCAGCGACTGGCGGCGCAGGGGCTTGAACAGGCACGAGGCGACGCCGGCGGCCTGGTATTCCGACACCGCCGACTGGTCGCCGTGGGAGGTGAGGAGCACCATGCGCGGGGCACGCGGGCCGAGTGCCTCGGTAATGCGCCGCGCCAGCGAGAGTCCGTCCTCGACCGGCATCTGGTAGTCGAGGAGGACGAGTTCGAAGGGCCGACCGTCCCTGAAGGAAGCCAGGAGCCGGTGAAACGCGTCCTCGGCGTCGGCCGCCTCCGCGAACGGAGCGCCCCACGCGGCGAGAAGGTGGGCAAGGAATTTGCGGTTGGTCGCGTTGTCGTCCACGACTAGCGTGCGCACGTCGGCCAGGCCGGGCGGCGTCTGGTGCTGGCCGGCCCGCGCCTCCACACCCGGGGCGCGCGGCAGCTCGATCGTGAAATGAAACCGCGATCCGCGGCCCGGCGCGCTCTCCACCGCGACCGCGCCGCCCATGAGGCCGACGAGGCTCTTGCAGATGGCGAGGCCGAGGCCCGTGCCGCCAAAACGCCGGGTGATCGAGGAGTCCGCCTGCGTGAAGGGCGTGAACAACTCCTTGACCTGCTCGGGGGCGATGCCGATGCCGGTGTCCGCGACGCTGAACTCGAACCGTGCCGAAGTACCGGATACAGCGAGCTGTCGGACATGCAGGGCGACCTCGCCGGCGGCCGTGAACTTGATCGCGTTGGCTGCGAGGTTGATCAGCACCTGCCGCAGCCGCGTGGCGTCGCCGAGGAAACGGCCCTGGATGGCCGGATCGACCTCGGCCACGAGCTCGAGCCGCTTCTCGTCGGCCTGCCGCGCGACGAGCTGGGCCACGCCGTCGACGACGTCCTCGATCACCAGCGGCGCCATCTCCAGGCTCATCTTGTCGGCCTCGATCTTGGAGAAGTCGAGGATGTCGTTGAGCAGCGAGAAGAGCGTCTCGCCGCTGTTGGCGAGCGTCTGCGCGAGATCGCGCTGCTCGGGCGTGAGGCCGGAATCGAGCAACAGCTGGCACATGCCCAGCACGCCGTTCATGGGCGTGCGGATCTCGTGGCTCATGTTCGCGAGGAACGCGCTCTTCGCGCGGCTGGCTGCCTCGGCCGCATCGCGTGCGCGGATGAGATCCTCCTCGAACTTCTGGCGCACGGTGATCTCCTCGCGCAGGGCTGAGGTGCGCTCGAGGACCGCGGCCTCGAGCGACTCCATGCGCATGCGCAGGGACCGGCTCAGGCGCCATTTCTCGCTCAGCGCGTGCGCGAGCTGCAGCACCTCGGCGGGATCAAAGGGTTTCTTGAGCAGGACGAGGTTGTCCGACAGGCCGAGTTTGCCCGTCATCTCCTCCCAGGAGTAGTCGGAGTAGGCCGTGCAGATGACGACCTGGAGCGATGGATCGGCCTTCCACAGGTGAGTCGTGGTCTCGATGCCATCCCATCCGGGCGGCATGCGCACGTCCACGAACGCGACGGCAAATGGCCGGCCGGCGGCGACGGCCTCGCTCACCGTGCGCAGCGCCTCCTGCCCCTGGTGCGCCGAGGTAAGCTGAAAACTCCGGCCCGTCGGGGTCGCCGGCTTGGCGTCGCCGCTGTCGAACAACGCCGCCTCGAGGCTGGCCAGTGCGTCGTTCGCCGCCTCGCCGGTCGCGGCAAGGATCTTCCGAAAGTCCTCATGGATCGCGGCATTGTCATCCACGATCAGGATACGCCGGTTCGGCGGCGAATCGGGTGCGGCGTCACCCATGGCGGATGAGGGCGCAGGCGCGGCGCGGGGTGGCGGCACGAATGAATGGCGTGCGGGACATCGGAGTGTTCCGAGGGTTCGGACGATGAAAGCGGTTGTGCGTGGGATCGCGGCGGGGCGGTGGAGGGGTCCGCCGGGAGCCCGCTGGGACTCCATCAACTGTCTTTTACTTCGGAAAAATGCCGGCCGGCTGAACCCTTCCCTCCACCTCTCCTTGGGGGGATCGCTGGAAGACCTGAGGGTGTGACGAGCGTTCGAGTCGACGAAGCCGGGATGGCGCGGCGCCCCCGGGCAGGCCGGGTCGTGCGCCAACGACGCTCGTGCAACGATTTTATGCCGCCGTGTGACGCGGCCGGCCCGGTCGTCGGCTCAGTGCGCCTCGAGCCAGTTGGCTCCCACGCCTGTCTCGACCACGATCGGGACCGCGAGGGGGAGGGCGTTTTTCATGCATTTTTCAACGAGCGCCCGGACCTCGTCGACCTCGTCGTGTGGGACTTCGAGCAGGAGTTCGTCATGCACCTGCAGCAGCAGGCGGGAGCGCAGCCGGCGGCCGCGCAGTTCGCCGTGCACGCGCGTCATGGCCAGCTTGATCATGTCGGCGGCGGTGCCCTGAATCGGGGTATTGATGGCGTTGCGCTCGGCGCCGGCGCGCGTCGTGGCGTTGGCCGAGTGGATGTCCGGCAGCGCGCGGCGGCGGCCGGTCACGGTCTCGACAAAACCGTGGCGGTGGGCGAAGGCGATGGTGCGGTCGATGTAGCCCCGGATGCCGGAGAATTTGTCGAAGTATCCATCGATCAATGCGGCCGCTTCGCTGCGCGGGATGTTCAGCCGCTGCGCGAGCCCGAAGGCGGAGATGCCATAGGGGATGCCGAAGTTGACCATCTTGGCGCGGGCCCGCATCTCGCGCGTGACGGCGGCGGGCTCGACGCCGTAGACCTTGGCGGCCGTCGCGGTGTGGATGTCGTCGCCGCGGGCGAACGCCTCGAGCATGCCGGGATCCTCGCTGAGCGCGGCGATGATGCGCAGCTCGATCTGCGAGTAATCGGCGGAGAGCAGCATCCAGTCCGGTCCGCGTGCGACGAAGGCGCGGCGGATCTCGCGGCCCTGTTCGGTGCGGATGGGGATGTTCTGGAGGTTGGGGTTGTCCGAGTTGAGGCGTCCAGTCGCGGTGCGGATCTGGCCGAAATGCGTGTGTACGCGGCCGGTCGCGGGATCGACGCTCGCAGGCAGCGCGTCGACATACGTGCCCTTGAGCTTCACCAGCTCGCGGTAGTCGAGAATCGCCTGCACGATCGGGTGGGCGCCGGCGAGGGTGACGAGCGTCTGCTCGTTGGTCGCGTACTGACCGGTGCGCGTCTTCTTCGGTTTGTCCGCGAGCTTGAGCTCGTCGAAGAGGATCTCGCCGAGTTGCTTGGGGGAATTGAGGTTGAAGGGGCGGCCGGCGAGTTCGTTGATCCGGGCCTCGAGCAGTTGTGCCTGCTCTTCGAGGGTGCGGCCGAAGGTGGCGAGCACCGTCGTGTCGAGGGTGATGCCCTCGTGCTCCATGTCGACGAGCACGCGCACGAGCGGCGCCTCGACCTCGCGGAATACGCGTTCCTGCCCGCGCTCGCCCAGCATCGGATCGAGGCGCGCGCGCAGCTGCCACGTCACGTCGGCGTCCTCGGCCGAGTATTCGGCCAGCGCGGCGGGATCGACTTCGGAGACCTTCTTCTGCGGGCCGGCGGCCTCGTCGCCGATCAGGCGCGTGAGCGGGATCGGCGTGTAGTCGAGCAGCACCTCGCTGAGGTAGTCCATGCCGTGGCGCTGGTCGGGCTCAAGCAACGCGTGCGCGAGCATGGTGTCGACGAGCGGACCTTCGACCTCGAGGCCGTGGGCCTTGAGCACGGCGAGGTCGAACTTGAGATTGTGGCCGACCTTCTCGATCGCGGGATCGGCGAAGGCGGGGCGAAACACCTCCAGCGCCGCGCGCGCCTCGGCCGGATCGGCGGGCAGTCGCACGAAGCAGCCGCGATGTGCCTCCCACGAGAAGGCGAGGCCGACGAGCGCGGCGTGGCGCGGCTCGAGACCGTCGGTCTCGGTGTCGAAGCAGAACGAGCGCAGGCTGCGAAGCTGCGCGGCGAGCGCGGCTCGTGCATCCGCTGTGGTGATGTGTTCGTAGGTGTGCGCGACGTCGGTGATGGTCCGGTGTGTCGCGGGCATGCCGAGGTTCAGCTGGGCGTCGGGAGCGCCGCCGGGTGCCGCGGGCGCGGCGGCGAAAAGGTCGCCCTGGCCGCCGGCGTCGGCCGGGGTGGGCGCGCCGGAGGCAGTCGCGGGTGCGGGCGGCTCGGCGGCGGCGCCAAGCGCGCGTTTGGCCAGGCTGCGAAACTCGAACTCGGCGAGCAGCGCCTGCAGCGCCGCGGTGTCCGGCGCGCCGAGCGCGAGTGCATCGGGCCCGGAGGAGAGCGGCACCTCGCGGTTGATCGTCGCGAGCGTCTTCGACAGGCGCGCCTGCTCGGCAAACTGCTCGAGCTTCTCGCGCATCTTGCCCTTCACCTCGGCCGTGCGCGCGAGCAGCGCTTCGAGCGAGCCGAACTCGGCGATGAGTTTCTGCGCGGTCTTCGGGCCGACTCCGGGCACGCCGGGGATGTTGTCCGCCGTGTCGCCGACCAGCCCGAGCATGTCGATCACCTGGTCGACGCGCGTGATCTCCCAGCGTGCCAGGACTTCGGGTACGCCGAGGATCTCCGGCGCCTCACCCTTGAGGCCGGGCTTGTAGATGAGCACACGCTCCGAGACGAGCTGGCCGAAATCCTTGTCGGGCGTGACCATGTAGGTCGTGAAGCCCGCGGGCTCGGCGCGCGTTGCGAGCGTGCCGATCACGTCGTCGGCCTCGTATCCATCCATCGCCAGCACGGGGATGCCGAAGGCCGTGGCGAAGGTACGCAGGTGCGGCAGTGCGAAGGCGAGATCCTCCGGCATGGCCTCGCGGTGCCCCTTGTAGTCGGGATAGAGCGTATGCCGCGCGGTCGGCACCGGCGTGTCGAAGACGACGGCCATGTGCGTCGGCTTCTCGCGGTCGATCAGGTCGAGCAGGGTGGAGGCGAAACCAAAAAGGGCCGAGGTGTTCACGCCCTTCGACGTGCGGATGGGGCGGGCGATGAAGGCGAAGTGCGCGCGGTAGGCCAGCGCCATGCCGTCGAGGAGGAAGAGGCGTTTCTCCATGGGCGCGCACCGTAGCGGCGCGGGCGCGGCATGCAATGGGAGAAAGCGCGACGGCGGCGGCCCGGCCTGGCGCGGCTCGCACGCAGGTCGGCTCGGGCGGGCAGAGCGTCCCGCGTCGCGCGGGCCGGAGAGCTACGGGAAGATACCCGCCGCCTTGTAGGTCTCGGCCACGCGCACGATCGCGAGGGCGAAAGCCGCGGTGCGCAGATCCGGGATCTTCATCGTGCGCGCGGTCTTCCGGATGTCCTCGTAGGCGGAGATCATCGTGTCGGCCAGACCGGAGCGGACGAAGTCGATCTCGCGCGCCCCGTGGATGAGTCCGGCGCGCTCCTCGTCCGGCACCTGCTTGCCCGTGAGCCGCTCGATCGTGCCGAGGAAGCGGCGGTGCGAGGTCTCCTCGTGGTAGGCGGTGATGCGGCCGAAGCGCACGTGCGAGAGGTTCTTCAGCCACTCGAAGTAGGAGACCGTCACGCCTCCAGCATTCAAATACACGTCCGGGATGATGAGCCGGTCGCGGGCCAGCAGGATGCGCTCGCCCTCGGTGTCGATCGGGCCGTTGGCCGCCTCGGCGATGACGCGCGCCCGGATGGCGCCGGCGTTGGCCGCGGTGATCTGGTTCTCCAGCGCCGCGGGCACGAGGATGTCGCAGTCGAGCTCGAGCGCCGCCGCCGTCCCGGCGAGCGTGGTGGCGCGCGGGTAGTTGAGGATCGAGCCGGTCTGCTGGCGGAACTCCATCACCGCGTCGACGTCGAGGCCGTTGGGGTTGGCGATCGCGCCCTCGATCTCGGCGAGGCCGACGATGATCGCCTTGCCCTGGTGCTGGAGGAACTTGGCCGCGTGGTAGCCGACATTGCCCAGGCCCTGGACGACCACGCGCTTGCCCTCGATGCCGGCGGTGAGCCCGTGGGCCTTGAGCTCGTCGCCGCGGCTGAGCGCCTCCTGGATGCCGTAGTACACACCGAGGCCGGTGGCCTCCTTGCGGCCGTGGATGCCGTGCAGGCTCAGGGGCTTGCCCGTGACGCAGGCGGCGCTGTGCAGCTGACCCGGGCTGAGCGAGCGGAACGTGTCGGCGATCCACGCCATCTCGCGTTCGCCCGTGCCGTAGTCGGGCGCGGGCACGTCGACGGCCGGGCCGATGAAGTTTTTCGCCACCAGCTCGGCCGCGTAGCGGCGCGTGAGGCGCTCGCGGAAGCCGTCGGAGATTTTGTGCGGGTCGATGCGGACACCGCCCTTGGCGCCGCCGAAGGGCACGCCGGTGATCGCGCACTTGTAGGTCATGAGCGCGGCCAGCGCGATGACCTCGTCCTGCGTGAGATCGGGGCTGAAGCGGATGCCGCCCTTCGTCGGCAGGCGATGGTGGCTGTGCTCCGCGCGGAAGGCCTCGACCACCTCAATCGTGCCGTCGTCGTGCTTCACCGGGAAGCGCATCCGCAGCACGCTGTTGCAGGCCTTGATCTCGGCCAGCAACCCGGGGGGCAGTCCGGTGTAGGCCGCGGCGCGGTCGTAGAAATCCGAAACGCTTTCCCAAAGCGAACGCCTCGAGTGCGACATGCGCCGGAGTGCAGCACAACCACCCGTGGGAGGCAATCAGCGAGCGGGCGATCCGCGATTCACCGCAGGCGCGGCGAGGCAAACGTCCGTCTGGAAACTCCGGATTCGACTCGCGCGGGCTTTGGCGTTTGTTCGCCGATCATGGCGCGTGATCCGAACCGGCCGGTCTATCCCTGTGAGGGCAGGCTCGTCAGCATCCACGACCTGCTTGCGATCTTCCTGCGCCCGGAGTTTCTCGTCGGCGACGTGCCGCGCGTCTCCGACCTGCACCTGCGCATCGGTGCGACGGTGCGCCTGCGTCTCGACGGCGATCTGGTCCCGCTCGAGGGCGGTGCGCCGCTGACGCGCCCGGTGTTCGAGGATCTCGTCCACCCGTTGCTCAGCGACGCGCAGATCCGGCGCCTCGGGGCGACGCCGCCCGACGACATCGATGCGGCCTACGACTGGACTGAGCGCGCGGTGAGTTTTCGCATCAACGCGTTCGTTGACCGCGACGGCCCGGCCTGCGTGATCCGCGTGCTGCCGCGCGCCGTGCCGCCGCCCCAGCGCATCGGGTTCCCGGAGGAGCGCATTTGGCGCGACATCACCGAGGCGCACCAGGGCCTGGTCATCATCACCGGCATCACGGGCAGTGGAAAATCCACGACCATCGCCAGCCTCCTGCAGCACATCAACCGCACGCGGCCCGTGCGCATGATCACGCTCGAGGACCCGATCGAGTACGTGCTCGCCGACGATCGCGCCCTCATCTCGCAGCGGCAGGTGGGCGTGCACGTCGAGTCGTTCGCCTCCGGCCTGCGCAGCGCGCTGCGCGAGGACCCGGACATCATCTTCGTCGGCGAGATGCGCGACCGCGAGACCGCGGGCCTCGCGCTCACCGCGGCCGAGACCGGGCACCTCGTCGTCTCCACGCTGCACACACGCGACGCGCGCGGGGCCCTGCCGCGCATCGTCGACCTCTTCCCGTCCGAGCGCTTCAAGGAGCTGTGCTCGCAGCTCTCCTTCAGCCTTGCCTGGGTCATCGGCCAGAAGCTCGTCACCCGCGCCGACGGCGGCGGCCGCGCCGTGGCCATGGAGGTGATGCGCAACAACACCGCCATCGCCAACCTCATCCGCACCGGCGCCTGGCAGCAGCTTCAGTCGATGATCGAGACGCAGACCAAGGACGGCATGTATTCGCTCGAGCGACACCTCCTTGAACTCGTGCGCCGCGGCGTGATCTCGCGCGACGAGGCCATCCGCCACGCCAACGATCCCTCCATCGCGCAGCGCCTGTGAGGCGCGTCGCGCGACCGGCGGACCCGGCTTTCCCCTCATGAAGATCCTCATCCTGAGCAGCAGCCTCAATTCTCGCAGCAAGAGCCACACGCTCGCCCTCCGCGCCGAGGAGCACCTCGAGGCCGAGGGTGCCGAGACGGTCGTGATCGACCTCGGCGAACTCGCCCTGCCGATGTGCGGCACGCCCGGCTCGTTCGACCACCCGCAGGCCCTGCAGCTGACCGAGCGCATCCGCGAGGCCGACGGCGTGCTCATCGCGTCACCTGTCTACAACTACGACGTCAACGCCGCTTGCAAGAACGCGATCGAGCTCACCGGCGGCGGCTGGGAGAACAAGGCCGTGGGCTTCATCCTGGCCGCGGGCGGGCAGGCGAGCTACATGTCCGTCATGAGCCTGGCCAACAGCCTGATGCTCGACTTCCGGTGCGTGATCGTGCCGCGTTTCGTCTACGCCACCGGCGACGCCTTCCGCGACGGCGCGCTGGTGGACCCGAAGATCGACGAGCGCCTCGGCCGCCTCGCCCGAGACATCATCCGCCTGGGGGAGGCCTGGTCGGGTGCCCGGGAGGAGTGACGTTCGCGCCCGCGCCGGCTGCACCGGCGAGCGTGAGGCCGGCCGGCTCGGTGAAGAGCGACCACCGCTCCGGCGGCACGTCGCGAAATGCCCCCGCGTAGCGGGCCGCCTCGCGCGGCTCCCCCGTCACGTCGCGTATGTGAATCGCCGTGACGAGCGCCGGGAACTGGCGCGCGATCTCGCCGTAGACCTCGGGGTCCTTCTCCCCCGAGTCGCCCACGAGCACATAGCGCCGGCGCGGGAACTCGCGCATGAGGCCGCCGATGGTCGCGAGCTTGTGCGAGAAGGTGCTCGTGCCCTCGCCGAAGACCTCCTTGTGCAGGTCGATCATGCGCAGATGCACGGAGCCTTCGGGGAAACCACCCTCGCGCAGGAACCCGTCGAGCATCGGCCAGAGCTGGTGTGGCCCGCCGGAGACGTAGTGAAACCGCGTCGTCGCGCCCACAGCCGCCTCCGTGCGCTGAAAGAGCTCCGCCATGCCGGGCACCGGCCGCAGCGGCCGCGCGAAGGTGTTGAGCAGCATCTCGCGCCGGTCGAGCACCTGCGTTTGTTTGATCGTGTCGTCGATGTCCGAGACGATCGACAAGCCCTCGGCGGGCATGAGCAGGGCCCGGCCGCGGAAGGTCTTCCCGGGGCCGGCCGTCTCGAACTCGATCCACTGCGCGGCCGGATCGCGCGGCGCCGGCACGATGAAACACGCCGATGACCGGCCGTTCATCGGCGTCGTGGGCAGCCCGAGCGACATCGGCTCCTCGACCAGCGGCGTGGTGATGGTGATGGGCACGCGCTTGCCGCCCTCGGAGTCGGTGAGAAACAGCCGCACGCGCCGGCGAAACTCCGCGTACTCGTCGGCGCCAAGCGTGTCGGGATCGAGCTTGAGGTAGTGGCGGAACGCCGTGGTCACGCCCGGCCGGCGCTCGATCTCGTAGACCCACGCCTCGACGCCGACCTCGATCGTCGCGTCGGAGACCCAGCGCGCGGTGGACTGAAAGAACATCACCTCCTCGTCCGCGCTGAGCGGACGTCCGAAGAGCTGGCTGATCCAGGAGGTGATGAGCATGCCGGAGACGAAGATGATGCGCGCCGAGGGCATCGTGGGTGCGCACCAACCCAACCGGATCGCGCCGCGTGTCGACGCTGTTTTTGCATCGCCCACCCGACGGGGAAAGCCGGGTGGTCTCCGGTGCCCTACGCTTCCTCCACCTCCGGCGCGAAGCCGCGGCGCAGGACGTTTTCGGCGATCGCGCGCGGCACCATGAAGTGCTGCAGGTAGTCCGTGCCGCCGGCCTTGGTGCCGCCGCCTGACATCTTGAATCCACCGAATGGATGCCGACCGACGAGCGCGCCGGTGATGCCGCGGTTGATGTAGATGTTGCCGGCCACGAGTTCGTCGCGTGCGCGGGCGATGTGCGCGGGACTGCGGGAAAACAGTCCGGCGGTGAGCGCGTACTCGCCGTCGTTGGCCAGCGCGAGCGCCTCGTCGAAATCCGCGGCGCGAAACACCGCGAGGACCGGGCCGAAGTGTTCCTCGCGCGCGAGACGCGAGTCGCGCGGTACGTCGGTGAAGATCGCGGGCGGCACGAAATAACCTTCGCCGGCCGGCACGGTGCCGCGCCAGAGGAGTTTTGCGGTCCGGGCACCCTCGTCGATCGTGGCCAGGAGTCGGCGGTGCGCCGTCGCATCGATGACGGGGCCGAGGTGCGTGTGCGCGACCTCGGGTCGGTCGACATGCAGCGTGGCCGCGCAGCCGGCGAGGCGCTCGAGCACGCGTTCGTAGACGGAGTCGACCACGATGAGCCGCGACAGCGCCGAGCATTTCTGCCCGGCGAAACCGAAAGCGGAGTGGATGATCGCGGGCAGGGCCTCATCGAGATCGGCACCGCCGTCGACAACGAGCGCGTTCTTTCCGCCCATCTCGCAGATCACCTTCTTGAGCTCGGGCTGTCCCGCGGCCGTGCGTGCGGCCGTCTCCCAGATCTTGAGCCCGACCTCGCGCGAGCCGGTGAAGGCGATGAGCGTCACCTGGGGATGGGCGACCAGGCGCGCGCCGACCTCCTCGCCCGGTCCTGGCAGAAAATGGATCGCGCCCGCGGGCACGCCGGCCTCGAGCAGCACTTCGAAGAACCGCGCGGCGATGACGGGCGACTGCTCGGCCGGCTTCATCACCACGGTGTTGCCGGTCACGAGCGCGGCGACAGTCATGCCGCAGAGGATCGCGAGCGGGAAGTTCCACGGCGCGATCACCACTGCCACGCCGCGTGCCCGATAGCGGGTGACACTGGACTCGCCGGGCACGGCGACGTTGCGGTGTTCACCGGCGAGCCGGCGCATTTCCGCGGCGTAGAACACGCAGAAGTCGATCGCCTCGGTCACGTCGCCGTCGGCCTCGGCCCAGGGCTTGCCCACCTCCAGGACCTCGAGGGCGGCGAGTTCGTGCCGCCGGCGCCGCAGGATCGCGGCGGCGCGCTCGAGGATCGCGGCGCGCTCGGCCGCGGGGCGGCGTGCCCAGGCCGGCTGCGCGCGGGCCGCCGCGACCACGGCGGCATCGGCGTCGGCGGCCGTCGCCGAGCCGGCCCGGCCGACGAGCTCCGCGGGGTTGGCCGGGTTGACCGAGTCAATCCAGGCGGCTGTCTTGATGCGCCGGCCGTCGATGACGGGCGGATGGTCGCGGCCGAGTGCGCTGCGGACCTCCTGCAGGGCGATGGCGAACTCGCGACGCATGTTGTCGCGAGTGAAGTCCAGGGGAGGTTCGTTGCGAAACGCCGCCGCGGCCTCGGGTGCAGACGGCGTGGGCGCCCGGTCCGCGATCGTGGCCGCCACCGCACCCGGATCGGCGAGGAGCTGGGTGCGCGCGACGCCATCGACGAAGGTGTGGCGCAGGAAACCCTCGTTGGACGTGTTCTCAAGCAACCGCCGTACGAAATACGCCATGCCGGGCAGCAGGTCGCCGCACGGGCAGTACTCGCGGATGCGGAAGCCGAGCGAGCGCAGCGCGCGTTTCACCGGCTCGGCCATGCCGAAGAGCATCTGGAACTCGATCGCGCGCAGATCGAGGCCGCGGCGCTGTGCCTGCACCGCCGCGTGCGCGATGCTGCGGACGTTATGCGTGCCGAACGCGGCCGAGACGACGTCGGCGTGGTCGAGCAGGATGGTCGTCATGCGCTCGAAGCACGCGTCGCTCTCGTGCTTGCGCGACCACACCGGCTGCGGCCAGCCGCGCTGGCGCGCGAGGATCGTCTCGTAGTCCCAATACGCGCCCTTCACCAGGCGCACGGTGAACTTGCGGCCGAGGCGGCGCGCCTCGGCGATGAGCGCCTTGAGGTCGGCCTCGCTGTCGCGCAGGTAGGCCTGGATCGCGATGCCGAGCGACGGGCCCGCGGCGAGTCCGGGGTGGCGCAGCAGCTCGGTGAAGAGCCGCAGCGTGAGGTCCTTGAACGCGTAGCTCTCCATGTCGAGGTTCACGAGCGCGCCATGGTGGGCCGCGCGTGCGAGGATCGGCTGGAGCCGCGCGACGAGCCGCGGCACCGATTCCTCCGGCGCGATCGTCTGGATGCGCGCGTCGAGCGCGGAGATCTTGACCGACAGGTTCAGGCGCGGGAGCGGTCCGCCGGCCGAGAGATCGCTCGCGCATGGCGGGCCGAAGCCCGGGATCGCCGCGGCGAGGGCGTCGAGCACCGCGAGGTTGCGCTGGATGTAGTGGTCGGCTTCGGCGTCGGTGATCACCACCTCGCCGAGGAGATCGACCGTCGCCGCATGGCCGAGGCCGTGCAGGCGGCGCACGCTGACGACGAGGTCTTCCGGTGTGGCGCCGGCGATGAATTGGCGCGCGAGCGAGGTGATGTTGGCTCGGACGGCTGGTGCGACCAGACCCGACGCGATGCCGGAGATCGCGAGCCCGCCCTTGAGCACAGGCGAGAGCTCGGCCGCGACGTCGCCGAGGTATTCCTGCATGTGCCGGACAAACTCGGCGTTCGACGTCAGCGCGGGCACGACGTCGACGAAGCGGAAGAGCTGCGTCTTGAACGCCTCGTTGCGCATGGCGCGATCCATCAGGCGCGCGTACACGCCCTCGGCGCTGAAGAGCGGTGCCGTCGCGCCGTCGATCGCCGTGAAGATGCGCAGACCGAGTTCCTCGATCGACGGTTGCAGGGATCCGACCGCGCCGCTTGGGGTAACAGGCATGGGGCTGAAGTCCTCCTGCGCCGTATCCTGCGGCGCGCGCCGCGCGACGCGAGCGAGTTACGGCGCGCGGGCCGCCCCTACACGATCAACTCGACCTTCCTCGCGCGTTCGTTCGAACGCGCGAGTTCAGCGCCCGAAGCGCACCAGGGCGTCTCCAGTCAACCGGCACACGCGCCAGTCGGGCAGCACGGTCGCGCCGAGCGATTCGTAGAACTCGATGGCCGGTTTGTTCCACTCGAGTACCGTCCACTCGAAGCGACCACAGCCCCGGCGGTTGGCCTCGCGCGCCAGATACTGCAACAGCGCCTTCGCATACCCGCGGCGTCGATGGGCCGGCCGTACGAACAGATCCTCAAGATAGAGCCCGGGGCGCGCGAGGAACGTGGAGAAGTTCTGGAAGAACACCGCAAACGCCGCGGGCTCGCCGTCGGCGAAGCCGAGCAGCGCCTCCGCGCACGGCCGCGGCCCGAACATCGCGGCGCGCAGCTTCGTCTCGTCGGCCACGCACTCGTGCGCGAGTTTCTCGTAGTCGGCAAGGTCGCGGATGAACTGCAGCAGCAGCGGCAGATCGCTTTCGATCGCGGGACGGATGGTGAAGGGCGAAGGCATGCGAGTAACCACGGATGGACACGGATGAACACGGATTCTCAAGGAGGGAACCGCTGAATTGCGCTTATTGGCGCTGACGAGATGAGGACGGTCCGGTTGTCGGGAGCCGCCTCGTGTGTTCGTGTTTGGCGAGCGTCAATCAGCGCAGATCTGCGGTTCTCGTCACGATTGGGTCGGATCCGTGTTCATCCGTGGTTCCACCTCTCCGCGAAACGCCGCGCGAGTTCGCAGTGCATCTCGATCGCGACCGGGAGAACGTCGTCGTTGTAGTCGTACTTCGGATGGTGACAGAACGGCACCGTCGGCTTGTCCGCCGGGCGCGTGCCGACGAAGTAGTAGCAGCCCGTCCGCGCCTGCAGGAAGTAGGCGAAGTCCTCGGCGCCGAGGATCGGCGCGTAGTCGGCCTGCACATGGTCGGCCCCCGCCACGCCACGAGCGACCTCGGCCACGTAGGCCGCGGCCCGCGCGTCGTTGACTGTGACTGGGTAGCCGGGAAAGAGCTTCACCTCGGCGCGCGCGCCGTGGGCCTCGGCGATCGACCGGGCCAGGGCGGCAAGGCGCTCGGGCGCGGTCTTCAGCACCTCGGGTGAGAGCGAGCGGATCGTGCCCTCGAGCTCGGCGGAGTCCGGGATGATGTTCGTGGCCGTGCCGGCGTGGAACTTGCCGACGGTGATGACGAGCGTGTCGACGGGGTTGCTCCCGCGCGACACGAGCGATTGCAGGGCGTTGACGATCTGGGCGCCGACGTAGATCGGGTCGACCGTCTGGTGCGGCGCCGCGGCGTGGCCGCCGCGGCCGCGCACCTCGATGGCGAAGTCGCAGGTGCCGCCCATGAACGAGCCGGGGCGCAGCGCGATGTCGCCGAGGACGAGATCCGCCCCGGGCATGTTGTGGTGGCCGAAGATCGCCTCGACGCGCGGGTTCTCGAGCGCGCCCTCCTCGGTCATGCGGCGTCCGCCGCCGCCGCCCTCCTCGGCGGGCTGGAAGATGAACTTCACCGGCCCGCGCAACTCCTCGCGCACCTGCGCGAGCACGAGCGCGGCCCCGACCAGCGCCGCCGTGTGGCCGTCATGGCCGCAGGCGTGCATGAGGCCCGGCTTGGTCGAGGCGTAGGGCAGGCCGGTCTCCTCGGTGATCGGAAGGCAGTCCATGTCGGCGCGCAGCGCGACGCACGGCCCGGGCTTGTTCGCCCCGAGCGTGGCGACGAGGCCGGTCACGGCGACATGGCGCCGGAGGGTGAAGTCCGGGAGCGACTCGATCATCGCCGCGACACGCGCGACGGTGGCGACCTCCTTGTATCCGGGTTCCGGTTGCGCGTGCAGCTCGCGGCGCAGCTGGCGGATGCGCGGGACGATGCGGGCGATGATCGGCTTGAGATCGGTCATGGTGGGCGCGCGCCACGCGGCGGCGCGGCCCGATCATCGGTCCCTGGGGCGTCTGCGCAAGGTAATGGTGCCCGGCTGCTCAGGGCATGAGGTAGACCTCGACCAGGGCCACGCCGGTCCCGGAGTCCTTGCCCTTGGCATTGACCGTGTAGGAGCCCGGCGGGAGCGTCACGACGAGGGCGGCGTCGGTGCTGCCGTCGTTGAGGCGGAAGGCGCGCACGGTGAGCGCGGCCTGGCGGAGGGTCTCGGTATCGCCGTTCTCGCCCCAGGTGTCGTTGGTCAGGAGGAGGTCGTCCGTGGCGGTGCCGGGGCGGCGCTTGTAGATCTCGAACCAGGGATCGGGCAGGAAGCCGGTGATGCCGAAGCGCGCGAGCGTCGGGCCGACGGCGCGTACAAGGAACGTGCGCGGGCCGGAGTCGGAGACGACGAAGCCGGGGATCATGATCTCGCTGCCGACGCCGACGAAGCCGCGGTTGGAGATGTTGACCAGGCGCGTGGCCTCGGCGTCGCCGTTGGCCTCGTAGAGCTCCACGATGGAGACCCCGGTGGAGTCGCCCTTGCCCGAGGCGACGATGGTGTAGCCGCCGGCGGACAGGTCCATGAGCAGGGCGGCCGAGTTGCTCCCGGTCGTGAGGCTGAAGGCGTAGAGCGAGGCGGCGGTGTCGCGGATCTCCTGCCAGTTGGCGTTGTCGCCCCAGTTGTCGTTGGTCGCGACATCGACGTAGGCGTCGGCGGTGGCGTCGAACCGCTTGAGGACCATGACCGGGTCGGGCAGGGGACTGGCCACGCCGAAGCGCGTGAGTTCGGGACCGACCGCGCGCATGAGGAGTCGCTTCGTGCCGGCGCCCTCGATGTAGAAGCCGGGGATGAGGACGTTGTCGCCGGTCTGGCAGAGGGCGCGCGTGGAGAGATTGAGCAGGCGCGCGTCGGAGAGTGCGGCGGCGTCGACCGTGAGCGTGGCGGCGTCGCTCGTGACCGTGCCGAAGGTGTTGGTCACCGTCACGGTGTAGGCGCCGGCGTGCCAGGCCTGCACGCTCGGGATCGTCAGGGTGGCGGCCATGGCACCGGCGACGGCCACGCCGTCCTTCTTCCATTGATACGTTAGCTCGGCGCCGGTAGCGGCGACGGCAAAGGTGGCGGAGCCGCCGGCGGTCTGTGTCGTCGACGCGGGCTGGCCGGTGATGACGGGTGGCTCGTTGACCGTGAGCGTCGCCGGGTACGGGGTGGTGAGCGTACCCGAGGTGTTCGTGCCGCTGAGGCGGAAGCGGTGCCCGTTCATCGCGGCGGTGGTGGTGCCAATGGTGAGCGTCGCGGTCGTGGTGCCGGAGTAGGTGGCGTCGTCGGCGAGGTCGTTCCAGGAGGTGCCGTTGGTCGAGACCTGCCAGCGCAGGGTCGGAGCGGGGTTGCCCAGGACCGGGACGGAGAAGGTGGCGGACTGGCCGGCATTGCGCGTGAGGCTGGCGGGAGAGCGCACAAATGTCGGCCGCAGCGGCGGGTTCGAATCCGCCACGTAGGAGCGCAGCCACGTCATGGCGGAACGATCGGTGCCGTCGGAGAGCACGAGCACGGCGTTGGCCCGCCACATGCCCGGGCGATAGCCCCATGTCGTGATGCCCATCACGGCGGGATGCTCCCAGAGTGCCGGGAAGAGGCGCTGGTAGCGATCGAGCTGCGTGGTGTCGTTGACCGTCGTGGAGTCGGCGCCGTCGATATCCATCTCGGTGATCATGATGGGCAGGCCGGCCGAGGCCATGAGGGTGAGGTTGGTCGTGAGCGTGTTGGCCTGCATGGTGGCGATGGTGAAGCTGTGGGCCTGCTCGCCGATGATGTCGACCAGCCCCTCGGCCTTGAGCAGGGTGACGATCTCGAGGAAGCGGTTGAGCGTGGTCGTGTTGTTCACGAGGCTGTAGTCGTGCATCACGAGCGGCGTGTTCGGGAAGGCGGCGCGGGCCAGGCGGAAGGCGTTGAGCACCCAGTCCCAGCCGGTCGTGCCGGCACCGCCGAGCGCGGCGATGTAGGCGCCGTCGTTCGGGTCGACGGAGCCGGGTGCGTCGAACCGGCCGGGCAGGCCGTCGGGCGCGTCGCTGATCGGCTCGTTGACCACTTCAAGGTAGTCGATGTCCGGATACCGGACGGCCACGGCGGCGTACCATTCCTGGATCTCCTCGAGCTGCTCGGCGGCCGGGAGCGAGGCGATCCAAGCCGGCTGCTGGTTGCCCCAGATGAGGATGTGGAAGCGGAAGGGCAGGCCGTTGTCCTTCGCGAGGGCGTAGGCCGCGTCGAGTTGCGTCCAGTTCATGACGTCGCGCGTGGACTCGACGCTGCCCCATTTGCCGGCGTTTTCCGGTGTGATCTGGTTCCAGGTGTCGAGCAGGCCGACGGCCTGGGCAGTGCTGTGGATGCCGCCGAGGAACTTGGGTTTGCCGGCGGCGAGCGGCGCGGCGGACAGGGCGGGGCCGGTCGCGACGGCGGCGAGAAGGAGGGCGAGGCTGCGGGAGAGGAGGCGCATGGATCGGAAAGGGGGTCGAGGTGGGATGGTTCGCGCGGTACGACGGGTGGCAGGGGTGCGGGTCAACCTGCCCGGCCCGGGCCGTCGCGCGAATCGCGCCGCATTCAATCTATTGACGATCGCCCGCCGCGCACGCGCGCAGGTCGTGATGTGGCCGAACCCGGTGGACCTCCCGCGGGTTTGCGCCACAGTCTCGCGCGATGTCCGACGAAACCGTCTTCAACCGGCTCGAGAACGAGACCTCGCCCTATCTGCTCCAGCACGCGGACAACCCCGTGCAGTGGTACCCGTGGGGCGAGGAGGCGTTCGCCAAGGCCCGGACCGAGGGAAAACCCATCTTCCTCTCCGTCGGCTACTCGACCTGCCACTGGTGCCACGTTATGGCGCACGAGTCGTTTGAAAACACCGACGTCGCCGCCGTGCTCAACGAGCATTTTGTGGCGATCAAGGTCGACCGCGAGGAGCGGCCCGACCTCGACCGCGTCTACATGACCTTTGTCCAGGCCACCACCGGCCAGGGCGGCTGGCCGATGAGCGTGTGGCTCACGCCGGACCTGCAGCCGTTTTACGGCGGCACCTATTTCCCGCCGGAGGACCGGTGGGGCCGGCCGGGCTTCAAGAGCATCCTGACCGCGCTCGCGAAGATCTGGCGGGAGGACCGCCCCCGCGTGCTCGAGCAGGGCGCGCACGCGGTGCAGGTGCTGCGTCAGTTCGGCGGGCAGTCCTTCGCTGCTCCGGAAAGCGCGGGCGCAACGGGGTCCGATCCGCTTTCGCCGGCGGCGATCGACCGCGCCTTCGAGGTGTTTCGCAACAGCTTCGACCCGGAGTGGGGCGGCTTCGGCGGCGCGCCGAAATTCCCCCGGCCGGCGGTGCTCGCGCTGCTCGCGCGCGTGCACGCCGCCGCCCGCGCGCACGGCGATGCGGCACGGGCCTCAGATGCGGCCGGCATGCTGCTCGGCACGCTGCGCCAGATGGTGGCCGGCGGCGTGCACGACCAGCTCGGTGGCGGCTTCCATCGCTACGCCGTCGACGCCACCTGGCACGTGCCGCATTTCGAGAAGATGCTCTACGACCAGGCGCAGCTCGTGTGCGCGCTGCTCGAGGGGTATCAGATCTCCGGCGACGCCATGCTCGCCCAGGCCGCGCGCCGCACGCTCGACTATGTCACCCGCGACCTCATGTCGCCGCGCGGGGGCTTCTACTCGGCGGAGGACGCCGACAGCCGCAAGTCCCAGGAGAGCGATGACCATGGCGAGGGCGCCTTCTACGTCTGGAGCGCCGACGAGTTGCGCGAGGCCGTCGGCCCCGAACGTGCCGCCGTCTTTGCCATCCATCACGGCGTCTTCGAGGAGGGCAATGCGCCCGACGGGGCGGATCCGCACGGCGAGTTTCGCGGCCAGAATATCCTTCTCGGCCGCCGGACGCTCGCCGACACGGCGCGCGAGACCGGCCTGCCGCCCGACCGCGTGGAGTCCATCCTCGCGGCCTGCGAGGCGATCCTCTTCCAGCGCCGGGAAAAGCGCCCGCGCCCGCACCGCGACCAGAAGATCCTCGCCGCGTGGAACGGCCAGATGATCTCCGCCTTCGCGCGCGCCGCGCAGGTGCTCGACGAGCCGGCCTACGCGGCCACGGCGTCGCGCGCGGCTGAATACATCCTGCACGTCGTCTGGGACGGCATCGCCGGCGTGCTGCACCGCGGCTGGTGCGCGGGCCGCAAGGCCGGTCTCGCTTTTGCCGAGGACCATGCCTGCCTGGTGCAGGGATTTCTCGATCTCTATGAGGCGACGTTCGAGATCCGCTGGCTCAAGTGGGCCGTCGACATGCAGGACGGCATGGACCAGCTTTTCTGGGACGCTTCGGCCGGCGGCTACTTTTCCTCCTCGGATCGCGACCCGAGCGTGCTCGTGCGCATGAAGGAGGATCACGACGGAGCCGAACCGTCGCCCAGTTCGCTCGCCGTGCTCAACCTCATCCGGCTCGGCCGCATGCTCGGGGATGAAGCGCGGTTGGGGCGCGCTGAGGCGACCATGCGCGCCTTCGCCGGCACGTGGGAGCGCGCACCCCAGGCGCTGCCGCTCATGCTCGCCGGCCTGGTCGACTGGCTGCAACCGCACCGTCAGGTCGTGCTCGCGGGCGATCGCGAGGGCGCGGAGGTGGCGGCGCTCGCGCGCGAGGTGCGGAGGCGCCACCTGCCGGGTCTGGTCGTGCTCGCCGCCGACGGTGGCGAGGGTCAGAAGTGGCTGGGGCGTCGTCAGGCGGCGCTCAAGGCCATGGCGCCAGTTGACGGTCGCGCAGCGGCGTATGTGTGCCGGGACTTTGCCTGCCAGCTCCCGGTGACGGAGCCGGCGGCGCTGGGGACTCTGCTGGACGGCCAGGGCGCTGGGTAGGGCGCCTCAACGTGCGCCGCGCGCTCAGAGCGCGCGGCCTGCCCCGGCCCGCACAGCGGCGTTGACAGCGGCGAACGCGCCCGGATTTGTTGCGCGCGGGTGTCGCGTGTCGCGCCCCGTCCAACCCGTTTCCTCCCATGTTGTCCTACTCCGAAATCGTCGCCCGCATGCCTCGCGAGGCCCTTACGAAGATCGACTCGTCCCTCGTCGGCTATCCTCACGTGGCTTCGGGCAAGGTGCGCGATATCTTCGACCTCGGCGACCGCCTCCTGCTCGTCGCGAGTGATCGCATCTCCGCCTTCGACGTGGTGCTGCCCGATGGTGTGCCCGGCAAGGGAATCGTGCTTACCCAGATCAGCCGCTTCTGGTTCGAGCAGACCAAGGGCATGGTGCCCGACCATCTTCTGCCGGACCAGGAGAAGGTCATGGCCGACGAGCTCAAGCTCCCGGCCGAGCTGCACCTGCGCAGCATGGTGGTGAGAAAGCTCAAGCCGCTCGCGATGGAGTGCGTGGCCCGCGGCTACCTCGCCGGCAGCGGCTGGTCCTCCTACAAGAAGAACGGCACGGTCTGCGGCCACAAGCTGCCGCCTGGGCTCGGCGAGGCGCAGGAACTGCCCGAGCCGATCTTCACCCCGACGACGAAAGCCTCAGTCGGCCACGATATGCCGCTCGACGAGGCCGGCGCCCGCGCGCTCGTCGGCGACGCGACCTACGAACTCACGCGCAAGCTCACCCTCGGCATCTACCGGATGGGCCAGGCCCGCGCCCGCAAGGCCGGCATCCTTCTGGCGGATACAAAGTTCGAGTTCGGCACCGACGACAAGGGCGTGCTCCATCTCATCGACGAGGTGCTCACGCCGGACTCCTCGCGCTTTTGGGAGGCCGCGACGTGGAAGATCGGCGGTTCGCCCGCCAGCTACGACAAGCAGTTCGTGCGCGACTACCTGCTCACCCTCAAGGACTGGAACCAGCAGCCCCCGGGGCCGCGCCTTCCGGCCGAGGTCATCGCCGGTACGCAGTCGCGCTACCTCGAGGCGTTGCGGCGGTTGATGCAGTCCTGAGTGGCGGCCCCACGGGAGCTAGCGTCCTCCCCAGAACGCCTCGCCGTCCGTGGATTCGGGCGCGGGGACTTCGGGCGCAGGGATGATCCGGTCCGGCTCCACCCGCGCGGTGGGGGGCGTGCGGAGGGTCGGGTGTGGCGCCGTGGTGGTGGCGGGTGTGCCGGCCGTTGCCGCCGGCCGGGCGGGCGACTGGGCGATGCGGGTCATCAAGCCATCGACTTCCGTGGCCAATGCGTCGACGGATTGGCGCACGGTGGTCATTCGTTGCCGGATACGCTTCTCCTCGGAGCCCAGGAGCGCGGCGCTGCACACATCGCTGGCGTGGCCGATGGCCGAGCCGTAGGACAAACCGCTGCGCACGTCGATGAGCGTGGCGGAGGCATGGGCGGCCAGGTGGGACTTGTGCACGGGAAACCACCACGCGCCGACGATCGTGGCATCGAGCAGCGACAATTCGGTCTGCTCCATCGAGTGTGTCGTGGTGATCTCGTAGAGCAGGATGGCGTCGAGATGTTCGCGTGCCGCGGCAAGTCGCAGGTGGGTGATGGCGTCGTGCGGCGTCCGTGAGACTGGCGCCGTCGTGAGCGACTGCGCGACGACGGCCGTCACGGGCGAGAGTTCGCCCAGGGCCGGAGTCAGGCGGGATTGGAGGGCGCGCCAGGTCGTCCATTCATCGCCGGGGATCGGCATGATTCGTCCGTCCTCGATCCGCGCGATACCGATGCGTGCGGGCAAGGAAAAGCTCGGTCGTGCCGAAGCCGCGGCCTGCGCCCGGTGGTCGAGATCCAGGAGGAGTGCTGCCGTGTCCTGCGATCCAAGGGTTTGGGGACCGGCCCGGCCGGGATGAGGTGCGAGGACACACTGGACTGCGACGGCGCACAGGATCGCGCGAGGTGACGGGCGGTGGGAGTGTCTGAGGCGGCGCATGCGTGGACGCCGGTTTCATCGACCCGTGAATACACCGGCCGGCATGGGGCAGGCGGCTGGTGCGGCGTGCGGCATCGCGGTGGAGCCGGTGCTCGCGAGCGCGGGCGCTGCGCCGTGGACCGGCGAGGCCGACATGCGCGTCGGGCGGAGCGACTTGGTCGTGGCAAAGCCGACGGCGGCGAGAGTGGTGAACGCCAGAATGACGAGCGTGGCGCGGATGTTGGCGGCGGCGCGGCGGGCGAGGTGGGTGTTCATGCCGATCCTTTTCGCAGCCGGAATGCCGAGCAGGCTTCTGGTTCGTGTAATCTGTTGATGTACAAATGAATTCGATTGCCGAACCGCTGAGTGCCGCCAGCTCACATGACTTGGTTCTGGCAATTTCTGTCCGGCCGGGCGTCAGATAACGCCACCATGGCAGCCGGCTTGTTTACCCCCGAAGAACGTCCCGTGGCCGAGGCGCTGGCGGGCATCCCGTTCGTCAATCCGTTCACCGCGGCGCGCGAGCAACTCGAGCGTGCCGTCCTCGGCGACCAGTTCCAGGCGCCCGCGCGTTACCTGCTGCCGGGTCAGCCGCTTCACCGCATCGAGGGCAATCTCGGCAAACTTCTCGAGCGGGCCGACGTCCTGCTCGAGGCCGTGGCGGCCCGGCTCGCGCGACGCACCTCGATCGGCGCAGTCGAGCGCGACATCTACGAGGGGCTGGTGCATTTCGTCGTTTTCCACCGCCATGCGGCCGGCTTCGATCATCTCATCGCCGCGGCGCTGCCGGGGAGCGATGCGATCCTGGGGGGCGGACGGGGCGGTGTGATCGAGGCCGACGCGAAGGCGCGGGCGACGGTGGGCACGCTTTTCGAGCGATGCCGTCGCGACCTCGTGCGGCTGCTCTCCGGCGCGGCCTTCGGTGGCGACATCGAGCAGGCGGCGTCCCTGTGGTTTGCCTTCTACTTCCAGGTGCGGCGGGCGTGGGTGCACACCTTTGCCTTCATCCATGGCGGGTCCGACGCCCTCGTCGCGCTGCGCGCGCGGCTGTGGCAATCGATCTTCACGCACGACATGCGGCGTTACCAGCGCACTCTGTATTCGCGCATGGGTGACATCACCACGCTCATCACCGGGCCGAGCGGGTCGGGCAAGGAACTCGTCGCGCGCGCGATCGGGCTCTCGCGTTTTGTGCCGTTCGACGCGAGGGAGCGCCGGTTTGCCGCGGACTTTGCGGCCTCGTTCCATCCGCTCAACCTCTCCGCGCTCTCGCCCACGTTGATCGAGTCCGAGCTGTTCGGCCACCGGCGCGGCGCCTTCACCGGCGCGCTCGGCGACCGCGAGGGTTACTTCGAGACGTGCGGCGTGCACGGCACGGTTTTTCTCGACGAGATCGGCGAGACCGCGCCCGAGATCCAGGTGAAGCTGCTGCGCGTGCTGCAGACGCGGGAGTTCAACCGCCTCGGCGACACCGAGCGCCGGCGCTTCCACGGCCGGATCGTCGCTGCGACCAACCGCGACCTCGCCGCCGAGATCCGCGCCGGGCGGTTTCGCGAGGACTTCTTCTTCCGTTTGTGCGCCGACCGCATCGAGACCCCGCCGCTGCGCGATATCCTCGGAGGAAACATCGATGAGCTTCGCTGCCTCGTCGCCCACATCTGTACCGCACAGGCCGGCGCGACCGAGGGGCCGCCGCTCTGTGACGAGGTCGTCACCTGGATCGGCCGCGAACTCGGTCGGAGCTACCCGTGGCCGGGCAATTTCCGCGAACTCGAGCAGTGCGTGCGCAACTTCATCGTGCACGGGTCCTACCGACCGCCCATCGGGCCGCGCGCCGGCGGTGTCGGCGACCTGAGGGGCGGCGACTGGGTCTCCGCAGCGCAGGCCGGGCGTCTCACCATGGACGCGCTGCTGCAGGCCTATTGCCGGCGCGTTTTCGACGAGGCGGGGTCGCTCGAGGAGGCCGCGCGCCGGCTCGACTGCGACCGGCGGACCGTGCGCCGTTACGTGCGCTCCGGAGCCGAGTCTCCCGAATCCGACAACACCTGACCCGCGCCGTTGTCATCCAATAGTTGACAATCATGCGGGGAGGCGGCCGCGCGGCGGATGGCCCTGGACCCGGCGCGGCGCGCAGGGGCGCGCCCGCCTCCGGCATTGACCGTCCTGCGGCCGGCCGGCATTTCTCGCCCCCTTATGTCCGAGAAACCTGCATCCACCGGCGGCGCACCTGCCACGTCCGTTGCCGACACCGTCGCCGCGCAAGCGCCCGACATGGACACGATCGTCTCGCTGGCCAAGCGCCGCGGCATCATCTTCCAGTCCTCCGAGATCTACGGCGGCCTGAACGGTTTCTTCGACTACGGTCCCCTCGGAGCCGAGATCAAACGCAACATTCGCAACGCCTGGTGGGCCGACATGGTGCACCGCCGCGACGATGTCGTGGGCCTCGAGAGCTCGATCATCATGCACCCGAAGGTCTGGGAGGCCTCGGGCCACGTCGAGGGCTTCACCGACCCGATGGTCGACTGCAAGGTATCCAAACAACGGTTTCGGGCCGACCAGCTCTTCTTCTCGCCCGTCGTCGTCACGGCCGAGGACGGCACGACCTCGACCGTCGCCTACGTCTCCGCGCTCGAGGGCGACGACACCGCCGGCGAGCTCCAGAAAAAGGCCGAAGAGCTGAAGCGCAAGAAGGCCATCCGCGGCACGCTCGCCCCGGTTGTCTGCAAGGATATCACCGAGGCGCGCGCCGAGGAGATCCCGCTCATCCCGTCGCCCGCCACGGGCGAGCCCGGCAGCCTCACGCCGCCGCGCGCGTTCAACCTCATGTTCTCCACCCACGTCGGCGCGCTGGCCGACGCGTCGTCCGTCTCCTACCTGCGCCCGGAGACCGCGCAGGGCATGTTTGTTGACTTCAAGAACGTGGTCGACACCGGCCGCGTCAAGCTGCCCTTCGGCATCGCCCAGGTCGGCAAGTCGTTCCGCAACGAGATCACGCCGCGCAACTTCATCTTCCGCTCGCGCGAGTTCGAGCAGATGGAGATGGAGTATTTCATTCATCCCGACGCCGACTGGTTCAAGTGCCACGAGGAGTGGCTGCAGTGGTGCCAGGACTGGCTCGTCTCCATCGGCATTCCGCGCGAACAACTCTCGCTGCATGAGCACCCGAAGGAGAAACTCGCGTTCTACTCGCGCCGCACGGTGGACATCATGTTCAAGTATCCGTTCGGCGTGCAGGAGCTTTGGGGCATCGCCGCGCGCAGCGACTACGACCTCAAGCAGCACGCGAAATTCTCCGGCAAGCCGATGGAGATGTTCGACGAGGCGACGAAGCAGAAATTCGTCCCGCACGTCATCGAGCCCGCCGTCGGCGTGGACCGCATCCTCCTCGCCGTGCTCGTGAGCGCCTACTACGAGGACGTGGTCGAAGGTGAAAAGCGCACGGTTCTGCGCCTGCACCCGCGCATCGCGCCCTACAAGGTCGGCGTCTTCCCGCTGCTCAAGAATAAGCCCCACCTCGTCGAGCGCGCGCAGCAGCTCTACAAGCGCCTTAAGCGCCGCTGGAACGTGTTCTACGACGAGGCCGGCGCGATCGGCCGCCGCTACCGCCGCCAGGACGAGATCGGCACGCCGTGGTGCGTGACCATCGACTTCGACACGGTGGAGAAGGACGGCACGTTCACCATCCGCGACCGCGACACGCTGCAGCAAAAGCGCATCTCCGAGGCCGAGCTCATCGCCTTCCTCGACGAGAAGGTCGGTTGACCCCGGCGCGCTCGAGTCGCCGAAAGCCTTCGGAGTCCTGGTCTCGTGGCTGCGACACGGGGCCCCGGTCCTTGCGTGGTGACGCAGGCGGCCATCACCGTCGTGTGTCCATGATGACGGCCGCTGTGAAGGTGCCGGAGACCTCGGGTCGGGCTCGGACCTCGCGCGGATCGCAGGACCGGCTCGACGCGCGCAGGGCAGGTGGCAGGCTGACCCAGTCGTGGAGCACACCGGATCCGAGAACTCCCGGGCGCGCTGGGCCCTCTTTTTCCGCACGCTGCTGGCGTGCACCGGCCTCGCCGCACTCGGGCTGATCGTCGCTGTCGCGGGATGGGAGCACGAGTCCGAGCTGCTCCCGTGGATGGAGATCGCGTCGCGCCTGGTGCTCGCGACCTATGCGGTGTGCCAACTTGGCCGTCTGATGGTGGCCGCGCCCAAGCGGGAGTGGGCCCGGCGCCGGTGGCCCGAGTTGCTGCTTGCACTGCTGTGCGGGGTCATGGCCTTCGAGTTTCGCGTCACGCTCGAGTCGCTGCAGGTCCTGTTTCCGAAAGCCGCGGTCGCGGAGCTCACCTTCCTCTTCATCGCGCTCACGCAGATCCCGGTGCTCGTGCATCTCGGGCTGAAGATCCTCCGGCTTCAGGAAATCTTTGCAGTGCGCCGCGTGTCGGCCGGCGGCGTGATGATCGTGACCTTCGGCGTGATGATCGTCATCGGCACGGCCCTGCTCAAGATGCCGCGCGCGACCGTCGACAGCATTTCCTGGCTCGACGCCTTCTTCACGAGCACGAGCGCGGTGTGCGTCACCGGCCTCAACGTCGTGGATACAGAGGCCACGTTCACGCGGACCGGCCAGGTCATCATCCTCGTGCTCATCCAGGTGGGCGGACTCGGAGTGATGACGCTCACGACATTCCTCGCGGCCATCTTCGGCTCGATCTCGCTGCGTGGGCGCGTGCTGCTGCAGGACCTCCTGAGCGAGGACAACCTCGGCCGCATCAGCCGCACGCTGCCGTTGATGTTTCTCATGACCTTCACCTTCGAGGCGGCCGGCGCCTGGGCGCTGCACGACGCCATGGCCGGCTGCGCGGATCCGCGCGGCGGCGGCTGGTTCCCGGCGGTGTTTCACAGCATCTCGGCGTTCTGTAACGCCGGCTTCTCGGTCTGGTCGGGCGGGCTCTATGATCCGGTCGTGCGCGGCAATAGCGCCGTGCAGTCGATCGTCATGATCCTCATCGTGGTCGGAGGCCTGGGCTTCCCGGTCATGTACGCGACGGCGGCGTGGATCGGCGGACGCGTGGCGCGCGCGGCCGGGCGTCGCCGTCGGCGCGCAGT
>JACSRI010000063.1 GCA_014879845.1 Opitutaceae bacterium
ACCAGCCGCATCTTCCTCGAGGTCCCGTCCACCGACGCGCCCTCGAAGGTCGACGTCTCCATGCGCTGCGTCGACATCCTCACGCCCATCGGCTTCGGCCAGCGCGGCCTCATCGTCGCGCCGCCGCGCACGGGCAAGACGATCCTCCTGCAGGGCATCGCGAACTCCATCGCGACCAATCACCCGACCGCGAAACTCATCATCCTGCTCGTCGACGAGCGGCCCGAGGAGGTGACGGACTTCCGCCGCAACACCAAGGGCGAGGTCATCGCCTCGACCTTCGACGAGTCGCCGGAGAGCCACGTGCACGCCGCCGAGATGGTCAGCGAAAAGGCCAAGCGCCTGGTCGAGAAGGGTGAGCACGTCGTCATCCTGCTCGACTCGATCACCCGCCTCGGCCGCGCCTACAACGCGCTCGCCTCCAACAGCGGCAAGATCATGTCCGGCGGCCTCGAGGCCACCGCGCTGCAGAAGCCCAAGCGCTTCTTCGGCGCCGCGCGCAACATCGAGGGCGGCGGTTCGCTCACGGTCATGGGCACCGCGCTCATCGACACGAACAGCCGCATGGACGACATCATCTTCGAGGAGTTCAAGGGCACCGGCAACATGGAGCTCCACCTCGACCGCGACCTCGTCAACAAGCGCATCTTCCCCGCGATCAACTTCGAGCGCTCGGGCACGCGCAAGGAGGAGCTGCTCTACCATCCGGATGAGTTGCTCAAGATCTACGGCCTGCGCCGCATCATGCTCGGCGTGCCGGCCTTCGAGGCGATGGAGATGCTCATTCAGCGGTTGAAGAAAACCCGGTCCAACGCAGAATTCCTGCTCTCGCTCTCCCGCTGAGCGCGCGCCCCGCGTCGTTCGGCGATTTCCACGACGCACCTTTCCACACCGTGTCCGCCCAGGACGATTTTGTTGTTCAACTGATGGTGGAGAAGGGGCTCGTCGCGGCCGAGATGGTCGCGCGTGTGCGTTCGGCGCTGCGCGAGAGTGATCCGAACGGCGCGCCCAAGGCGGTGAGCGACGTGCTCGTCGAGCAGGGCATGGTCAAGTCCGCGGAAATCCTCCGCGTCCTCGGCGAAGAGTATGCGATGCCGGTGATCGACCTCTCGCGCCACCGTCCGCATCCGTCCGCGCTCGACGCGATCACGCGCGACATGGCCGTGCGCTACCGTGTGTTTCCCGTCGAACTCAACCCCGGCGCCCTCGTCCTCGCCCTCAGCAATCCCTTCGACTCCGGCGCCTTCGACACGCTCACCCACGTGCTCAAACGCCACATCGAGCCCGTGCTCGCCGCGCGGGCCGACATCGATGCCGCGATCGCGCGCCACTACGTGGCCGAGGGCGAGACGGTGCAGAGCTTCCTTCGCGACCTCGCTCCCGGCGAGGAGGGCGGGGCCGAGCGGGCGGCGGAAACGCCCGCCGCGGCGGCCGCGGGCGATCACGGCGACGACCGTGTCGCGACCGATTCCGACGCGCCGATCATCCGCCTCGTCCATGTGATCATCACGGAGGCGTTCAATCGCCGCGCCTCGGACATCCATTTTGAGCCGCTCGAGAAACGCTTCCGCGTGCGCTACCGCATCGACGGCGTGCTGCACGAGGTGGAGAGCCCGCCCAAGCGCCTGCAACTGGCCATGATCTCGCGCATCAAGATCATGGCCAACATGAGCATCGCGGAAAAGCGCGTCCCCCAGGACGGCCGCATCCAGCTCACCGTCGGCGGCAAGACCATCGACCTGCGCGTCTCCTGCCTGCCGACCTCGCACGGCGAGAGCGTGGTCATGCGTATCCTCGACAAGGAGGGCCTGCTCCTCGGCCTGCCCGAGCTCGGCTTCTTCAGCGACGACCAGGCCAGCTTCGAGAAACTCATCGCGCTGCCCGACGGCATCATCCTCATCACCGGCCCCACCGGCTCAGGCAAGACGACCACGCTCTACGCCTGCCTCAACCACATCAACCGGCCGGACCGGAAGATCATCACGGTGGAGGAGCCGGTCGAGTATCAGATCAACGGCATCAACCAGGTGCCCGTGCGTAGTGAGATCGGCATGACGTTCGGCTCCGCCCTGCGCGCCATGCTCCGCCAGGCGCCGAATGTGATCATGATCGGCGAGATTCGCGACCTCGAGACCGCGGAGATCTCGATCAACGCCTCGCTCACCGGGCACCTCGTGTTCAGCACGCTGCACACGAACGACGCGCCCAGCGCCGTCACGCGCCTGATCGACCTCGGGATCAAGCCCTTCCTCGTCTCCACCGCGCTGCGCGCGACCATGGCCCAGCGCCTCGTGCGCCGGATCTGCTCGCGCTGCAAGGAGCCCTACGCGCCCGACCTGCGCGCGCTCCGTACGCTGGGATTTGATCCGGGCGCGCTCGCCGGCGTGCGCCTCGAGCACGGCAAGGGCTGCCCGTATTGCGGCAACACCGGTTTCCGCGGACGCATGGGCATCTTTGAACTCTTCCTGGTCAACGAGGAGATTCAGCGCCTCATCTACGAGTCCGCCACCGCCCATGTGCTGCGCAAACGCGCCCGCGAGCTCGGCATGCGGACGATGCGCGACGACGGCCTGCGCAAGGTCCTCGCCGGCCAGTCGACGATCGAGGAGGTCATCTCGACCACGATCGGCGACGAGAACTGAGCGGGTGGCACGGAGGCCGCCGGCCGGGCCGCGATCAGGCCCATCGCCACGGACCGATCGCCCCGCGCCCTGCTCCCGCCCGGCCTGAGGCCCGCGGCACCACGAGCGCGCTCCCCGTCTTTTAAGAAAGTGTTTATCCGCCCCCGCCGGGGTCCGGAGAAGGCGGCTCGGTGCCGATACAACGGGGAGAAACCCTCAGACCTTCCTCCGGATGAGCTACGAAATGAACGACCTGCTCGACCTCGTGGTCGAGACGAACGCTTCCGACCTCCACATCCACGTGGGCCAGGCGCCGACGCTGCGCGTGAGTGGCGACATGACCCCGGTGGACGGCCCACTGCTCAAGCCCGACGACACCGAGGCGCTGATGCTTTCGATCACGCCGGACTTCTTCCAGCAGCAGCTCAAGACCCAGGGCAGCGCCGACTTCGGCTTCGCCTTTGGTGAGAAGGCGCGCTTCCGCGTCTCGGTCTTCCGCGCCAAGGGCTGCTACGGCATGGTCCTGCGCCAGATCCCGAATACGCTCTTCGGTCTGCGCGACATCGGACTGCCCGACAAGGTCAAGGAACTGCTCTACCGCCCGCGCGGGCTCATCCTCGTCACCGGACCGACCGGTTCCGGCAAGTCCACCACGCTCGCCTCGATGGTAAACTACATCAACGAGAACCGCGACGGCCACATCATCACGATCGAGGACCCGATCGAGTACTACCACAACCACAAGCATTGTGTGGTCACGCAGCGCGAGATCGGCGTCGACGTGCCCTCGTTCTCCGAGGCCATCCGCCGCGCCCTGCGCCAGGACCCCGACATCATCCTCGTCGGCGAAATGCGCGACCTCGAGACGATCGAGGCCGCGATCAGCGCGGCTGAGACCGGCCACCTCGTGTTTGGCACGCTGCATACCAACGGCGCGGCCAAGACGGTCGACCGCATCGTCGACGCCTTCCCGGCGAACATGAAGGAGATGATCCGCACGCAGCTCGCCTCGTCGCTCATCGCCGTGATTTCCCAGGCCCTCTGCCGCAAGCAGGGCGGCGGGCGCGTCGCCGCCTTCGAGCTCATGGTCACGACCAGCTCGATCGCCCAGCTGATCCGCGACAACAAGAGCTACCGCATCAACTCCGACATCCAGATGGGCGCCAACCTCGGCATGATGACCCTCGATGCCCACCTCCAGGCCCTCTACAACCGCGACGTCATCAGTGCGGACGAGGCCATGGAGCACTGCCAGGACCCGACGGTCATGCGCGAGAAACTCCTCGCCTCCGGCGCCAAGCTGAAGGATCTCTGATCGCGCGGCCCGCCGGGCCGTGTGATCCATGTTCGATAGCGAGAATCTTGCCCTCTACGAGCTCCTGAAGGAGCGCAGCCTCGTCGCCGGCGAGCGTCTGCACGACCTCCACGATGAGTCGCAGAAATCGGGCAAGTCCCTCTCGCGCCTGCTCATCGACCACGACATCTTCGACCGGCCGTCGTTGCTCAAGGTCGTGGCCGACTATCTCGGTTGGGAATACATCGCGCAGCCCACGCGCGTGATTCCCGAGGAGGTGGTCACGCTCATCGAGCCCGCCATGGCGCGCATGTACGGCGTCATCCCCCTGCGGGCCGACACCTCCACGATCGACCTGCTCGCGCGCGATCCCTTCAACAGCCAAATCGTCGACGATCTCACCTTCGCGCTGCGACGCGACGTGCGCCTGGTCGTGACCGACCCCGAGACGGTCGACTCGCTCATCGCGCAGTTCTACGGCAGCGAGGACGAGTCGATCGAGAACCTGCTCACCGAACTCGGCACCGGACAGGTGGTCCCAGGCACGGCCGAGGACCAGCTCACGACCGAGGACATCGAGGCCATGGCCTCGGAGGCGCCGATCATCCGCTTCGTCAACCTGGTCCTCTCGCAGGCCATCCGCGACAAGGCCTCGGACATCCATTTCGAGCCCTTCGAGACCGAGTTCAAGATCCGCTACCGCATCGACGGCGCGCTCTACGAGATGGCGCCTCCGCCCAAGAACCTCGCGCTGCCGATCATCTCGCGGCTCAAGGTCGTGGCCAACCTCAACATCGCCGAGCGCCGCGTGCCGCAGGATGGTCGCATCAAGCTCACCGTCGCCGGCCGCCCCGTCGACCTGCGCGTCTCCACACTTCCGACACAGTTCGGCGAGAGCGTGGTGCTGCGCGTGCTCGATCGCTCCGTCGTCCAGCTCGACCTGGAAAACCTCGGCATGCCGGAGGATGTCTTTCGCTCCACCCAGGAGATCATTCGCCGACCCAACGGCATCGTCGTCGTCACCGGGCCGACCGGCTCGGGCAAGACCACCACGCTCTACAGCTGCCTGCGCGCGATCAATACGCTCGACTTGAAGATCCTCACCGCCGAGGAGCCGGTCGAGTACGACATCGAGGGCATCATGCAGGTCGGCGTGAACCCTCAGGTCGGTCTCACCTTCGCCTCCGCGCTGCGCTCGTTCCTGCGCCAGGATCCCGACGTGATCATGGTCGGCGAGATCCGCGATCTGGAGACGGCACAGATCGCCGTGCAGGCCTCGCTCACCGGTCACCTCGTGCTTTCCACGCTGCATACCAACGACACCGCCGGCGCGGTCACGCGCCTGGTCGACATGGGCGTGGAGCCGTTCCTCATCTCCTCGGCGCTCGAGGCGATCGTCGCGCAGCGCCTCGTGCGGCGCATCTGCACGGAGTGCCGGACGCCCTTCGAGCCCGATGCGAGCCTGCTGCAGCAACTCGGCCTCGCGAGCGACGACCGGCATGGCCGGCAGTTCTTCTACGGCCGGGGCTGCGAGACCTGCCACGACACCGGCTACCGCGGCCGCCTCGGCATCTTCGAACTCCTGCGCATGAGCGACAGCCTGCGTGAGCTCATCACCAAAAAGGCCCCGGCGCTCATCCTGCGCCGCAAGGCCCTCGAGCAGGGCATGCGCACCCTGCGAGACGACGGA